>JBMOJU010000009.1:0-36416 GCA_049315625.1 Paracraurococcus sp.
CCACCGCGCCGCTCTTTGCCTATGTCGGCACCTTCACCAGCGCCCAGCGCAAGGCGCGCGGCGAGGGCATCGGCGTGTTCCGCGTCGATGCCGCGACCGGCGCCTGGACGCATGTGCAGACGCTGGGCGGCCAGGTGAATCCGTCCTTCCTGCATCTCAGCCGGGACCAGCGCTTCCTCTATGCCGTGCATGGCGACGGCGAATACGCGACGTCCTATGCCGTCGATCCCGCCAGCGGCCGCATCCGCGAGCTCAACCGCGGCGCGACCGGCGGGAAGAACGGCGTGCGGCAGGCGATCGACCCCTCCGGCCGCTGGATGGTGGTGGCGAATTACGGCAGCGGCAGTGTCGCCGTGCTGCCGGTGAAGCCGGACGGCACGCTGGGCGACCAGCACCAATTGGTGGACCTGCCCGGCAAGCCCGGCCCGCACCGGACGGAACAGGCGATCTCCCACCCGCACGACGTGGTCTTCGATCCGTCCGGCCGCTTTGTCGTCATTCCCGACAAGGGAGTCGACCGCACCTTCGTCTTCGCGTTGGATGCCGCGACCGGCCGCATCGCGCCGGCGGGGAATGAGGGCTTCATGCCGGCCCGCGCCGGCGCCGGGCCGCGCCACATGGCCTTCCACCCGAAGCTGCCCATCGCCTGGGTGCTGAACGAGCTGGACAGCACCACCACCACCTGCCGCTGGGACCCGAAGGCCGGCACGTTGACGGCGGTGCAGACGGTGACGACGCTGCCCGGCAGCTTCACCGGCGACAGCACCTGCTCGGAGATCGCGGTCTCCGCCGATGCGCGCTTCGTCTATTGCTCCAACCGCGGGCATGACAGCGTGACGGTCTTCGCCGCGCATCCGCAGTCCGGCCTGCTGAGCGCGGTGGACTGGACCCCGACGCAGGGCAAGGTGCCGCGCTTCATCGGCCTGGCGCCGAATGGCCGCGTCCTGCAGGCGGGGAACGAGCAGGGCGACAGCATCGTCACCTTCCGCGTCGACGCCCGCACCGGGAAGCTGGCGCCGACCGGCCAGGTGCTTGCGGTGAAGAGCCCGGTCTGCATCGTCTACGCCGGCGCCGGGACGTTACCCAGCGCGTGATCGCGGCGGCGCGGGCGCCCTGGAATCCTGCCCACGTCCCCGGCGAGCCGCCGGGGCCTGAGGAGGATTCCAGGCCATGTTCGACCGCATCATCCCCTCCGGCGTCCTGCGCCGCGTGCTGCCGGCGGATGCCGTGTGCAGCGCCGCGCTGGGGCTGGTCCTCGCGCTGCTCGCCGGGCCGCTGTCCCGCTGGTTCGGCCTGCGTCGCTCCGCGCCCCTCGCGGCCTGAACGCGCGGCGTATAGGCTCGGCGGTCAGGGGAGGCCCATCCATGACCGCAGGCACCGTCACGCATGACCAGCTGCGCGACTTCATATCCGGCATCTACCAGGCGGTGGGCGTGCCCGCCGCGGATGCCGGCACCGTCGCCGGGCTGATGGCGCAGGCGGACCTGATCGGCGCCGATGGCCATGGCGTCTTCCGCCTGCCGCAATATGTCCGCCGCATGCGCGCCGGGGGCATGAACCCGCACGCGGTGCCGCGCATCGTCGAGGAACGCCCGGCCTCCGCGCTGATCGATGGCGACAACGGGCTCGGCCATCTGGCGACCAGCATGGCGGCGCGGACGGCCATCGAGAAGGCGAAGACGCAGGGTGTGGCCTGGTGCGGCGTGCGCAACGGCAACCACGCCGGCCCGGCCAGCCTCTATGCGCGGATGGTGCAGGAGGCGGGGATGATCGGCCTTTACCTCGCGGTCGGCAGCGCCAACCATTTGCCGCCCTGGGGCGGGCTGGAACTGCTGCTTTCGACCAACCCCATCGCCGTCGCGGTGCCGGCCGATCAGGAACCACCCATCGTGCTCGACATGGTCACCACCGTCGCCGCCTACGGCAAGGTGAAGGTCAAGGCGCAGCGCGGCGAGACGATGCCGGAAGGCTGGATGATCGACCACCAGGGCGCGCCGCTGACCGACCCGAAGCGCGCGGCCGAGGGCCTGCTGCTGCCGATCGGCGGCTACAAGGGCTACGGGCTGGCACTGATCTTTGGGCTGCTGGCGGGCACCTTGAACGGCGCGGCGATGGGCCGCGACGTGGTCGACTTCAACGCCGACGACACCAGCGTGACCAACACCGGCCAGGCGGTGCTGGCGATCGACATCTCGGCCTTCGGCGACCCGGCCGAATTCCGCCGCAGCGTGGATACGCTCTCGCGCGACCTGCGCGGCAGCAGGCGGCTGCCCGGCGTCGACCGCATCTGGCTGCCGGGCGAGCAGAGCCGCCTGACCCGCCTGAAGCGGGAGGCGGAGGGCGTGCCCATCCCGCCCGCGCTGCGCACCGCGCTGGATGCGCTGGCGCGCGACGTCGGCGCCGCGCCGCTCGCGGCCTGAAGGGGGAACGGATCATGCTCCGACGCACCACGCTCGCCGCCGCGCTGCTGCTGCCCATCGCCGCGCCGGCGCAGGAAGCGCCCTTCCCGAGCCGCCCGATCACCCTGCTGGTCGGCTTCGCCCCTGGCGGCGGCACGGATATCCTGGCGCGGCTGATCGCGCCGAAGCTGGCGGAGGAACTCGGCCAGCCTGTTGCGGTGGAGAACCGCACCGGCGGCGGCGGCACCATCGCCGTGGTCGCCACCGCACGGGCGCGCCCGGATGGCCACACCATCACCCTCGGCACGCTCAGCAACAACGTGCAGGTGCCGCTGGCGATGAAGGCGGCGCCCTTCGACCCGTTGAAGGACGTGACGCCGCTGGTGCAGGTGGCGAGCGTGCCGCTGGTGATGACCGTGCCCGCCAGCTCCCCGGCGAAGGACGTGCAGGGCTTCGTCGCGCTGGCCAAGGCCAGCCCGGGCGGGCTGAACTTCGCCAGCAACGGCGTCGGCACCAGCCAGCACATGGCGGCCGAGCTGTTCATGCTGGCGACCGGTACGCGCATGGTGCACGTGCCCTATCGCGGCAGCGGCCCGGCCTCCATCGACCTGGCGGCCAATGTGGTGCAGGTGAATTTCGACACGCTGTCCACCGTCCTGCCGCATATCCGCGGCGATCGCCTGCGCGGCCTGGCGGTGACCACGCGGGCGCGGTCCGAGCAATTGCCGGGCGTGCCGACGATGATCGAAAGCGGCATCGCCGATTACGACATCGACCTTTGGTACGCGCTGTTCGGCCCGGCCGGCCTGCCCGAGGCGGTGGTGCAGCGCTGGGCGGAGGCGCTGAACCGCGCCCTGCGGGATGAGACGCTGAAGACCCGCCTGCGCGATAGCGGCTTCGACGCCGCCGGCGGCACCCCGACGCAGGCCGCGGCGCTGCTGCGCGCCGACATCGCCCGGTACGGGGAGGTGGTGCGGCGCGCCGGGATCAGCCTGGACTGAGCCGGATCGCCGCATGGCGGCACCGCCCGAAGGCATGAATCTTCGCTGCTTGCGATAGTCCAGCGCGGCGCGCTGCCTGCACCTTTTCGCCTCGGCTACTTCTTCCTGCCACCATCCGCGGTGCTGAATTTCTGCGACACGCCGGGGACCAACACCTGCGGCGTCGCGGCCGGCGCCTGGGTGTAGCCGGCCGGCGGGACGATGTAGGTCGGCTGCCCATAGCCGACGATCGGCGGCGCGTAATAGGCCGGCGGCGCCACCACCACCGGCGGCGGGTAGTAGGCCGGCGGGGCGTAGTAGCCGCCGTAGTAGTAGGGGCGCGGGCCGTAGAAATAGGGCCGCGGGGCGTAGTAGCCCGGGCCCGGGCCGACATGGACGCCGTAGCCGCCGCCATGCCAGCCGCGTGCTGCCGCGGTGGCGGGCGCGAGGCTGGCGGCGAGGCCGATCGCGGCGGCAAGGCAGGCGGCGCGTCGCATGGGCATGGTGCAACCTCCCGGCCCGCGCGGGTCGGGCCCGGCGCGGTGCGTGGCGGCGATTATACTATCCGCGCGCCGGCATACAATCACGCCGCCAGCGCCTGCGCCGCGGTCAGGCAGCGGTCGCGCGCCCCGGCGACCCGGTGGGCGATGCCTTCCAGCGTCGCCGTTTCGGCCGCCAGCCGGGCGTGCCGTGCCGCCAGCAGCCGCGCCATCTCGGCCGGGGCCGGGCCGCCCAGCACCGTGCGGGCGCGAATATTCGCCGCCGGGTCCAGCGCCTGCGCCACCGCGGCCTCCGGGATCGCCAGCGCCCTGCCGAACAACGCCGCCGCGGCTCGGTCGAGATCGGCGCTGCGGATGGCATCCGCCGTGAGCCCGGCCTCCAGCGCATCCCGCACCACCAGCGCCACGACGTTGTGCGCCATGCGGAAGGACATGCCGCTCTCGCGCACGATGACGTCGGCCAGCTCGGTGGCGCTGCCGAAGCCTTCGGCCGCGGCGCGGGCCATGCGCTCCGGCCGCAGGGTGAGTCCCGAAAAAACCTCCTCCATCAGCGTCAGGATCCGCCGCATCCGCGTCGCCGCATCCAGCACCGGCTCGTTTACCGCGGTCACCGCGTCGTTCACGTCGGCGAAGGCGGTGTTCTTGGTGCAGCCCAGCGCCGCGGCCAGCGCGCCCTGGATCATGCCCGCCGCGGCGCGGGTGTGTTCCAGCGCTGCCGGGTTCTTCTTCTGCGGCATGATCGACGACACGGCGCAGTGCCTATCGGCCAGCTCCAGGAAGCCGTATTCCCAGGTGGACCAGGCCATCAGGTCGGTCGCCAGCCGCGACAGGAAGGTCGCCAGCACCGCCATGGCGGCGGCCGCCTCCAGCGCATCGTCGCGCGAGGCGACGGCGTCGTAGGCGATCTCCAAGGGTGCTGCGAAGCCGAGCAGCCCGGCCACCATGCCGCGATCCAGCGGGAAGGCCGTGGTGGTCAGCGCGCCGGCGCCGAGCGGGCAGAGATCGGCATGCGCCAGCGCGCCGGCCAGCCGGGACTGGTCGCGCGCCAGCACGTCGGCGGCCGACAGCAGCCAATAGCCGAAGGTGACCGGCTGGGCGTGCTGGGTATGGGTGTAGCCCGGCATCACCACATCGGCGTGGGTCTCGGCCAGCCGCAGCAGCGTGCCGCGCAGCACCAGCAACGCCCGCTGCACGTCCAGCAATTGCGCCCGCAGCGCCATGCGCCAGGTGGTGGCGTTCAGGTCGTTGCGGCTGCGCCCGGTGTGCAGCCGGCCGCCGACATCGGCGCCGAGCGCCCGGACGATCCGCCGTTCCACGTAGGAGTAGAGATCCTCCGACCGGTGGTCGACCGGCACGCCATCCGGCCCCTCGGCCGCCATGGCCAGCACCTCGCGCAGGCAGGCGGCGATCGCCTCCCGCCCGACGATGCCCTGGCGGTCCAGCATCAGGCCATGCGCGCAGTGCGCCCACATCTCGTGGTCGAACACCGCGGCCTGCGCCCTCGCCACGGCGGGGCGGTAGTAGCTGTCGACCAGCAGGGCGGAGGGCGGTTCCTTCACCCGCTCCCGCAGGCCGACCTCCGCCGCGCCGGTCACTCGTAGACCAGCGACAGGGTCTCGGCGACCAGCGCGGGGCGGTCGCTGCCCTCGACCTCGACGGTGGCTTCCATGGTGACGCGGGCGCCGCCCTGGATCGGCTCCACGGCCTTCAGCGTCAGGTGGCCGCGGATGCGCGACCCGGCCGGCACCGGCGCGGTGAAGCGCACCTTGTTCGATCCGTAATTCACCCCACGGCTGCGCTGCTTCACCTTCCAGATGTCGTGGTTCAGCTTCGGCAGCAGGGAAAGCGTGAGGTAGCCATGGGCGATGGTCTTCCCGCCCGGCATTTCCGTTTTCGCCCGCTCGACGTCGATGTGGATCCACTGGTGGTCGCCGGTCGCCTCGGCGAACTGGTCGATCATCTTCTGGTCCACCACCAGCCAGTCGCTGGTGCCGAGCTTCTGGCCGATATGCGCCGGCAGGTCGGCGATGGTCTCGAACTCGAGCATGGGTTCCTCCGTCTCTTGCTTGGGGGAATTCCTCGCATGCCGGCCCGGGCTTGGCCAGCGGGGCAGGGCGGGCGATCATCCGCGGCGATGCCCGATTTCCAGCCCGCGCCCGCCCGCCTGCCGCCAGGCCACCGCGTCTACGCCATCGGCGACGTCCACGGCTGCGACGACAGGCTGGCCACCCTGCATGCGATGGTCGCGGCGGACCTTGCGGCGCGGCCGGTCGCGGCGCCGTTGCTGCTGCATCTCGGCGACTACGTGGATCGCGGCCCGGACAGCGCCGGGGTGGTGGCGCGGCTGGCCGGCGGGTCGCCGCTGCCGGGCGTGCCCGTGGTGAACCTGATGGGCAACCATGAACGCACCATGCTGGACGCGCTGCATGGCGAGCGCGCCTCGGTCACGGATTGGCGTATCAGCGGCGGGCGGGAAGCGCTGGCGAGCTGGGGGTTGGACGCCGATGGCGACCCGGCGGCGTGGGCCGCGGGCATCCCGGCGGCGCATCTGGCGTTCGTGCGGGGGCTGGCGCTGCACCATCGCGTCGGCGGGTATCTCTTCGTCCATGCCGGCATTCGGCCGGGCGTGCCCTTCGCGGATCAGTCGGCCGACGACCTGCTCCGCATCCGCCACGCCTTCCTGAACTCGGAGGCCGACCATGGCTGCGTCGTGGTGCATGGCCATTCGCCGACACGGGGGCCGGTGGTGCGGGCAAACCGGATCGGGATCGACACCGGGGCGGTGTTCGGGCGGGAACTGACCTGCCTGGTGCTGGAGGGGGAAGCGTTGGCGTTCCTGCAGGCGTGAGATGAACCACCCCACCCCCAGAAAGTGGGGGGCGGGGGGAGGTCAGGCGGGCTTCGGGCGGCGGGTCTGGCTCCAGCCGATCCACAGCCCCGCCGCCATGATCACCGCGGCACCTACCCACACCCCGGCATCCGGCCAGTCGCCGAAGATGAACCAGCCGACCGCCACCGACCCCAGCAACTGGAAATACTGGAAGGGCGAGATGATGTTGGCCGGCGCATAGCCCAGCGCCTTCGCCACGCAATAATGGCCGGTCGCCCCCAGCACGCCCAGGGCGGCGAACATCGCCAGGTCGGCCCAGCTATCCGGCGTCTGCCAGACGAAGGGCAGCACCAGCAGCATCCCGAAGGCGCCGACGACCGAGCTGTACAGCGCCGAGGTCTCCGCGCTGTCCACCCCGGCCACCCGCCGGGTCAGGATCTGGTAGATCGCGTAGCAGCCGGCGCTGAGCAGGACGAGCAGCGAGGCCCAGTGGAACAGCGCCGTGCCCGGCCGGATCACGATCAGCACGCCGAGGAAGCCGCAGCCCAGCGCCGCCACCCGGCCCGGCGTGGTCCGTTCCCCCAGCATCGGCCAGGCCAGCAGCGCGACGATCAGCGGTGCGGCCAGGCTGATGGTCGCCGCCTTGGCGATCGGGATGAAGGTGATGGCGAAGAAATGGCAGAGGTTGGAGGTGAACAGCATGGTCGAGCGCAGCAGGTGCACCCCCGGCCGCCGGGTCCGCAGCACGCGCAGCCCGTAGCGCGGCAGAAACGCCGCCAGCAGGAACAGGATATGCCCGAAGGCCCGGGCCCAGGAGACCTGCAGGCTGGAATACTCGGCGCCCAGCAGCTTGGCGAAGCTGTTCATGATCGGAAACAGCAACCCCGAGAGGCACATGAACAGGATGCCGAGGAGGATGCGCTGGGCGGGGTAGGCGGTGGCCACGGCCGGGGCGGGCGGCCTGGGGTCCTCTGTCACGCGCTCTGCTGCCCGCTTATTGCATGGCTGTACACCATGCGGCGTGACGCTTTTCCTGGCAACGCCCACGCATATTACTCTATAAGGCGCTTGCCGGCTGGGGGTGGGTAGCGCCCCCCATACGCCAAACAGGCCCATGAACGGCCTACGGCTTGCATCCGGCAGCCCGTCTGGCCCGTTACATGGCGCGGCCCCCAAGGGGGTCGCGGAGAGTACCACGTTTGACCACACCCTATGATGTTGCCCCCGACCTGGCGGATGCGCCGGAGGAGGAGGGCCCGCCGCGCGGCCTCTCCCCGGCCGAGGCCGCGATCCTCGCCTCCGGCCTGGAGGTCGAGGCGCGGGAGATGCCCGCGCTGATCCGCCGCGTCGAACGGCGCCTGCCGGCCGATGCCGGCGCGGTGCGCGTCGCGCTGCGCGAGGTGCGCCGCCGCGCCTGGGTTTCCCGCCTCAACCACCTGGCCAACAAGGCCGGCCGCGCCTGGGTCCGCCGGGCCGATGCCGAGGCCGCCGCAGCGACCATCACCGATCTGGCGCCGGACGACGAAACGCTGCTGGCCGCGCTGGATGCGGCGCTCGGCCACCGTTACCGCGCGCTCGGCACCAGCCCCGAGTCGACGCTGGACGCGCTGGTGGCCGAGCTGTCGGAGAGCGCCAAGGGCGCCGCCGCCGGCACCCTGGCGCCGGACCGGCATGCCGAACTGGCGCGCGAGGTGGCTACGGCCTTCGGCCTGCAGGGCGAGGACTCGCTGCCCTTCCTCGATTCGGTCGGCGCCGCCGAGGCGCGCCGCCGCCGCGAGGTGCGCGAGGCCGAGACCGCCGCCCGCACCAAGCGGCGGGAGGAGGTCCAGCGCCTCAAGACCTGGGAAAAGAGCCTCGTCGAGTTCCGCGACGTCGCCGGCCTGCTCGGCTGCGTCGAGAAGGAGGCGCTGCGCTGGGTCGCCGCCGGGCTGATCCCGATCGCCCGCCGTATCCCGCAGAAGGGCCGCGGTGATGGCGGCGGCCGGGAGAAATGGGAATTCGACCCCGCCGAACTGGCCAATCTCCGCGCCTCCGTCGCCCTGTGGCGGGAGGCCGACAAGGGTGCGGTGGATGCCAAGCGCCGCGGCGGCCTGGCCGCGCCGGCCTTCAAGCTGGGCCGCGGCGCGACCGCCGCGATTGCCCGGGTCGCGGCGCTCGACCGCTATGCCGGCCACTTCGCCACGGCCCGCGCCCTGAACCGGCGCATCACGCTGATCACCGGCCCGACCAATTCGGGCAAGAGCCACACCGCGCTCGACCGCCTCGCGCAGGCCGAGAACGGCATGGCGCTGGCCCCGCTGCGGCTGCTGGCGCATGAGTTCCGCGATGCGCTGGCCGCCCGCGGCGTGCCCGCCTCGCTCTCGACCGGGGAGGAGCGCATCCCCGTCGCCGGTGCCCGCCATTTGGCCGCGACCGTCGAGATGTGCCCCTTCCACTTCCCGGTGGATGTCGCGCTGATCGACGAGGCGCAGATGCTGGGCGACCGCGACCGCGGCGCCGCCTGGACCGCCGCCATCATGGGCGCCCCGGCGCGCGACGTCTTCGTCCTCGGCGCGCCCGAAGCGGCGGTGCAGGTGCGCCGGATCGCCGCGCTCTGCGGCGACCCGCTGGAGGAAGTCACGCTGAAGCGGAAGGGTCCGCTGACCGCGTCGAAGACCCCGATCGGCCTCGGCGACCTGCAGGTCGGCGATGCCATTGTTGCCTTCTCCCGCCGCGACGTGCTGGACATGCGGGCCGAACTGGTCCGCCGCGGCCGCCGCGTCGCCGTGGTGTATGGCGCGCTCAGCCCCGAGGTGCGGCGCGCCGAGGCGGCCCGCTTCCGCGACGGCGACGCCGACATCCTGGTGGCGACGGACGCCATCGGCATGGGCCTCAACCTGCCCATCCGCCGCGTCATCTTTTCGACGCTGCGCAAGTTCGATGGCGAGATGCGGCGCGAGCTGAACACCCAGGAGGTCAAGCAGATCGGCGGCCGCGCCGGCCGCTACGGCCGGTTCGAGGAAGGTGTCGTCGCGGTGCTGGCCGGCGGCGGCAGCCCCGAGTTCATCCGCATGATGCTGGATGCCGACCCGATGCCGCCCGAGGATCCGCGCCCGCTGGTCCAGCCGGATGCCGACATCATCGCCAACGTGGCGCAGGAAATCGGCTCCGACAGCCTGTTCGGCGTGCTGGCGCGGATCAAGCGGGCGGTGCTGCGGCCGGACGATCCCAACTACCGCCTGGCCGACCTCACCCAGGCCATGGCGGTCGCCGGTGCGATCGACGGCGTCGCCGGCCTGACGCTGCTCGACCGTTGGACCTATGCCATGTGCCCGGTGGACGAACGCGACAACGGCACCGCCCGCCTCGCCCGCTGGGCGATCGAGCACGGCGCCGGCCGCGCCGTGACGCCGCCGTCCGCTGGCCGCCTCTCGGCGCCGGAACGCGCCAGCCGGGACGAGCTGGAACGCGCGGAGAAGACCCATAAGCGGCTGGTCGCCTGGCGCTGGCTCGCGCTGCGCTTCCCGCAGGGCTACGCGGCGCGCGACGAGGCGAATGCCGAGACCGAGCGGCTGGACCGCTGGATCGAGGATGTGCTGCGCCAGCAGCGCCGCGCCAAGCTCGTCGCGTGATGGGTCTGCCCTTCTCCCTCCCCCGCTCCGCGGGGGAGGGCTGGGGTGGGGGGGCGGCGACCGCCGCTCCCTCGCCCCGGCCGTTTTCCAGCGCGTCCATCACCCCGATCGCGCCACCCCCACGCACGTTTTCACCCCCACCCCGACCCTCCCCCGCTTGGCGGGGGAGGGGGGAGTAGTACCCATGCCCTTTCCCGATCTTCCCGCCACGCTCCTCACCGCCCTGACCGAGCGTGGCTATGCCGAGCCCACCCCCGTCCAGGCCGCCGTGCTGCAACCGGAAACCACTGGTCGCGACCTGCTGGTCTCCGCCCAGACCGGTTCCGGCAAGACCGTGGCCTTTGGCCTCGCCATGGCCGCCGAGCTGATGGGCGGCGAGGACCGCCTGCCGCCGCCCGGCGCGCCGCTGGCGCTGGTGGTGGCGCCGACCCGTGAACTCGCCCTCCAGGTCCAGGCCGAGCTGACCTGGCTCTACGCCAAATCCGGTGGCCGCGTCGTCTCCGGCGTCGGCGGCACCGATCCGGTCGCCGAGCGGCGTGCGCTGGCGCGCGGCGCCCACATCGTCGCCGGCACGCCGGGGCGGCTGCGCGACCACCTGGAGCGCGGCAACATCGACGCCAAGTCGATCCGCGTCGTCATCCTCGACGAGGCCGACGAGATGCTGGACATGGGCTTCAAGGAGGAGCTCGAGGCGATCCTCGAGACCACCCCGCCCGAGCGCCGCACCCTGATGTTCTCGGCCACCGTGCCGCGCGGCATCGCCCAGCTGGCGAAGCAGTACCAGCGCGACGCGCTGCGGATCTCGGCCGGCGATGAGGGCGCGCAGCATGGCGATATCGACTACCAGGCGCTGCTGATCGCGCCGCACGAGACCGAGCGCGCCGTGGTCAACGCGCTGCGCTTCTTCGAGGCGCGGGCCTCCCTGGTGTTCTGCCGGACGCGCGCCACCGTGACTCGGCTGCACGCCAATCTGGCGGAGCGCGGCTTCGCCGCCGTGGCGCTTTCGGGCGAGCTGTCCCAGTCCGAGCGCAACCGCGCTTTGCAGGGGCTGCGCGACGGCCGCGCCCGCGTCTGCGTCGCCACCGACGTCGCGGCGCGCGGCATCGACCTGCCGGACCTTGGCCTGGTCATCCATGCCGACCTGCCGACCGATCCGGAGACGCTGCTGCACCGTTCCGGCCGCACCGGCCGGGCCGGGCGCAAGGGCATTTCCGTCCTGCTGGTGCCGCATAACCGGCGCCGCGCCGCCGAACGGCTGCTGATGGATGCGCGGCTGCGCGCCAATTGGGGCCCGGCGCCCTCGGCCGAGGCGATCCACGCCCAGGACGATGCCCGCATCCTGGCGCAGGCCATCGAGAAGACCGCCGAGGAGGCCGGCGACAGCGACCTGGTGCTGGCGCGTAAGCTGCTGGAGGACCGCGCGCCGGAAGCCGTGGCCGCGGCGCTGATCCAGGCGCTGCGCGCGCCGCTGGCGCCACCCGAGGAACTGGCCGCCGTCACCGACCGTGGTCCCGCCGGCCCCCGCGTGCCGCGCGAGGCCGGGCCGCAGCAGGACGGCGTCTGGTTCCGGATGAATCTCGGCCGGGCCAACGGCAATGCCGATCCGCGCTGGGTGCTGCCCTTCCTCTGCCGCCGCGGCCATGTGACGCGGCAGGAGATCGGCCGGATCAAGGTGCAGGACCGCGAGACGCAGTTCGAGGTAGCGCCCTGGGCGGCCGAGCGCTTCGCCATCGCGGCGCAGAAGCCGGGCGAGGAGGAGGATGCGCATATCCAGATCCAGCCGCTGCAGGGCGGCGCGGCGCCGCCGGCCGGGGCACCGGTGCGCCGCGCCGGCCCGCCGCGCGGCCCGCGCCCGGCGCTGGACCAGATCCGCCGCCGCTCGGTGCGCTGACCATCCCCTCCCCCGCCTCGCGGGGGAGGACTAGGGTGGTGGGGCATCCCCGCGCGTGGGGGTGTCTTGCAGGACACCCCATGCGGCTTTTCTATTCCTCCGGCTCCCCCTTCGCCCGTGCGGTGCGCGTGGCGCTGCGCGAGACCGGCCTGCTGCCCCGCGTCACCGAGACCGAGACCACGCTGCGTGATCCGGGTTCGACGCTGCTGCCGCACAACCCGGTCGGCCGGGTGCCGACGCTGGTGCTGGCGGACGGCACCGCGCTGACCGAGACGGCGCTGATCCTGCCCTTCCTCGATACGCTCGGCGGCGCCTATCCGCTGGTGCCGCGCGCCGCGCTGGCGGATTTCGGCCGCGTGCTCGGCATGATGGACGGCATGGCGGTATGGAACCGCGAGCTGCGCCGACCGGTCAGCGAACGCTCCCCCGGCGTCATCGCGCTGGAGACCACGCGCACCAACCGCGTCGCCGATATGCTGGAGGCGGAGGTGGCCGCCGGGGGCTGGGCGCTGGATGGCCCACCCGATGCGCCGCGGATCGCGCTGGGCTGCCTGCTCGGCTATGCCGAGATGCGCCACCGCGCCTGGGGCTGGCGCGCGGGGCGGCCGGCGCTGTCGGCGTGGTTCGAGACGCTCGCCGCGCGGCCGTCCTTCGCCGCCACCATTCCGCCGGTCAGCGGCATTTGACATAAGGCGTGAGGGCGCCAGACTCGCGCCGAGCACCGGAGAGTCCAGGCATGGCCATGCAGCCGCGCGATCGCGTCCCCTACTCCGCCATCGTCGACCGCCCGGCGCTGAAACTGCCCGGCGGTGCCCGCATCGTCGTCTGGACCATCGTCAACCTGGAGGTCTGGGACATCGAGAAGCCCATGGCCCGCCAGGTGCTGCCGGCGCCGACCGGCCAGGTGCTCAGCCCCGACGTGCCGAACTGGTCCTGGCACGAATACGGCATGCGCGTCGGTGTCTGGCGCTTCTTCAAGCTGTACGAAAAGCTCGGGATCGCGCCGACGCTGTCGATCAACGCCCGCGTGGTCGAGGATTACGAGCGTGTCGCGGTGCAGGCGCGGGACGCCGGCTGGGAGTTCATGGGCCATAGCTGGGAACAGGGTCCGATCCACAAGGAACCCGACCAGCGGGCGATGATCCATCGTTCCATGGACCGGCTGGAAAAGTTCACCGGCCGCCGCCCCGTCGGCTGGCTCGGCCCGGGCCTGACCCAGACCTGGGAGACGCCGGAGCTGCTGGCCGAGGCCGGCGTGCAGTACATCGGCGACTGGGTCTATGACGACGAGCCGACGACGATCCACACCGAGAAGGGCCCACTGGTCACGCTGCCCTACACGGTGGAGCTGAACGACATCCCGATGATGATCGTGCAGCACCACGAAAGCGACTACCTGCTGAAGCGCGCCATCGACCAGTTCGACAGGCTGTACGAGGAAGGCGGGGAGCGGGCGAAGATCATGTCGCTGGCCATCCACCCCTACATCTCGGGCCAGCCGCACCGGATCAGGTACCTGGAAGCCTTCTACGACTACGTCGCGCAGAAGACCGGCGTGCTGCACTGGAATGGCGAGCAGCTGCTCGACTGGTACCGGGCGGAGCAGAAGCGGCTCGGCGGTCAGTAGGCCATCCAGCCGCCATCCACCATCAGGTTCTCCCCGGTGACGTATTGCGCGTCATCCGAGGCGAGGAAGAGCGCGGCGCCGGCCACGTCCTCCGGCCGGCCCAGCCGCGGCCAGGGCGTGCGGGACTGCGAGTAGTCGAGCCAGCGCGGCTCGACCGCGCGGCCCGGCTTGCCGGTGAGGATTTTCCCCGGCGCCACCGCATTGCAGAGGATGCCCTGCGCCGCGTAATCCACCGCGACCTGCCGCGTCAGGTAGGCGACGCCGGCCTTGGACGTGCCGTAGGCGATGTCCTCCGGCGAGGCGACCATGCCGTGCTGCGAGGAGATGTTGACGATCCGGCCGCGCACGTCGGGAGGGCCATCCGCCGGCGGCGCCTGCGTCACCATGTGCCGCAGCGCGGCGCGGCTCATCAGGAAGCAGCCGGTCAGGTTCACCGCCAGCACGCGGTCCCATTCCGCCCGGGTGCAGTCCAGCAGCGGCTTGCCGAGGCCGATCGCCGCGTCGTTGACCAGGATATCGAGCCGGCCATGCCGGGCGAGGGTAGCGGCAACCGCGGCCTCGCATTCTGCTTCGTCCGAGACGTCGGCGATGATGTGGCTGACCGGCAGGCCCTCTGCCGCCAGCATCGCATACGTCGGCGTGCCGCCTTCGCGCACGTCTGTCGTGATGTCGGCAATGACCACCGCTGCGCCTTCGCGGGCGAAGCGCGCGACGATCGCCCGGCCGATGCCCGAGGCGCCGCCGGTCACCAGCGCCACGCGGCCGGCCAACCTTCCACTCATCGCACCCTCCCGCGCAGCATGCGCCGTTCCAGCCGCGCCACCAGATGCGCGAAGGGCCAGAGCAGCACCACATAGAGCACCGCCGCCGCCATCAGCGGCGTCGGGTTGTAGGTCTGCTCCTGCGCCACCCGGGCGCTGCGCAGCAACTCCGGCAGGGAGACCATGGCGGCGACCGAGGTCGCCTTGACCAGTTCCAGGCTGTTCGAGGCCAGTGGTGCCAGTACGCCGCGCAGCGCCTGCGGCAGCACCACCAGGACCATGGCGCGGAAGGGCGAGAGGCCCAGCGCCGCCGCGGCTTCCCGCTGGCCATGCGGCACGCTGGCCAGGCCGGCGCGGAAGATTTCCCCGTAATAGCCGGAATTGTTCAGCACCAGCGCGGCGACCGCCGCGGCGAAGGTCGGCAAGGTCAGCCCGAGGAAGGGCAGGGCGTAGGTGATCAGGATCAGCAGCACCAGCACGGGGAAGGCGCGGAACAGGTCGATCCAGCAGAGCAGCGCGATCCGCGCAGCCCGGCCGCCGAGCGCGCAGCCGAGCCCGATCAGCAGGCCGAAGCCGAGGCCGAGCGGCAGCGCGACCGCCGAGAGTTCCACCGTCACCAGCAGCCCCTGCGTCAGCAGCGGCCAGACCTTCACCAGGGAAGGCCAGTCGGCGAAATTCTCGATCAGGTCTTCGAGCATCATCGCGGCGTCACCCGCGTCGCTTCCAGCCAGCGGGAAGCGATGACCAGCGGCAGGAACAGCACCAGATAGAGCGCCGCCGCGAGCGTGAGCGGCGAGGGGTTGGCGGCGATCGCCATGGCGCTCTGCGCCCGGCCGAGCAATTCCGGCAGGGAGACGGCGGTGCCGAGCGCGGTGCCCTTGGTGATGGCGATGGCACGGTTGGTCAGCAGCGGCACCGCCAGCCGAACCGCCTGCGGCAGGATCACCAGGAAGAAGATGCCGCGGAAGCGCAAGCCGAGCGCCCGCGCCGCATCCCATTGCCCCGGCGGCAGCGCCTGGATGGAACTACGAAAAATCTCGGCGGCGAAGGCCGAGAGCACGGCGCCGAGTGCCACCACCGTCGCCCAGAAGGGCGAGAGCGTGACGCCGGCATAGGGCAGGCCGAAATACAGCACGATGATCACGGCAAGCTGCGGCAGGGTGCGGAACAGCTCCACCCACACCGTCACCAGATGCCGCAACACCGGCAGCCGTGCCGCCAGCACCACCGCCAGCAGCAGGCCGAAGCCGATGCCGAGCGCCACCACCGCGATCGCCGTCCCCAGCGTCACCCACAGCCCGCCGAGGATGTCCGGCCCGTAGGTGCGCAGGACCTCGAGGTTGAAGTAGTGCTCGGCGAGCCGGTCCACGGCTCAGTTGCAGCGGGGGGTGTGGGCCGTGTCCTCGAAGCCCGGCAGGCCGGGCGGGCCGTAGCCGGGGAAGATTTTGGTCAGCGACGATCCGGCATCGGGCGGCGCGCCGTACCACTTCTCATGCAGCTTCGGCAGGAACCCGTCCTGCTTCATGCATTCCAGCACCTCCTCCACCTTGTTGCGGTACTCCTTGCTCTCGGGGCGGAAGGCGATGCCGAAATTGCGGCCGGTGTAGTCCTTGAAGACGACGGTGATCTGCCGGTTCTGGCTGGCGGCGTAGACCGCGGTCGGAATCTCGTTGATGGCGGCGAAGGCGCGGCGGGTCAGCACCGCCTGCACGCTGTCGGGGAAGGTGTCGTAGCGCTGTACCTCGAAGCCATACTTCTCCGCGTTGGCGGTGGCCCAGGTGTCGCTGATGGTGCCGCGGTTCACCGCGATGGCCTTGCCCTTCAGCTCCTCCAGCCCGCCCATCGTCTCCCCGCGCCGGGCTATGAAGCCGTTGCCGGTGGCGAAGAAGGGCTCGGTGTAGAGCATGCGGGTTGCACGCTCCTCGGTGATGTTCAGCGGGTTGGCGGTGAACTCGAAGCGCCTGGCGAACAGCGCGGCGAACAGGCCGGAGAAATTGACGTCGACGATCTCGACACCGGGGCGGCCGAGCCGTTTGGCGATCTCCGTCATCAGGTCGACGCCGAAGCCTTCCGGCCCGTTGGCGCCGCGCACCATCCAGGGTGCGACGCCGAAATCCGAGCCGACGACCATGGGCTTGGCGGCCGGGTGGTCGGCCTCCTGCGCGTGTCCGATCAGCGGGAGGAGAAGAGCGGCAGCCAGCAGCAGGCGTTTCGGCACGGGCGGTCTCCGGGTTGCGGCGGTACGCCAGCGTCGGGACGCCGGCGCCCGCCGTCAAGCCGTGCCGCCGGTCGGATCAGCCGAGGATATCGGCCGGTGCCTCGCGCCGCAGCCGATCACCGAGCTCCATGCCCAGTCGTGCGGCATCCGCGGCCGGGCCCTCGATGGTCTGCTTCAGCACGAAGGATCCGTCCGGCCGGGCGATCAGCCCGGTGAGGAACACCGTGTTGTCCGGCCGCAAGGTCGCATAGGCGCCGATCGGCGTGCGGCAGGACCCATCGAGCGCGCCGAGCAGGGCGCGTTCCGCCGTGGCGACCACCCGCGCGGTGCGGCACTCGATCGCCGAGAGCAGCTCGTGCAGCTCGACATCCGCCGCGCGGACGGTGACGCCGACGATGCCCTGGCCGGCGGCCGGCAGCATCATCGCCGGGTCCAGCAGCACGCCGGCCTCGCGTTCCAGGCCCATCCGCCGCAGGCCGGCCAGCGCCAGGAAGGAGGCGGCGAAATCGCCGTTGCGGACGCGGCCGAGGCGGGTCTGGATGTTGCCGCGGATCACCTCGCAGCGCAGGTCGGGCCGCATCGCCAGCACCTGCGATTGCCGGCGGACGGAAGCGGTGCCGACCAGCGCGCCGTGCGGGATGCAGGCCAGCGGATCGGCGCAATCCGGCGCGCCGCAGACCGGGCCGAGGATGATGGCGTCACGCGGGTCTTCGCGTTCGAGCAGGCAGGCGAGCACGATGCCCGGCGGCAGCTCGGTTTCCAGATCCTTCAGGCTGTGCACGGCGAAATCCACCTGGCCGTCCAGCAGCGCCTCATGGATCTCCTTGGCGAACAGCCCCTTGCCGCCGATATCGGCCAGCCGCCGGTCCTGGATGCGGTCGCCCTCGGTGCTGATGATGTGCTCCTCGAACGCCTTGGCGTCGCGCAGCACCGGGCAGAAGCCGCTGATGATCGAGAGGAAATGCCGGGTCTGCCAGAGCGCGAGCGGCGAGCCGCGGGTGCCGACGCGCAAGGGCAGGGTGCGGCCATGGCGCGTGGCGGCGGGTGTATCGAGGGAACGAAGGCGGCTCATCGTCAGGCTCCGGCGATCAAAGGCTCAGGCGCGCGCCAGGCCGAACAGGTGGGCGAGGTCCTTGAAGAAGATCCGCACATGCGCCATCGGGTCGCGCCGCGTCAGCTTCTTCTCCATGTAGGATTCCCAGGTCAGGCGCTGAACGTCCTTGTCCTGGCAGATGGAGACGAACTTCTCGCGGCGCTTCTCCGACGAGTACCAGAAGTACTGCATGATCCCGAGGATCCAGAAGACCCGGCCGTGCAGCTTCATGAAGCGCTTGCGGGCGAGGCCGAGCGCGCGGGCATCGCCGGTGGCGAGGAAGGCTTCCGCCGCCTGCGCCGCCAGCTCGCCGCCGACCATGGCGTAGTAGATCCCCTCGCCGGAGGCCGGGGCGACGACGCCGGCGGCATCGCCCGCCAGCACCACGTCGCGGCCATTGTCCCAGCGCTTGGCCGGCTTCATCGGGATCGGCGCGCCTTCGTGCCGGATGGTGCGCAGCCCGTCCAGGCCGGTCGACTTGCGCAGCTCGGCGATGGAGCCGCGCAGCGAGAAGCCCTTCTGCGCCGAGCCGGTGCCGATGCTGGCGGTGTCGCCATGCGGGAAGATCCAGGAATAGAAGTCGGGCGAGTGCTTGCCCTGGTAGAAGACGTCGCAGCGCTTGGCGTCGTAGCTGCCGGTCGGGGTCTTCGGCGCCTCGACGATCTCGTGGTAGGCGAAGACGCAGGGTACCTTGGCGGCGATCGGCACTTCCTGCTTCGCCACCTTGGACTTCGCGCCATCGGCGCCGATCACGCTGCGGGCGCGGAGGCGTACTTCCTCGCCCGCCTTGGTCGCGTAGACCACCACGGCGGTGCCGTCGGCGTCGCGCTCGATCCGCTCATAGGTGCCGGTGTGGCGTTCCGCCCCGGCCTCGGCGGCGCGGACGCGCAGGTATTCGTCGAAATGCTCGCGGTCCACCATGCCGACATAGCCGTTGCCGTCGATCGGCATGTCCACCTCGCGGGCGGAGGGGGCGATCATCCGGGCGGAATTCACCCGGGCGACGATCATCCGGTCCGGGATGGCGAAGTCGCGGATCAGCCGCGGCGGGATGGCGCCGCCGCAGGGCTTGATGCGGCCCGCCTTGTCGAGCAGCGCCACGTGGCGCCCGGCGCGCGCCAGGTCATACGCGGCGGTGGCGCCCGAAGGGCCGCCGCCGACCACAACGACATCCCAGGTTTCGCTGGTCATGGATGGTCTCCCTCAGCTTCGGGACGGCGCGAGCGCGCCGAAATTGGCCGCCGCCGGCGCCGCGCGGCCGATGCGCGCGGCAAGTACGGCGGAGACAAGGAACAGCAGCGCCTCCGCCGCGAAGACCGCGCCATAGGCGAGGCCGGGCGAGGCGATGAGGCTGCGGGCGAGGTCGCTTGCGGCCGCACCGGCGAGGCCGCCGAGGCCGAAGGCGATGGCCTGCGCCGCGCCCCACAGCCCGACCCGCATGCCTTCGCGGTTGTCGCGACCCTTGCCCGCCAACTGCATCATCGTGGCGATGGCGGCGGCGGCGAAGGCGCCGTTGGCGACGCCGAGCGCGACATAGGCCTGGCGCAGCGGGAAGCCGGGGCCCACCGTGCCGGCGAAGGCCAATGCGGCCAGCGCCAGCGCCGAGGCGAGGCAGCCGCCGATGGTCCAGGCGCGCAGCGACCCGAAACGTTCGCCGCCCAGCCCGCCGCCGAGCGCCGCCAGGATCATGCCGCAGAAGACGCCCATGTGCTGGGCGGAGGCGAGCTTCGTCGTCTCGCCCAGCGTCAGCCCGAAGACCTGGCCGCCGAAGGGCTCCAGGATCAGGTCCTGCGCCGAATAGGCCAGCATGGAGACGAAGACGAAGATGGTGAAGCGGCGCGCCTCCGGCTCCTGCCACACCTGGGCCAGGGCTTCGCGGAAGCTGCCCTGCGGCGCGGGGCGCGACTCGGCGGCCGGCGTGGCGGGTTCCATGCCCCAGATCGCGGCGAGGGCCAGCAGCATGGCGATGCCGCAGACCGTGCCGGTGACCGCCAGCAGCCGCTGCGGCGAATAGGGGTCGAGGAAGCGGCCGGCCAGCGCGGTGGTGACGACGAAGCCGAAGATCATCATCAGCCAGACGATGGTCGCCGCCGGCGCCCGCCGGCGCGGTGCGACGCGGGTGGCCAGCAGCGCGAGCAGCGAGGTGCCGGCCGTACCCACGCCGGCGCCGACGGCGATGAAGGCCAGCACGGCGAGGGCGATGCCGAGGGCGAGGTGTTCCGCCATCAGCGCCGTGGCCGCCGCGGCGCCGAAGCCGCCCAGCGCCAGGATGGCGATGCCGCCGATGATCCAGGGCGTCCGCCGCCCGCCGCGGTCCGAGCCATGGCCCATGACGGGGCGGGAGAGTTGCACCGCATAGTGCAGCGCCACCAGCAGCCCGGGGATGGTCGCCGGCAAGGCGAGCTCCACCACCATGACGCGGTTGATGGCGGAGGTGGTCAGCACGACCACGGCGCCGAGCGCGGTCTGCACCAGGCCGAGGCGCAGGATGCCGAGCCAGCCGATCGGCGCCGGCGTGGTCACGGCAGCACCGGCCGCAGCGCGAAGGCCGTCACCAGCATGCCCAGCACATACAGCGTGGTGCCGGTGCCGTTGTACCAGGGCGCCTTCTCCCGCGGGCTGGCCAGCAGCACGCGCATCAGCGCCACCTGCGCCAGCAGGGATGCCGCGATCGCCGCCGCATGCCAGGGCGCGCCCCAGGACAGCAGCAGCCCGACCACCACCACCTGCGGCGCCGCCATCAGCGCGCAGGCGATCTGCGCCGCGCGCTCGACGCCCAGCGTGACGGGGAGGGAGTTGATGCCGGTGCGGCGATCACCCTCCACCGCCTTGAAGTCGTTCAGGGTCATGATGCCGATGGCGCCGAAGCTGTAGAGCCCGGCCATGATCAGCGTCCGTGCATCCGGCGCGCCGGCGCTCATCACCGCCGCACCGGTGATCCAGGGCAGGCCCTCGTAGCAGGCGGCGCAGGCGGTGCCGCCGAGCCAGCCATCCCGCTTCAGCCGCAGCGGCGGCGCGGAGTAGATCCAGGCGAGGATCAGCCCGGCCACCGTCGCGGCGAACCCCCAGGGGCCGAGGATGGTGGCGACGGCGAGCGAGAGCGCGGTCCAGGCCACCGCGATCCGGAAGCCCCAATCGCCGGGGATGCGGCCCGACGGGATCGGCCGGTTCGGCTCGTTGATCGCGTCGACGTGGCGGTCGTACCAGTCGTTGATCGCCTGGCTGGTGCCGCAGACCAGCGGCCCGGTCAGCAACAGGCCGGCGATGATGAGATGCCAGCGGCCATTGCCGCCGAGGCCGGAGGTGACGACGCCACAGGAGAACGCCCACATGGGCGCGAACCAGGTGACCGGCTTGAGCAATTCGAGGCAGGCGGACAACTGCGGGCGGGCAAGGGCGGTCATTCTCTACTCCGACCCGTCGGCCGGCAGGTCGCCGAGTCCGTAGCGGCGCAGTTTCACATAAAGGCTCTGCCGGCTGAGCCCGAGCATCTCGGCGGCCGAGGCCCGGTTGTCGCCGGTGAGTTCCAGCGCTGCCTCGATGCAGAGCCGCTCGATCACGTCGGTCGCCTCCCGCACCAGATCCTTCAGCGGCACCTGGCCGATAAGTTCGGTCAGCTGCTCGACGGAACGCGGCGCCCGCGTCGCCGCGCGCGACGGCGGCGTGACCCGCGGGCCGACATCGCGGATGGCGAAGCCGTAGCAGGGCCCGACGCCGTTCATGACGGAGACGGCGGAGATCTCGACCTCGGTGCTGGCGCCGTATTCGCCGCGCATGGTGGTGGCGAACAGCCGCACCGGCCCGCGCTGCCGCAGGCTGGCGGTCAGCACCTCCAGCTCCACGCCGGGCTGGCCCAGCCAGCGCTCCAGCGGCTCGCCCAGCGCCTGCTCCTCGTTCGCCAGCTGCGCCATGTCGAGGAAGGCGGCGTTTGCCGTCATGATGCGGCCGTCCTGGCCGGTGACGACGAAGGCATCCGGCACGTTCTCGACCAGCTTCAGCAGCTTGGTCTTGGCCTTGGGCAGGACGATCGCATTGGCGTCGCCGGTCGGGATCCCAAGGCGCACGAGCAGGTAGGTCGTGCTTTCCTGCCGGAAGGGGGAGGCGGAGACGATGATGTCCTTGCCGTCTTCCTCGAGGATCGCCCGCACCTCGTCGGCGCGGCCGGTGGCGCGGACGCCAGCGAGCAGGAGCTCGACCGAGTCGCGGCCCTTGGGGTCGAAGATCTCGAGGAATTCGCGCCCGGCCGGACGCCGCGGCGTGCGGCCCAGCAGGCGGTCGGCGGCCTGGTTGGTCTCCGTCACCTTCTGCGCCGTACCGTCGAGGATCAGCACCGGATCCGACCAGAGCTGGAACAGCATGCGGTAGCGGGTCTCTGCATGGCGCAGCCGGGAGTAGTCGCGGTCGAGCGATTGCTGGGCTTCGAGCAGCCGCTGCTGCAGCGCCGAAAGCTGGCGCAGGTCGCGGCCGAAGGCGACCGCACGGCTGCCGTCACCGATCCGAACCGCGGAGAAGAGGATGGGGACCGAGGCCCCGCTGGCCGAGAGCAGATTGACGTGGCGCCATTGCCGCCCGGCCGTGGCATCCGCCTCGGCGAGCAGCGATTCGACCTTGGCACGGCTGTCGGGCGCGACGGTATCGGTCCAGGGCTTGCCGAGCCAGCTGTCCTGGCCGGCCAATTCCTGGGACAGGCCTTCGCTGTTGAAGGCGACGTCACGGACCGCGCCGGCGGCATCGATGATGATCGCGACGTCCGCGGCCGCCGAGATCAGGATTGCCGCGGCTTCCGCATCCAGGTCTCCCAGCGATGTCTTCGGGGCTTGGAATGCCTTCACGAGCGCAAAATTCCTTTACGACTGAGAGCGCAACCCTCCCCCTCACTGTCACCGCCATTCGGTTCAGTCCCGATGGGTCATCAGCGTCATCATACGTTCGGCCTGCAACGTCGCCTGCTGGCCATCCGCCGCGGTCGCGTCGGCGCCGACCAGTGCGACATTTTCGGGGCGGGCGATGAAGATCGGCCCGCCCACCATGATGCCGCAGGCATGGTTCCGCGCGCTCTTGCGCACGGCCCGGATGCAGGTCGCGACCGCATCCAGCCTGGTGTCGGTAGCGGCGGAGAAGCCGACCACTTCGAAGGATTCCTGCCGGATGACAGCGGCGAAGTCGGCGACGCTGCCGGGCGGCGGCGCGACCACGTCCCAGCCGGCGTGCCGGAAGAAACCGGCCAGCATGTCGCGGCCGAAGCCATGCTGCTCGCCCGGCGCAATGACCAGCAGGATGCGGCGGCTGCGCGACTGCGGGCGGGTATCGCGGGTGAATTCCGGCTGCAGGTCGCGGAAGATGTGCTGCAGCCGCATCAGCCCCAGCGTGACGGTGGAGAAATCGCAGCGGTCGTCGTTCCATGCCTCGCCGAGCCAGCGGGCGGCCGGTGCCAGCAGGTCGAGGCAGACGTGCTGCAGCGTCACGCCGCGGTCGCGCAGCGCGTCGACATGCGCGACCGCCGCGTCGCGGTCATCGACCAGCAGCATGGTGCAGAGCGTCTCGACATCCGCCGCCGACGGCATGATGCCGGGCGGCGCCGCGGGCTCCGTCTGTGGGGCGGGGCCATGGGTCAGCAGCAGGCGGGGCAGGACGCTGCCTTCGATGGCGTCGGCCAGGGCCTGGCGGCGGGCAGCGCGGTCATCCTGCGGGTCGTCGACCTGCGGCCAGGGCGAGGCAGCACCCGCCAGCGCACGACGTGCTGGGAAGGTCGGTGAGTCCGCCCGGTGCCTGGATGCAACGCTCTGTCCCAAGGCGACCATAGGCCCCTCCCCGTTGTTGGAGTTTATCGACCCGCCGGCGCGGCGGTGTCAATCACTCCTTACGTCAATCACGCTTGACACTTCGAAGCCTGCCGACCTAGCCTCCCTATCAGCGAGTTCTTCGCTGCGGGAGGTACGCCGGAACGCCGGATGGGTCTGCCAGGACATCGCCTTTCCAGGCGATGGAGACGGCCTACCCACGACCGACGTCCAAGCGGACCTTCGGGACAGAGGGTTGTCAAGCGATGTTTACATCTGGCGTCCTGGCAAAGCTTCTTGCCCCCATCGATGCCTGCCCCTGGGGCACGGTCGCCGGCCGCCACGCGCGCCATCCGGCGCCGCACCGGCCGCTGTATACGCCGGAGGAGCGGGTCCGCCGCGACGCGACGCGCTGGACCATGGTGCAGGGCGTGCTCGCCCCGCTGCAGTTCGCCGTCTTCCTCGTCAGCCTCGGCCTGGTGCTGAACTTCCTGGCCAGCGGTGAGGGCTACGCGGTCGCCACCGCCTCCGTCGTCGTCAAGACCATCGTGCTCTACGTCATCATGGTCACCGGCGCGATCTGGGAGAAGGTGGTGTTCGGGCGCTACCTGTTTGCCCGCGCCTTCTTCTGGGAAGACGTCTTCAGCATGCTCGTGCTGGCGCTGCACACCGCCTATCTCTGGCTGCTGTTCACCGGCCAGGGCGACGCCCAGGGCCTGATGCTGCTGGCCCTCGCGGCCTATGCCACCTACATCGTCAACGCCATGCAGTTCGTCATGAAGCTGCGCGCCGCGCGGCGGGACGAACGGACCGCGCGCGAGGCCCCGCACGGCGCCCTGGGCATGTCCCGGTGAGCGGCATCGCCACGCTCGACCGCCCCGCCGCGGGGGCCGGCTGTGCCGACGCCCCGGTGCTGCGCGAGCGCGGCCAGCGTGAGGTGTTCTGCGGCCTGACCGGCATCATCTGGCTGCACCGCAAGATCCAGGATGCGTTCTTCCTGGTCGTCGGCTCCCGCACCTGCGCCCACCTGATGCAGTCGGCCGCCGGCGTCATGATCTTCGCCGAGCCGCGCTTCGCCACCGCCATCATCGACGAGCGCGACCTGGCCGGGCTGGCCGACGCGAATGAGGAGCTGGACCGCGTGGTTGGCCAGCTGCTGGCGCGGCGGCCTGACATCAAGCTGCTCTTCCTCGTCGGCTCCTGCCCGTCGGAGGTCATCAAGCTCGACCTCTCGCGCGCCGCGAAGCGGCTGGACCGCGCGCATGGCGATGTCCGCGTGCTGAACTACTCCGGCAGCGGCATCGAGACGACCTTCACCCAGGGTGAAGATGCCTGCCTCGCCGCGCTGGTCCCGGAGATGCCGGCCTCGGTCACCACCGCGCCGGCGCTGCTGGTGGTGGGCGCCCTGGCCGAGGTGGTCGAGGACCAGATGCGCCGGCTGTTTGCCGCGCTCGGCATCGGGCCGGTCGCCTTCCTGCCGCCGCGCCGGGCGCGGGAGCTGCCCGCGGTCGGCCCGAACACCCGCATGCTGCTGGCGCAGCCCTTCCTGGCCGAGACCGCGCGGCTGCTGGAAGCCCGCGGGGCGCAGCACCTGCCGGCACCCTTCCCGCTGGGCGCCGAGGGCACCACCGGCTGGCTGCGGGCCGCGGCCGAGGCCTGGGGCGTCGCGCCGGCGCTGTTCCGCGAGGTCACCGAGGCCGGTGAGCAGCGTGCCCGCACCGCCATCGCCCATGCGCGCGGCGTGCTGGCCGGCCGCCGCATCTTCTTCTTCCCCGACAGCCAGCTGGAGATCCCGCTGGCGCGCTTCCTGGCGCGCGAGCTGGACATGCAGCCTGTCGAGATCGGCACGCCATACCTGCACCGGGCGCACCTGGCGGCCGAGCTGCCGCTGCTGCCGCAGGGCGTGCTGCTGTCGGAAGGCCAGGACGTGGATCGGCAGCTCGACCGCTGCCGCGCCGAGAAGCCGGACCTCGTGGTCTGCGGCCTCGGCCTGGCCAACCCGCTGAAGGCCGAGGGCTTCGCCACCAAGTGGTCGATCGAGCTCGTCTTCACGCCGATCCAGGGCTACGACCAGGCCGGCGACCTCGCCGAGCTGTTCGCCAGGCCGCTGGTGCGGCGCCAGAAGCTGAAGGTCTAGAGCCATGCAACTGGCCGTCTGGACCTATGAGGGGCCGCCGCATGTCGGGGCGATGCGGGTCGCCACCGGGATGGAGGGGCTGCACTACGTGCTGCACGCGCCGCAGGGCGACACCTATGCCGACCTGCTCTTCACCATGATCGAGCGGCGCGGCGCGCGGCCGCCGGTGACCTATACCACCTTCCAGGCGCGTGACCTCGGCGGCGACACCGCCGAGCTGTTCAAGACCGCCGCGCTCGATGCGTATGAGCGCTTCCGGCCCGAGGCGATGATCGTCGGGTCGAGCTGCACCGCCGAGCTGATCCAGGACGATCCGGGCGGGCTGGCCAAGGCGCTGCGGCTGCCGATTCCCGTGGTGCCGCTGGAACTGCCCTCCTACTCCAAGAAGGAGAATTGGGGCGCCTCCGAGACCTTCTACCAGCTGGTCCGTGCGCTCGCCGGCCCGCATGCGCCGCCGCCGGGGACGCAGCGCGGCCCGGGGCGGGTCTGCAACATCCTCGGCCCCACCGCGCTCGGCTTCCGCCACCGCGACGACGTGCGGGAGATCACCGGGCTGCTGGGTCGGATGGGCATCGAGGTGCGGGTGACTGCGCCGATGGGCGTGCGGCCGGCCGACCTGGCGCGGCTGGGCGAGGCTGATTTCAACGTGGTGCTCTACCCTGAGGTCGCCGGCCAGGCGGCCTCCTGGCTCGGCCGGACCTTCGGCCAGAAGGCGACGCGCACCGTGCCGATCGGCACCAATGCGACGCGCGAGTTCATCGCCGAGGTCGCGGCCCTGGCCGGGATCGACGCCGCGCCGGTGCTGGCCGCCGAGCAGGCGCGGGCCGCCTGGTATGCGCGCTCGGTCGACAGCAACTACCTGACCGGCAAGCGGGTCTTCGTCTTCGGCGATGCGACGCATGCCATCGCCGCGGCGCGCGTCGCCGCCGAGGAAATCGGCTTCAAGGTCGTGGGCCTCGGCACCTACAGCCGCGAATTCGCCCGCGACGTGCGGGATGCGGCGAAGAAGTACGAGGTCGAGGCGCTGATCGGCGAGGACTACCTCGAGGTCGAGGCGGCGATCCAGGCGGCGCAGCCCGAGCTCATCCTCGGCACCCAGATGGAACGCCACATCGCCAAGCGGCTCGGCATCCCCTGCGCGGTGATCTCGGCGCCGGTGCATGTGCAGGACTACCCGGCGCGCTACTCGCCGCAGATGGGGTTCGAGGGCGTCAACGTCCTGTTCGACACCTGGGTCCATCCGCTGATGATGGGCCTGGAGGAACACCTGCTGGGCATGTTCCGCGAGGATTTCGAGTTCCACGCGGAAGCGGCGCCATCGCATCTCGGCGGGGCGGCCGCGCCGGCCCCCGTCGCCGCGCCGGTCGCGGTGGACGTCGTCGAGCGGCCCGCCGGCCCGGCCGGCTGGACTGCGGAGGCCGAGGCCGAGCTGAAGAAGATTCCGTTCTTCGTCCGCGGCAAGGCCCGCCGGAACACCGAACGCTACGCCTCGGAACAGGGCATCGCCAGCATCACGCTGGAGACCCTGTACGATGCCAAAGCCCATTTTTCACGCTGAGGAGCCCGCATGAGGATCGAGACGCCGCATGCTGCGCTGCACCGGGGCCGCACCCCGTCCCGCCTGGATGGGGAGGGCAGCGTTCAGGTGCACCAGGATTCTGCGCTGACCATCGGCACGGCGAAGGTCTTTTCCGTCTATGGCAAGGGCGGGATCGGCAAGAGCACGACGAGCTCCAACCTCTCGGTTGCCTTCAGCAAGCTCGGCAAGCGGGTGCTGCAGATCGGCTGCGACCCGAAGCATGACAGCACCTTCACCCTGACCAAGTCGCTGATCCCGACGGTGATCGACGTGCTGGAATCGGTCGATTTCCACGCCGAGGAGCTGCGGCCCGAGGATTTCGTCTTCCAGGGCTACAACGGCGTCATGTGCGTCGAGGCCGGCGGACCGCCGGCCGGTACCGGCTGCGGCGGCTACGTGGTCGGCCAGACGGTGAAGCTGCTCAAGGAGCATCACCTGCTGGAGGAGACCGACGTCGTCATCTTCGACGTCCTCGGCGACGTGGTCTGCGGCGGCTTCGCCGCCCCCTTGCAGCATGCCGATCGCGGCATCATCGTCGCGGCGAATGACTTCGACAGCATCTTCGCGATGAACCGCATCATCGCTGCCATCAAGGCGAAGTCGAAGAACTACGACGTCCGGCTCGGCGGCGTGATCGTCAATCGCAGCGAGTCCACCGATCAGATCGACAAGTTCAATGCCGCCACCGGCATGCAGAGCCTGGCGCATTTCCCCAACCTCGACGTCATCCGCCGCTCCCGCCTGAAGAAGGCGACGCTGTTCGAGATGGACCCGACGCCGGAGCTGGTGGCGGTGCAGAACGAGTATCTCCGGCTGGCGGCCAATCTCTGGGCCGGCACGCCGGCGCTGGAAGCCTCGCCGCTGAAGGACCGGGACATCTTCGACCTGCTGGGGTTCGACTGATGGCCCTGCCGAAGGTCTCCCGCGCCTGGATGAAGCTGAGCCCCGACCTGCTTCCCTTCGCGGACGCCGCGTCGGCCACCCTGCCGCTCAACCGGCTGTTCCGGCTCTCGCTGTTCCAGGTCTCGGTCGGCATGGTCGCCGTGTTGCTGATCGGCACGTTGAACCGGGTGATGATCGTCGAGCTCAGCGTGCCGACCTCGCTGGTCGCCGTCATGGTCGCCCTGCCGCTGGTCTTCGCGCCGTTCCGCGCGCTCATCGGCTTCCGCTCGGACCAGTACAAATCGGTGCTGGGCTGGAAGCGGGTGCCCTATATCTGGCTCGGCTCGGTCTGGATCTTCGGCGGGCTGGCGATGATGCCGTTCTCCCTGATCATCCTGTCGGGCGACACCTTCGCGCCGCCGATCGTCGGCCAGATCGCCGCGGCGATATCCTTCCTCATCGTCGGCGCGGGGATGCATTCGGTGCAGACCGTCGGCCTGGCGCTGGCCACCGACCTCTCGCCGGTCGAGCAGCAGCCGCGCGTCGTGGCACTGCTCTCGGTCATGCTGCTGCTGGGCATGCTGATCAGCGCCCTGGTCTTCGGCTGGCTGCTGTCGAATTTCAGTCAGCTCCGGCTGATCCAGGTGATCCAGGGCGCGGCGGTGGTCAGCATCGTGCTGAACCTCGTCGCGGTGTGGAAGCAGGAGGTGCGGAACCCCGCCGCCACCCGTCCGGACCGTGAGCGCCCGGCCTTCCAGGACGCCTGGAACGAGCTGCGCCGGACCGACAAGTGGATCCGCCGGCTGACCGCGACCGGCCTCGGCAGCTTCGCCTTCGCCATGCAGGACGTGCTGCTGGAACCCTATGGCGGGCAGATCCTCGGCCTGACCGTGGCGCAGACCACGCTGCTGACCGCGGCCTTCGCGCTGGGCGGCATCATCGGCTTCATGCGCGCAGCCGGGCAGATCGCCGGCGGGGCCGATGCCCATCGCGTGGCGGCCACCGGCGCGCTGTGCGGCGCCTTCGCCTTCGCCGCGGTGATCGCCGCGGCGCCCTTTTCCAGCGGCTTCGTCTTTGCCGTCGGCACCGGGCTGATCGGCTTCGGTGGCGGCCTGTTCGCCCATGCCACGCTGACGGCCTGCATGCGCGCCGCGCCGCCGGCGCAGATCGGCCTGGCGCTCGGCAGCTGGGGGGCGGTGCAGGCCACCTGCGCCGGCGCTGCCATCGCCATCGGCGGCCTGCTGCGTGACGCCGTCTCCGGCCTCGCCATGCAGGGCGCGCTGGGGGAGGCGCTGGCCGGCCCCGTTACCGGCTACGGCGTGGTCTACCTGATCGAGATTGCCCTGTTGTTCGCCACCATCGTCGCCATCGGCCCGCTCGTCCGACCGGTGGGCGATACCCTGAAACCCGAGGACGCGCGGCTCGGCCTGGCCGGCCCGCACGGCGCATCATAGCGCGAGGAGACAAGCGTCATGACCTACATCGCCTATTCCACTCAGTTCGACGCGGCGCTGCTGTCGCTGTATCTCTTCTGGGGCGCCTTCGTCATCCTGATCATGTACCTCCGCAACGAGGACCGGCGGGAAGGCTTCCCGCTGGTGCAGGAGCAGCACGGCGAGCTCGTCGTGGTCAATCCGCGCAGCGCGCCCAAGCCGAAGATCTGGAACCTGGCGCATGGCGGCCCGACCGTCGCCGGCCGCGAGGAGCGCGACCTGACCGGCCTGCTGTCGCCCACCGCCAAGGTCGGCGGCGCGCCCCACCTGCCGCTCGGCAACCCGCTGGCCGATGGCGTCGGCCCCGCCGCCTACGCGCTGCGCGCCGACGTGCCGGACCTGACCTTCGACGCCAGCCTGCCGAAGATCGTGCCGCTGCGCGTCGCCACCGAATACAGCGTCGCGCATGAGGATATCGATCCGCGCGGCTGGTACATGCTGACCGCCGACAAGCGCGTCGTCGGCACGGTGAAGGACCTCTGGGTCGACCGCTCCGACGTGCTGCTGCGCTATATCGAGGTCGAGGTGCCGGGCGCGGCCGCCCGCAGCGTCGTCTTCCCGCTCGGCCTCGCCAACTTCGACAGCAAGAAGAAGGAAGCCAGCACCAGTGCGCTGCTCGCCGAGCAGTTCCTCGCCGCGCCGGCGCTGAAGAACCCCGACCAGATCACCCTGCTTGAGGAAGACAAGGTCAGCGCCTACTTCGCCGGCGGCTACATGTACGCGACGCCTGAACGGCAGGAGCCCTGCCTGTGATCAAGGAGCACGAATACGAGCCGGTCTGGGGGCTGCCGGAACAGCTGCCGGAGGGTGAGACCATCCTCTGGCAGGGCAGGCCGGACCTGCGGGCCTTCGCCCGCCGGGCGCTCCACCTGCCGGGCCTCGCCACCTATTTCGGCGTGCTGGTCGCCGCCCGCATCGTCTCGGTGCTGATGGCGGGCGCCAGCCTGCCGGTCACCGCGCTGGACGCGCTGTGGTTCATCCTGCCCTCCCTGCTGGTGATCGGGCTCGGCCTGGCCTTCGCCTGGGGGGTGGTGCGGACCACCGCCTACACCATCACCAACCGCCGGGTGGTGATGCGCTTCGGCATTGCCCTGTCGATGACGGTGAACCTGCCCTTTGCGATCGTCGCCTCGGCGGCGGCCAAGGTGCATGCCGATGGCTCGGGCGATGTCAGCATGGCGATGCTGAAGCCGCACCGCGTCTCCTACCTGTTCTTCTGGCCGCATGCGCGGCCCTGGACCTTCACCCGGCCGCAGCCGGCGCTGCGCGGCATCGCCGATGCGGCGGCGGTGGCGCAGATCCTCGGCCGCGCCCTGGCCGGCGCCGCCGCGCTGCCGGTGCAGGCGGTGGGCACCACCGGCCCGGCGACGGGCCGTGCCGACCTGCATCAGCCGCAGGCGGCCTGAGCGACACGAGACAGGAGGCGACGATGCAGGCACGCACCCCAGGCTGGACCATCCCGCGGGCGCCCCTGATGATGGGGATCGGCCTGCTGCTCACCATCTTCGCCGTCACCGACGGCTTCGGCCTGGTCGGCGGGGCGGATGCCTCGCCCAGCGCCGCGCCGGTGCTGGCGCGGGAGTTCCGCTTCGAGGACCGCACCGACGGCGCCATCGTGGCGCGGGACGCGGCGACCGGCGCCGAGGTGATGGTCTTCGACCCCGGCACCAACGGCTTCGTCCGCGGCACCCTGCGGGCCCTGGCCCGCGGCCGGCGCCAGGCCGACCTTGGCCACGACATCCCCTTCCGCGTCGCCGCCTGGAGCGACGGTCGGGTGCGGCTGCGCGACACCGCGACCGAGCGGGAGGTCGAGCTGAACGCCTTCGGCGACACCAACAAGGATGTCTTCCTCCGCCTGCTAACCACCCGGGAGGCGAAGTGATGCCCGGACCCATCGCCTGGCTGACCGGCGGCAGCACGGTGGAGGTGGCCTGCACGGTCGATATCGAGCAGAGCTTCGACAGCCTGCACGCGCATGCCATCCCGGAAGGGATCGCGCTCCGCCCCGGCGACCGGGTGGTGGTGCATGGCGCGCCGGCGGGAATCCCCTATGGCCAGGCCATCAGCTATACCTGCCGGGCCACCGTCTACCGCGCCGGATGGCTGCAGCGGATCTGGACGGAGGCCTCGGCCATCCTGGAGCTGGCCGAGCTGTACCACTGCGGGTTCGAGCCGAAGGACGTGTCATGAACGCCGTGACGCCCGCGCCGAAGCGCGCGATGAATGATTCGACGCGGATGGCCACCACCGACACGGTGCTGACGCCGCGCTTCTACACCACCGATTTCGAGGCGATGGACCGCATCGACGTCAGCCCCATCCGCGCCGAATGGGATGCGCTGATGGCGGAGTTCAAGTCGGACCCGAACAAGGGTCATTTCATCCGCTCCGCCGCCTTCGACGAGTTCCGGATGGAGGACCTGCCGGAGGGGCTGCAGACCGAGCTGAAGGAATTCCTGGTCTCCTCCGTCACGGCCGAATTCAGCGGCTGCGTCCTGTACGCGGAGATCAAGAAGCGGGTGAAGAACCCGGACATGAAGGACCTGTTCGGGGTGATGAGCCGTGATGAGGCCCGCCATGCCGGCTTCATCAACGACGCCCTGAAGGATATCGGGATCGGCGTCGATCTCGGCTTCCTGACCAAGGCGAAGAAGTACCACTACTTTTCGCCGAAATTCATCTTCTACGCGACCTACCTGTCGGAGAAGATCGGCTACGCCCGCTACATCACCATTTTCCGCCAGTTCGAGAAGCATCCCGAGCTGCGCTTCCACCCGATCTTCATGTGGTTCGAGAAGTGGTGCAACGATGAGTTCCGCCACGGCGAGGCCTTCGCCCTGCTGATGCGGGCCAACCCGCATCTGCTGACCGGCGTGAACAAGTTCTGGGTGAAGTTCTTCCAGCTCGCAGTCTATGCGACGATGTACGTCCGGGACCACGCCCGGCCGGAATTCCACAAGGCGCTCGGCATGACGCCGACGGAATACGACCATCGCGTCTTCCAGTGCTGCACCGCGATCTGCACCCAGGTCTTCCCGGTGACGCTCGACACCGACCGGGCGGATTTCCGGCGGGGCCTCGATAAGCTGTTCGAGATCACCCAGAAGCTCGCGGCGCTGAAGGCCGAAACCGGCATGGTCGCCTCGCTCCGCCGCACCGGGCTCAAGCTCTCGGCCGCGGCGAATTTCGTCCGGCTGTACCTGATCCCGGGCAAGCACGCCGCGCTGCCGGCCGATGTCCGCATGGTCCCGGCCTGGTAGCCATGGCCGACTTCGCCCTTCCCGCCCTGTTCGCGCTGTTCATCTGGTGGTTCAGCACCGGTGCGATCCTGTGGCTGGATGGGCTGGCGGCGCGGACCTACCCGATCAGCATGGCTGGCGCCTCCGTCGTGCTGGTCGCGGCGCTCTGGGGGCTTGCCGCCAGCAGCGCGGATGCCAGCGTCACCGGGGCCTATTGCGCCTTCTCCTGCGGGCTGCTCGCCTGGGCCTGGCAGGAGATGGCCTTCCTGATGGGCTTCGCCACCGGGCCGTCCCAGGCGCCCTGCCCGCCGGATGCGACCGGCTGGCGCCGCTTCACCCTGGCGCTGCGGGCCATCCTGTACCACGAACTGGCGATCATCGCCGGCGCCGTGGCGGTGGTCGCGGTCACCTGGGGCCAGCCCAACCAGATCGGCACCTGGACCTACCTGCTGATCTGGGGAATGCGGCAGAGCGCCAAGCTCAATGTCTTCTTCGGCGCCCGCAACCTGAACGAGCAGTTCCTGCCGCCGCACCTGCGCTACCTGGGCAGCTTCTTCCTGCGCCGGCCGATGAACCTGCTGTTCCCCTTCGCGGTCACCGCGGCGACGCTGCTGACCGCCTACCTGTTCCACGTGGCGCTCGCCGCCGGCGCCAGCGACTTCCAGGCGGCCGGCTTCACCTTCCTCGGCACCCTGGCGGCGCTGGCGACCCTGGAACACTGGTTCCTGGTGCTGCCGATCCCGGCCGAGGCGCTGTGGAATTGGGGCCTGCGCTCGCGCACCGAATCCGAGGCGAAGCCGCCGGCGGCGGCCCAGCCCGACCTGCATCCGGGGCGGGAGGCGATGGCCTTCCGCACCGATCCGGCGCCAGCCGCGTAATCCGGCGCCGGAACACCCAGCATCGGCCCGGAAGGCCGATGCCCTGCCATGAGGCCCGGTGAGGCCAGAGGGAGGTACCATGAACTACGAGGCGTTCTTCAAGAAGCAGATCGGCAGCCTGCACCGCGAGGGTCGCTACCGCGTCTTCGCCGATCTCGAACGCCAGGTGGGGGCCTTCCCGAAGGCGACCCACCACCGGCCGCGCGGCGCGCAGGATGTCACCGTCTGGTGCTCGAACGACTATCTCGGCATGGGCCAGCACCCCAAGGTGCTCGAAGCCATGCACGAGGCGCTGGACAAGTGCGGCGCCGGCGCCGGCGGCACCCGCAACATCGCCGGGACCAACCACCACCACGTCCTGCTGGAACAGGAACTGGCCGACCTGCACGGCACCGAGGCCGCCCTGCTGTTCAACAGCGGCTACATGTCCAACTGGGCCAGCCTCAGCACCCTCGCCGGCCGCATGCCGGGCTGCGTCATCGTCTCGGACGAGCTGAACCATGCCTCGATGATCGAGGGCATCCGCCACAGCCGGGCCGAACGCCGCATCTTCGCCCATAACGACCCCGAGGATCTGCGCCGGCAGCTGGCCGACCTGAACCCGGAGACGCCGAAGCTGGTCGCCTTCGAGAGCGTCTATTCGATGGATGGCGACATCGCCCCGATCGCCGAATTGTGCGACGTTTGCGATGAACTCGGCGCAATGTCCTATGTCGACGAAGTCCATGCCGTCGGCCTCTATGGCAAGCGCGGCGGCGGCATCACCGAGCGCGACGGCGTCGCCCACCGGCTGACCGTTATCGAGGGCACGCTCGCCAAGGCCTTCGGCGTCGTCGGCGGCTACATCGCCGGCTCGGCCGCGATGTGCGACTTCGTCCGCAGCTATGCCTCGGGCTTCATCTTCACCACCGCCATCCCGCCCGCGGTCGCCGCCGGCGTGGTGGCCAGCATCCGCCACCTGAAATCCTCCAACGTCGAGCGCGACGCGTTGCAGGAGCGGGCAGCGACGGTGCGCACGCGGCTGGATGCGATCGGGGTCCCGCACCTCGACAACCCCAGCCACATCGTCCCGGTGATGGTCCGCGACCCGGTGGTCTGCAAGGAAATCAGCGACCTGCTGCTCGACCAGTACGGCATCTACGTGCAGCCGATCAACTACCCGACCGTCCCGCGCGGCACGGAGCGCCTGCGCCTGACCCCGGGCCCGCTGCACTCGGACGCCGATATCGACCACCTGGTCTTCGCCCTGGGTGAGATCTGGGCGCGCTACAGCCTGGCGCGTGCCGCCTGAGTGATCATCCGGCGGGGGGGGCCTTCCAGCGCCCCCCGCCAGGGTATATCCGACCGTCGACCGACCGGATTGGCAAATGCCGAATCCGCGCCAAACTGTCGGGCGCCGGAGCCATCAGAGGAGATATCCAGGGTGAAGGACCACAACACGACCCCGAAGCCGCGCCGCGCCGTCCTGCAGGCCGCCGGCCTTGCCGCGCTGGCCCCGATCGCCGTGCACCAGGCACAGGCCCAGGACAAGCTGCAGGGCTCCATGGTCATGTACCAGGCGACCCCGAAGGACGGCCAGAAGTGCAGCACCTGCCTGCACTGGCAGCCGCCGAATGCCTGCGCCATCGTCGCCGGCACCATCAGCCCCGAGGGCTGGTGCGCCGTCTGGGCCGCGAAGCCCTGAGCCTGGCCTGAGGGTAGGTGAGGGAATGCCCGCCGGCGCCGGAAAAGCGCCGTTGCGTCCCGCGGGCATTCTTTCGCAGGCTCGATCGCGTCCCAACCTGTAAGCCCGGCGCGGCCCGAATGGCCGCGCCGGACCCATCTTTGCAGCAGCCTGCGAGTCCGGACGGGGCCCCATGAGCCAGCGAGTCCCCTTCCCGTTTTCCGCGATCGTCGGCCAGGACGAGATGAAGCTCGCCATCCTGGTCGCGGCGGTCGACCCCGGCATCGGCGGCGTGCTCGCCTTCGGCGACCGCGGCACCGGGAAATCCACCGCCATCCGCGCGCTGGCCGCCCTGCTGCCGGACATCCCGGTGGTGGAGGGCTGCGCCTATCGCTGCGACCCGGCCGATACCCGCACCCTGTGCGAGGATTGCCGCGCCCGGCTGGCCAAGGGCCCGCTGCGTACCCGCATGGCCCAGGTCCCGGTGGTCGACCTGCCGCTCGGCGCCACCGAGGACCGCGTCGTCGGCGCGCTCGATCTGGAGCGGGCGCTGACGCGCGGGGAAAAGGCGTTCGAGCCGGGGCTTCTTGCGCGCGCGCATCGCGGGTTCCTCTACATCGACGAGGTGAACCTGCTCGAAGATCATCTGGTCGATCTGCTGCTCGACGTCGCCGCCTCCGGCGAAAACGTCGTCGAGCGCGAAGGCCTCAGCGTGCGCCACCCGGCGCGGTTCGTTCTGGTGGGCAGCGGCAATCCGGAAGAGGGCGAACTGCGCCCGCAGCTGCTCGATCGGTTCGGCCTGAGCGTGGAGGTTGCGACGCCGACGGATCTGCCCTCGCGCGTCGAAGTGGTGAA
>JBMOJU010000206.1:0-9461 GCA_049315625.1 Paracraurococcus sp.
GCCGACGCCGGCAGCACCGTCCGGCTCTCGGGCTGGGTGCACCGCAAGCGGGACCATGGCGGGCTGCTGTTCATCGACCTGCGCGACCATTACGGCCTGACCCAATGCGTGGTGGCGCAGGGCTCCCCGGTGTTCGAGGCGGCCGACAAGCTGCGGACCGAAAGCGTCATCACGGTGACCGGTGAGGTGGTGAACCGCGAGCCCGGGACGATCAACGCCAAGCTGCCGACCGGCGAGGTCGAGCTGCGGGTGCGCGAGCTGGCGCTGCAATCGGCGGCCGAGGTGCTGCCCTTCCAGATCGCCGGCGAGCAGGAGGCGCCGGAGGAGATGCGGCTGCGCTACCGCTTCCTCGACCTGCGGCGCGAACGCCTCCAGCGCAACATGATCCTTCGCGCCCACATCATCCAGGACATCCGGGAGCGGATGATCGCCGTGGGCTTCAACGAATTCCAGACGCCGATCCTGACGGTGAGCAGCCCGGAAGGTGCGCGCGACTTCCTGGTGCCGGCGCGGCTGCATCCCGGCAAGTTCTACGCCCTGCCGCAGGCGCCGCAGCAATACAAGCAGCTGACCATGGTGGCGGGCTTCGACCGCTACTTCCAGATCGCCCCCTGCTTCCGCGACGAGGCCGGCCGCGCGGATAGAACGCTGATGTTCTACCAGCTCGACGTCGAGATGAGCTTCGTGACGCAGGAGGACGTCTTCACCACCATGGAGCCGGTGATCCGCGGCACCTTCGAGCGCTTCGCCGAAGGCCGCCACGTCGATGCCGGGCCGTGGATCCGCATCCCCTACGCCAAGGCGATGCTGGATTACGGCAGCGACAAGCCGGACCTGCGCAACCCGCTGGTGATCCGCGACGTGACCGCCGACTTCGCCGGCAGCGGCTTCGGGCTCTTCGCCAAGATCGCGGCCTCCGGCGGCGTGGTGCGGGCCATCCCGGCGCCGGGGGCGGGGGCCAACCCGCGCAGCTTCTTCGACAAGATGAACGAATGGGCGCGCGAGCAGGGCGCCGGCGGGCTCGGCTACATCACCTTCGAGGCCGCCCCCGCCGGAGGCGGCGAAGCGGTGCCGAAGGGGCCGATCGCCCGCAACCTGGAGGCCGACCGCGCCGAGGCGATCCGCGCCGCCTGCGGCGTGGGTCCGGGCGATGCGGTGTTCTTCGCCGCCGGCAAGCCGGCCGATGCCGCGAAGCTCGCCGGCCAGGCCCGGCTCAAGCTTGGCCACGACCTCGGCCTGTCGGAGAAGACCGGCTTCCGCTTCTGCTGGATCACCGACTTCCCCTTCTACGAGCTGAACGAGGAGACCGGCCAGGTCGATTTCAGCCACAACCCGTTCTCGATGCCGCAGGGCGAGATGGCGGCGCTGGAGGGCCAGGACCCGCTGACCATCGGCGCCTGGCAGTACGACGTGGTCTGCAACGGCTACGAGATGGCCTCTGGCGCGATCCGCAACCACAAGGCGGAGATCATGGTGAAGGCCTTCGGCATCGCCGGCTACCCGCCGCAGGCCGTCGAGGACCGCTTCGGCGGCATGCTCAACGCCTTCCGCTACGGCGCCCCGCCGCACGGCGGCATGGCGGCCGGCATCGACCGCATCGTCATGCTGCTGGCGGAGGAACCCAACCTGCGCGAGGTCAACCTCTTCCCCATGAACCAGCAGGGTGAGGAGCTGATGATGGGCTCCCCTTCCCCGGTGGAGGAGGCGCGGACGCGGGAGCTGCATATCCGCACCGTGCTGCCGCCGGCCAAGCCTTCCGCCGAAAAGCCCGCGACAAAGGATGCAGCGCCGGCCAAGGCGCCCTAATTGCTGCAGATGAACCCAAGGATCCGCGCCATGACGCTGCGCCGCCCCCTCACCGCCGCCCTCCTCGCCCTGGGCGTGGCGCTCGCGCTGCCCGCGGCGGCGGCCGAGCCGGGTGCGGAGGCGATGATCGGCCACCGTGCCGCCTACCGGCTGGCACTGGACAAGGTGCGGGACAATTCGGACATCGCCCGGGCCGAGGGCGTGATGCTGTACGAGGTGGTCGACAGCTGCGACGGCTGGGCGACGCGGCAGCGCTTCCAGCTGCGGCTGACCGACCGCGACGGCCAGGACGTCGAGACAACCTCGGACTACTCGACCTTCGAGACCAAGGACGGGAAGCGGATCCGCTTCAGCCTGACCCAGACCAGCCAGGGCGCGGTGTCCCAGCGGATCGCCGGCGACGCGGAGGTGACGGGCGAGGGCGGCACGGTGCGCTACACCGAGCCGGAGGCGAAGCAGGAGGAGCTGCCGAAGGGCACCCTGCTGCCCATGCTGCACACCATCCGCAGCCTGGCCGCGGCGCGCGCCAATACCCGCATCCTGGTGGTGCCGCTATTCGACGGCACCAGCGCCGACGGCGCGCAGGACACCACCACGGTGATCTCCGCCTGGCAGCCGCCGGCGGCGAATGCCCGCTTCCCGGACCTGGCGAAGCAGGGCAGCGCGCGGATGCGGGTGGCTTTCTTCGACCGCAAGGACAACGGCGCCGGCGGCGGCGCCAGCGCGCCGGATTACGAGGTGGGGCTGCGCTACTTCGAGAACGGCGTGGCCGACGAGATGAAGATGGATTTCGGCGAGTTCAGCGTCGACGGCAAGCTGCAGGAACTGGCGCTGCTGCCCAACCCCTGCTGACACGGCGCCGGCGGGCGATGCGATGCGAAGGCCCCGGTCACTGCCGGGGCCTTTTTGCTGTCCGGCGGTTTGACCCGGCGGCGCGGCACGTGATTGACTACCGGCAAGAACGCGCAAGCCGGCGCATGGCAGAATTCACCGCAGGAGAGCCGCCATGGCCGCCGACGCTGCCCCCGCGATTCCGATCCTCGACCTCGGCCCCTATCTCGCCGGCGAACCCGGCGCCCTGCAGGCGGCCGCCGCCGAGCTGCGGCGGATCAACGAGACCATCGGCTTCCTCACCATCGTCAACCATGGCGTTCCCGCCGCGCTGGTGGAGGAGACCTTCGCCGCCTGCGCCCGCTTCCACGTGCAGGACCTGGACGCCAAGCTGGCGGTGAAGGCCAACCCGCAATTGCAGGGCTACGTGCCGCTGCGCGGCAGCACCACCCGGCATTCCAAGATCAACCCGAACAACAAGCCGAACGAGAACGAGGCCTTCTTCATGAAGCGGGCCGGCGAGGATGCCGGCGGGCCGGAATGCTGGCCGGCGGACCTGCCCGGCTTCCGCGACACCGCGCTGCGCTACTACGACGCGCTGGATGCGCTGGCCCAGGCGATGCTGCCGCTCTATGCCACCGCGCTGGAGCTGCCACCCGGGTACTTCGGCCCGCTCTGCGACCGGCCGCTGACCAATCTGCGCTTCACCCACTACCCGCCGGCCACCTATGGCGCGAACGAGTTCGGCATCGCCCCGCATTCCGACAGCAGCTTCTTCACCCTGCTGGCGCAGAACGTGGTGCCCGGCCTGCAACTTCGCACGACCGATGGGACCTGGTTCGACGTGCCGGTCATCCCCGACAGCTTCGTGGTCAACACCGGGGACGTGCTGCATCGCTGGACCAATGGCCGCTTCCTGTCGACGCCGCACCGCGCCTTCAACACCTCCGGCGGCCCGCGCTACGCCATCCCCTATTTCTTCCACCCCAACCCGGACACGCTGATCGATGTGCTGCCGGGCTGCGACGCGGCGCCGCCGCTGTTCCCCGCCATGACCACCGGGGAGTACATGGCCTGGTTCCGCAACCAGAATTACGATCATGTCCGCAAGGCGGCCGCGGCATGAGGCGCGCCCTTGTCTTCGCCGCCGCGCTGCTGGCGGCGGTGCCGGCCACGGCGCAGCCGCTGCGCGTCTCGCTGAACACCGAATTGCAGGTGCTGGACCCGATCGTCACCAGCATCAACGCCACCCGCGTCTTCGCCTACATGGTCTTCGATACGCTGGTCGGCATCGACAACCAGGGCAAATTCCGGCCGCAGATGCTGGAGGGCTGGGAGGTCTCCGACGACCGCCTGACCTGGCGCTTCAAGCTGCGTGAGGGGCTCGAATTCTCCGACGGCACGAAGGTGACCGCCGAGGATTGCGTCGCCTCCATCCGTCGCTGGGCGAAGCGGGAGGCGTTGGGGACGCTGATGCTGCGCGCGGCCGAGGCGCTGGAGGTGGTGGATGAACGCAGCTTCACCCTGAAGCTGAACCGCCCCTTCGCCTTCGTCATCGAAGCACTCGGCAAGCCCGGCCACACCATCCCCATCATGATGCCGGCGCGGCTGGCCAACCTGCCGGCCGACAAGGCGGTGCCGGAGATCGTCGGCTCCGGCCCCTTCCTGTTCCGCCGCGCCGAGTGGCGGCCGGGCGACCGCGCCAGCTTCGACCGCAACCCGCGCTACCGCCCGCGCGCCGAACCGGCGGATGGGTTGGCCGGCGGCAAGCGCGTGCTGCTCGACCGCGTCGAGCTCATCAGCATGCCGGACCAGGCGACCCGCGTGGCGGCGTTGCAGGCCGGCGAGATGGACCTGCTGGAGATCGTCCCCTTCGACTTCATCGCCGCGCTGCGGCGCGACCGCGGCGTGACCATCGCGGCGCAGCGCGGCGTGCAGCAGATGGTCTCCATCCTCAACATCAACCACACCCAGCCGCCGTTCAGCGACCCGAAGATGCGCCGCGCGCTGCAGGCGGCGATCCAGCAGCCGGACGTCATGGCCGCGCTCGGCCTGCCGTCCGACATGGCGATGTCCTGCCTGTCGATCTACATGTGCGACGCGCCGCTTTCGAACGAGGCCGGCCGCGAATTCGCCGGCGGCGCCAGCCCCGAACGCGCCCGCGCCCTGCTGCGGGAGGCCGGCTACAAGGGCGAGAAGGTGGTCCTGCTGCACGCCGCGAGTTCCGCCCTGCTGAATCCGATCGGCCTCGTGATGGCCGACCAGTTGAAGCGCGCCGGCTTCAACGTCGACGTGCTGACCACGGATTACGCAACGGCGGCGCAGCGCCGGCTGAGCCGCGCGCCGGTCGAGCAGGGCGGCTGGAGCGTGATGCCGATCGTCTGGAACGGCATCGACCTCATCAACCCGCTTTCCAACCCCGCGGTGTCCTACAACTGCTCGGAATACAATCCGGGCTGGTACTGCGACGAGGCGAGCACCGCGCTGCTGCGGCAGGTGGCGGAGGCCGCGGACCCGGCGGCGCAGCAGGCGCTGGCGGCGCAGTTGCAGGGCGCCTTCCATCGGAACGTCAACTACGTCTGGGGTGGGCAATTCTCCGCCCCCGCCGCCTACCGGTCCGAGCTGACGGGCGTGGTGCCCTTCGCCTTCCCGGTCTTCTGGAACATGGAGCGGAAACCGTCGCGATGAGCAGTGCCCTGACCCTTCAGCCGCTCGACGCCAGCTTCGGCGCCGAGCTGCGCGGCCTGGCGGTCACCGGCGATGCGCCGGCGGCCGATGTCGCCGGCTTCCTCGCGGCGCTGCACCGTCACCACGTGGTGCTGGTCCGCGGCGTGCCGAACGACCCTGGCGCGCAGGTCGCCTTCAGCCGGCGGCTCGGCCCGCTGGAGCTGCATTCCTCCGCGACCCATGTCCATCCGCAGCATCCGGAGATCTTCTGCGTCGGCAACTACGTCGGCGACGGCATCAACGCCAACTTCGCCACCGGCGTGGAGCAATGGCACGCCGACAGCAGCTTCCGCGCGGTACCCAGCGCGGCGTCGCTGTTCTATGGCGCGATCTGCCCGCCGGAGGGCGGCGAGACCTGGTTCCTCGACGCCGAGGCGGCGTATGACGACCTCGACGATGCGACCAAGGCGCGGATCGATGGGCTGGTCGCGGTGCACGACCTCGCCACGCTTTCGGTCTGGAATGCGCGGCACACGCCCGGGCGGGCGACGCTGTCGGAGGAGGCGCGGCGGAAATTCCCGCCCATGCCGCAGCCGCTGGTGCGCACCCATCCGGTGACCGGGCGGCGGTCGCTGTTCCTCTGCCCCGCCGTGATCAGCCACATCGAGGGGATGGATGCGGCCGCGGGTGCCGCGCTGATCGCCGGGCTGATGGAACACGCGACGCAGGAACGCTACGTCTACCGCCACCGCTGGACGGCAGGTGACCTGGTGGCGTGGGATAATCAATCGGTGCTGCACACTGCGAGCCTGTTCGACCATACCCGCCACAGGCGGCTGATGTTCCGCACCACGGTGGCCGGCACCGCCTGACGCTTTCCCGGCCGGGTCTTGGCGCTATTGTGGGACGAAAGGGAGAACCCGCCATGGACGCCATCACCCAGCCACCCGTCATCGTCCTGCACCCCGAGGACGGCGTCGTCATCGCCCGCCAGGTGCTGCCGCCTGGGACGCCGGTGGCGCCGAATGTGCTGGCCACCGCGCGCATCCCGGCCGGCCACAAGGTCGCCGTGGTGTCGCATGCGAAGGGTGAGCCGGTGCGCCGCTACGGCCAGATCATCGGCTTCGCCACCGACACCATCTCGCCGGGCCAGTGGGTGCATACGCATAACCTCGGCATGGGCGATTTCTCCCGCGACTATGCCTTCGGGCAGGATGCGAAGCCGACCGCGCCGGTCGCCACGCCGGCCAGCTTCCAGGGCATCATCCGCGCCGATGGGCGCGTTGCCACGCGCAACTACATCGGCATCATCACCTCGGTGAATTGCTCGGCACATGTGGCCGAACTCATTGCTCTCGCCTTCCGCCGCAACCCGCTGACCGGGGAGGACCCGCTGGCGGCCTGGCCGAACGTGGACGGCGTGGTGGCGCTGACCCACAAGACCGGCTGCGGCATGACGGCGGGCGAGCCGCTGACTTTGCTGCGGCGGACCCTCGGCGGCTTCGCCCGGCACGCCAATTTCTCCCATGTCATCGCCATCGGGCTGGGCTGCGAGGTCAACCAGATCGGCGGGCTGCTGGATGAGCAGCGGCTGTCCGGACGCCTCCGCAACATGGACATCCAGGAGATGGGCGGCACGCGGAAGACGGTCGCCGCCGGGATCGCCTTCGTGAAGGAGGTGCTGGAGGAGGCGAACCGGGTCGCCCGCGTGCCGGTGCCGGCGAGCGAGCTCTGCGTCGCGCTGCAATGCGGCGGCTCGGACGGCTATTCCGGCATCACCGCCAACCCGGCCCTCGGCGCGGCGAGCGACCTGGTGGTGCGGCACGGCGGCACGGTGATCCTGAGCGAGAGCCCGGAGACCTACGGCGCCGAGCATCTGCTGACCCGCCGCGCGGTCTCCCCCGCGGTCGGCCAGAAGCTGGTCGACGTGATGCACTGGTGGGAAGCCTATTGCGAGCGCGAGGGCGCCGAGATGGATGCCAACCCGTCGCCCGGCAACAAGCTTGGCGGGCTGACGACGATCCTGGAGAAGTCGCTGGGCGCGATGGCCAAGGCGGGCTCCACCAACCTGGTCGAAGTGGTGCGCTACGCCGAAGCCGTGACGGCGAAGGGCTTCGTCTTCATGGACACGCCCGGCTACGACCCGGTGGGCGCGACCGGGCAAGTCGCGGGCGGCGCCAACCTGCTGTGCTTCACCACTGGCCGCGGCAGCGTCTTCGGCTGCAAGCCGACGCCGTCCATCAAGCTGGCGACCAACACGCCGATGTACCAGCGGATGGAAGACGACATGGACATCAACTGCGGGACCGTCGTGACGGGTGAGGAGACGGTGCAGCAGGTGGGTGAGCGTATCTTCGCCAAGATGCTGGAGACGGCGAGCGGCGGCCGGACGAAAAGCGAGAGCTTCGATTTCGGCGCGGCGGAATTCGCGCCGTGGGTGCTTGGCGCCACCATGTAAAGCGCGCCTTGCGGCGCGACGATGTGAGTCACGCCGCCCAGGGATCGATCACAACGAGGCCCGGGATGTCGTCGAAATGGCGGAGGTTCCGGGTGACGAGGTCAGCACCGCGGGCCACGGCAATGCCGGCGATCAGCGTATCCGCCAAATCGACCGGCCTGCCGCGCCGGAAGCGTTCCGCGGAGATCAGGGCGGCGGCTTCCGCGGCGGCGGCATCCAGCGGCTCGATCCTCGGCCGCAGCAGGCCGCCCTCGAACAGCCGGGTCAGGTTCGCCGCCAACCCGCGGCGGCGGGCGCCGTCCGGCAAGCGGCCGATGCCCTGACGCAATTCGAATAGCGTGATCGACGTGGTCGTGATGTCTCCGCGCGCGTGCCGGTCCAGCCAGGCATGCACCGGCCCCGGCCCGGACCCGCGCAGCAGTTCCGACACCACATTGGTGTCGAGCAGGATCACGCTTCGAAATCCACCACCCTTGCCGGCTGCCGTCGCATCTCCTCGATACTGGCCTCGAGCATTGCGTGCTCGGCGTCCGTCAGGCCGGCTTCGGCCATCGTGCGGGCGATGCGGGTGCCGAGGCCCTCCTCCGTCGCGGCTGCCTCAACCGCCAGGCCTTGCCGCAGGATGTCCCGCGCCTCGGCTTCCATGCTGCGGCCATGGCGCTCGGCCCGTTGGCGGAGCCGGGCCTTGGTGTCGTCATCCAACTGGCGGATCAGGATCTGGGCCATCGTGATAGCATGATATCACGATGGCCCGGCTTCCTGGTAGGGGCGGCGATCGATGTGGCCTACGCCACCGAGGCCAGCGCCTCGCCCAGCTGCTTCGCCTTCTCGGCATTCTTGCTGTCCGCCTTGCCGGCCAGCGTCACCGTCTCCTTGCCGAGCTTGCCGACCAGCGCCTTCACCGCGTCGCCGTCGATCTCGTCCGCCTGGATCAGCGTCTTCAGCTTCTCCAGGTCACGGATGATGGTCTTGGCGCCGGGGGCTTCCAGCTTGCCGAGCGTCTCTTCCCAGCCCTCGATGTTCTTGACCGCGGCGCTGATCGTGAAGCCCTTCACGCCCTCTTCGATATGCTTGATGGTGGCTGCGAATTGCGGCATGCGCCTGTCTCCTGCTGCACGACGCGGGCTGCGTCGCTGGGCGGAGTAGCGCGCGGAGCGGCGCGGGTTTCCCGAACAGGCCGGGAACAAACTTCCATGAAACCCGACCCGCGCGGCCTTGCGCGGACTCGTTTCCGTCAACGGCTGCTGTCGTCGAACATGCGCCTGGCCTTCTCCAGGTCGTAGGGCCGTTCGTCGAGCGTCTCGGGGTCCCATTCGCTGCGCTCGGCGGCGAAGAAATCGCCGCCGTAGATGTGGATCGCCCCGGTCAGCCGCGGCAGCGGGTTGGTGACGGAATGGACGATGTCCTTCCCCAGCACCGCGCAGTCCCGCACGCGGAGGGATTGCGCCCCGGCGGCCTCGACCCGGCCATCCGGCAGGCGGCGCCAGAAGATGTTGTCCTCCCCGCCGGTATAGACGCCGATCACCGCCCACATGCGGTGGTTGTGCGGCATGATGGTCATCCGCGGGCCCCAGACCACGTTGAGAATGGTCAGGTCGGCCGAGCGGTGCAGCGCGGTGATGCCGCCGCGCTCCGGCGCGCCGAGGCCCGCCAGCACGGCGCCGGGATCGGCCACGGCGCGGGCCGCGACCTCCCGCAC
>JBMOJU010000207.1:0-9439 GCA_049315625.1 Paracraurococcus sp.
CGCCGACGATCCGGCGGCGGCGCTGCTCCCGTATGAGGCCGAGCGGCTGCCGGCGACGACGCAGGTGGTGCTGACCAACCGGAAGAATCCGCCCGACGTCATCCTGCGGGAGGTCTTCAACCGCACCGGCGACCGGCCCTTCGGCCGCATCGAGGATGTGATGTCGAAGGAGGAGATGCTGGCGATCACCGGCGGGTACAAGCGTGTGGCGGGCTATGACCTGGAGGCGATGCGGGCCAAGGCCGGGGCTTAACCGCAGGGAGCAGGACCGATGAGCCTCGCCTTCGCCACCGAACGCCGGCTGCTGGCCGAGGACGAGCTTGAGCCGATCCGGCGCAGCCACTTCCCGCTGCTGGAAAGCCTGCCGCGCGATGAGGTCCAGGCGCTGCTGCGCTGGCTGCGGGATCGGCGGAACCGGGCGCGCGACCTGATGCGCGACCATCGCCGGGCGAAGCGGGGCAAGGGCCCGGGCGCCACGCCAAGGCCCGACGCGGATCGCGGCCTGGCGGCGAAGAAGCAGGTCTTCGCGGGCGCGCTGAAACGGGCGAATGCCCGGCTGGATGCGTTGCTGGCCGCCGAGCGGCGCGCCGCGCACCTGGCCCGGCTGCGGGCGGCGCTGGCGCGGCGCCAGGCCGCGATGCCGCACCACCCCGCGGCCGGCGTGACACCGCGCGCCGGTGCGCGGCCCTTGCCGAGCCGCAAGCCGCGGCCGACCATCCATGGCGCGCGCATCGGCAGCGCATCTCAATCCGTCCGCACCGCGCAGGCCAGGCGGGACGCGCGCGGATAGGGCGGGACGACGGCATCGGAGACGACGAGCATGCAAAACACCGAAGAGATCTGGCGCCTGGTCGATGCCAAGAAGACCGCGTTCGAGGCGCTGTCCGACCGCGTCTGGCACATGCCCGAACTGGCCTACACGGAAACGCGGTCCTGCGCCGAGCACACCGCGATGCTGCAGGAGCAGGGCTTCCGGGTGACGGAGAAGGTCGCCGACATCCCGACCGCGGTGATGGGCGAGGCGGGCGAGGGCGGCCCGGTCATCGCCATCCTCGGCGAATACGATGCGCTGCCCGGCCTGTCCCAGGAAGCGGGCGTGGCCGAGCAGCGGCCGCTGCCGGGCCCCGGCTTCGGCCATGGCTGCGGCCACAATTTGCTGGGCTCGGCGGCGCTGCTGGCGGCGACGGCGGTGAAGGACTACCTGGCGGCCAACAACCTGCCGGGCCGCGTCCGCTACTATGGCTGCCCGGCCGAGGAGGGCGGCGCCGCCAAGGGCTTCATGGTGCGCGACGGCGCCTTCAAGGACGTCGACATCGCCATCTCCTGGCACCCTGCCGCCTTTGCCGCGGTGCAGGAGGCCGTGTCGCTGGCCAATACGCGGATCGATTTCAGCTTTCTGGGCCGCGCCAGCCATGCCGCTGCGGCGCCGCATCTCGGCCGCAGCGCGCTGGATGCGGTGGAGCTGATGAATGTCGGCGTCAACTACATGCGCGAGCACATGCCGAGCGACGCGCGCATCCACTACGCCTACCTCGATGCCGGCGGCGTCGCGCCGAACGTGGTGCAGCCGACCGCCAAGGTGCGCTACCTGATCCGCGCGCGGGAACTGCCGGAGCTGCGGGCGCTGATCGCGCGGGTGAAGAAGATCGCCGAGGGCGCGGCGCTGATGACCGAGACGAAGGTCGAGGCGAAGGTGGTCAGCGGCGTCTCCAACCTGCTCGGCAACACGCCGATGGAGCAGGCGATGCAGGCGAACCTGGATCGTCTCGGCCCGCCGCCCTTCGACGACCTTGACCGTGCCCGCGCCGCCGAATTCCAGGCGACCCTGTCCGAGGAGGACATCGCCACGGCGTGGCGGAAGATGGGCCTGCCGGTGCGGAAGGGTGTCTCGCTGTGTGACGTGGTCGTGCCGCTGGACCTGAAGGGCGCGCCGATGGTGGGTTCCACCGATGTGGGCGACGTGTCCTGGGTGGTGCCGACGGTGCAGGCGCGCGGTGCGACCTACGCGATCGGCACGCCGGGGCATTCCTGGCAGCTGACCGCGCAGGGCATGCTGCCGGCGGCGCATAAGGGCATGGTGCACGTGGCCAAGGTGATGGCCGGCACGGCAGTGGACTGCCTGCGCGATCCGGCGCTGGTCGAGGCGGCGAAGGCCGACCTGGCGGCGCGCACGGCGCACAGCCCCTATGAGCCGGTGCTGTCGCCCGATGTGCAGCCGCCCTTCGACATGTCGAAGACCGCGGCTTGAGCGTTCCGTCCCCCGCTTCAGCGGGGGAGGGAGGTCAGTCTTCGAACCGCGGCGGGGCGTCATCCAGCCCCGCCGGCACCACCGCCAGCGGGTCGCGCGCCAGCAGGCCGGCATCGTTCTCCGCCACCTTGTTGACCCGCGGTGTCACCGGCCAGGCGGCGACCATCGCCGGTGGGCAGGGGGGCAGCAGGCCGAGCAATTCCGCCTCCTCCGCGGGGTCCTCGCCCAGCCAGCGTCCCCAGGCCTCCCGCGGCAGGATCACCGGCATGCGGTGGTGCATCGGCGCCAGCTTCTCGTTCGCCTCGGTGGTGATGATGGTGCAGCTGCGCAGGATGCCGCCATCCGGCGCCCGCCAGCCCTCCCACAGCCCGGCCAGCGCCATCGGCGCGCCATCCGCCAGCGCCACGGCGAAGGGCTGCTTGGATTTCCCTTCCGTACGCCATTCGTAGAAGCCGTCGGCGGTGACGATGCAGCGGCGCTTGCGGAAGGCCTCGCGGAAGGCGGGCTTCTCGGCCACGCTCTCGGACCGCGCGTTGATCATCTTCGCCGCGCCCGTCGCGTCCTTGGCCCAGCGCGGCACCAGGCCCCAGCGCAGCGGGTCGAGGTGGCGCAGCCCGGTTTCCGGATGCCGGCGCACCACCATGGCGTCCTGCGTCGGTGCGCGGTTCCAGCTGGCCGCGAAATTCGGCAGCGGGTTCACCGTCTCGAAGTAGCGCGCGACCGAGGCCGGGCCGCGCTGCTGGAAATAGCGTCCGCACATGCCGGCGCGCCGGTCAGTGCTTGCGTAGGTAGAGCGGTGTCTCCCCCATCACCCGGAAGGCGTGGTCGGCGGCGAACAGGTCGGCATAGTGCAGCACATGCGCTTCCAGATTGCGGCCGTGGAACGGGGCATTGGTCGCATGCGTCGCCACCGTGCTGACGATGCTATGGGCGAAGCCGAGCTCCTTCAGCATCATCGCCCCGATCACGCCATGCGGCAGCTCGTGGTACAGGTCGGTGTGCACCGACCCGCCGCCCGCGCGCCGGTAGAGCAGCGGCTTGTCGAGGTCGTGCAGGATCAGGATGGGCACCAGCACGTCCGGGTCGAAGGCGGTGCCCCAATCCGCCGCGGCACGTTGGCCGAGATCGATTCCGGCCCGCGTCACCTCGTTCACATGCTGCATCAGCGGGAAGAAGCCGCTGCCGGGGGAGAAGGGCATGTCCCCCAGCCGCTCATGCGACGACGACGCCCAGGAACTCGCCCAGGCGGTGACGATCGCCTCCTGCAAGGGCGCGGAGACCAGGTCGAGGCCAACGAGCCAGTCCTGGACCGCCTGGCGGCGCGAATTGCTGCCGCGATCGATGCTGTAGGGCTGCGTCATGCTCAATCGATCCTGATATCCGCCTTCTTCACCATGTCGGCGAAGAAAGCGATCTGCTGTTCCCGGAAGGCAGCGAATTCGTCGACGCTGTTGGCGCGCGTCAGGGCGCCGAGCCCGGTCAGTTTCGCCTGCACCGCCGGCTCGCGCGCCGTGGCGTTCAGCTCGGCATTGAGCTGTTGGATCAGCTCGGCCGGCGTGCCGGCGGGGGCGAAGACGCCATTCCACTCCCAGGTTTCGTAGCCCGGCAGGAAGCCCGACATGGCGGGGATGCCCGGCAACACGCCGATCGGCGCCGGGCCGCAATGCGCCAGGCAGATCGCCTGGTTCGCCTGGGTCAGCGGCAGGGTGGAGGGCACGTTGCTGAATTGCAGCGGCACCCGGCCGGTGGTCAGGTCGTTCCGCGCCGCCGCGATCTCCTTGTAGACGATGTGGTTGATCTTGACGCCGGCAAGCTGGTTGAACAGCTCCAGCGAGACATGCTGCACGGTGCCGATGCCGGTGGAGGAACAGTTTAGCGTGCCCGGATTGGCCCGCGCCAGGGCGATCAGCTCCGGCACCGTCTTCGCTTCGAATTGCGGCCAGCGCATCAGCGTGTTCGGCGTGACCATCGAGAGGAACACCGGCAGCAATTCCCGCCGCGTGTCGTAGGGCAGCCGGCTGCCGAACAGCGACGGGTTCACCGAATGCACCGTCGCATCGTACAGCAGCGTGTAGCCATCGCCGGTGGCGCGGGCCACCGCCTGCGCCGCCAGCGTGCCGGCGGCACCCGGCCGGTTCTCCACCGTGAAGGCCTGGCCCAGGCGGTCGCCGAGCGCGGCAAACAGGATGCGGCAGACGACGTCGGCGGTGCCGCCCGGGCTGTAGGCATTCACCACGCGGACCGGATGGTTGGGATAGCGCCCCTGCGCCCGCAGCACCGCGGGGGCGAGGAGACCGGCGGCGGCACCCGCCATGACGCTGCGGCGGCCTGGCCGCGAAACCACCTGCATGTTCGATCCCTCCGAATGCCGGCGCCCGGGCCGGTCGTTCCGGGCATCCTGCGATGTGCGATGCGCCACCGCAAGCGGCGCACGGGTCGCTAGAAGGGCAGCAGGATGTCGAGCAATTGCGAGCCCAGCCGTGGTTGCTGGATATCGGACAACGTGCCGCGGCCGCCATAGGCGATGCGCGCCTCCGCCAGCCGGTCGTGCCGGATGGTGTTGTCGCTGGCGATGTCCTGCGGCCGGATCACGCCCTGCACCGACAACTCGCGCAGCTCGGCGCTGACCCGCACCTCCTGCCTGCCTGCCACCACGAGGTTGCCGTTGGGCAGCACCTGCGTGACCGTCGCCGCCAGGCGCAGCGCCACGGTTTCCGATCGCCTGGCGGTGCCATTGCCGTCGGTGGTCTGGCTGCCGGAGGCGCTGACCAGCGTATCCGGGCTGGCGGCGCGCGGCAGCCAGCGGGTCTGCATGCCGAAGAGCTCGGGCATGCCCATCGCGTCATTGCCGGTGCGGGCCCGCTGGGTGCGGTTCTGCAATTGCGCCTGGTCGTCGATGCTGACCAGCACGGTGATCAGGTCGCCGACCTGGGCCGCGCGCTGGTCGCGCAGGAAGGTGCGGCTGCCCGGGCGCCACAGGCTGTTCGCCGGCGTCGGCGGGTCGAGCGCGCCCGGCATTGGCATCGCCACCGGCCGATACGCGGGGTCGGCGGTCGGGTCCTGCACCGCCGAAAGCTCCGGTGCCCGGCCGATGCGCGAGAGGCGTTCGAGCTGCCCGCAGCCGCTGACCAGCAGGGCCAGCAGCAGCGCCAGCGCCCGCATCACTCCGCCTCCCGCCGCGGCGGCGCGGCGCCCATCGCCACCCGGACGCGGCCCGGGCCGGTGACCTGGCCTTCCACCACCGTCCGGCTGGCGAGGTTCATCACCGGCACCACCGCGCCGCGCGGCGCCGCCTCCAGCGCCCGTCCCTGGGCCGTGAGCGATATCCCCGGCGCCTCCACCACCAGCGTCACCAGCGCGTTCTTCCCAACCAGAGCCGGCGGGGCGAGGTCGCCACGCTGGAACGGCATCTCGCTGCCCAGCGGGCGCTGCAATTGCTGGCCGACCACCTGGTCCAGCCGCTCGGCGGTGCCGGGCCGGACCCGTTCGGCGCGCAGCCGCGCCACCCGCGCATCGCCCAGGCCGACCACATCGCCGAGCGCCAGCCGGTGCGTCGCCACCACCACCGGCAGCGTGGGTGCGGCGCGGCCCGCTATGCGCAGGCGCTGCACCGGCATGCCTTCCGCCATCACCACCAGCGTGCCGCTGAAGCGCCCCGTCGCCGGGTCCAGGCCGGCCGCTTCCACCGCCAGCCGCGGCGCGCCGCCGGGCGGCACCATGGGCGGCGCCAGCGGCCCCAGATCCAGCTCCGCCTCCGGGTCGAGGCCGAGCCGCAGCAGCTCCGCCCGCATTGCCGCGGCGATGTCGTCGCGCTGCAGCGCCTGTCCGGGCCGTTCCACCACCACCCGCTCCTGCGCCGAGAGCGGCCGCCAGGCGAGGCCATGCGCGCGCGCCAGTGCGGCAAGCTGCGCCGCCTCGATCACCAGGCGCCGGCCGGGTGCCGGCGCCGCGCCGATCGCCTGCGCCGCGCGTGGCCCGGCGCCCTCGAAGACGTCGCCGAGCCGCAGCGTCGCATCCTCGACCACCGCGAGCGGCCGTGGCCAGGCGAGATCCTGCGCCGCGGCGGGCAGGGCGAGCAGCAGCAGCAGCAGCAGCAGCAGCAGCAGAAGGATCGCGCGCATCGCCGCCTCACCGCATCCGCGACAAGGTCGAGAGCATCTCGTCACTCGCGGTGATGACCTTGCTGTTCATCTCATAGGCGCGCTGGGCGGTGATCAGGTTGGTGATCTCCTGCACCACGTTGACGTTCGAGCTTTCGATGAAGCCCTGCAGCACCTGGCCATGTCCCGGCTGCCCCGGTGCCGCGAGCTGCGCCTGGCCGGAGGCCGGGGTCGCCAGCAGCAAGTTCTCCCCCATCGCTTCCAGGCCGCCTTCATTGGCGAAGATCGCGGTCTGGATCTGGCCGACATTCTGCGGCGCCACCTGGCCATCGAGCTTCGCCAGCACTTCGCCGGCGGCGTTGATGGTGACGTCCCGCGCCGCCGCCGGGATGGTGATGCCGGGCAGCACCAGGAACCCCTCCGCGGTGACGATCTGGCCCTCGGCCGAAAGCCCGAAGGTGCCGTCGCGGGTATAGGCGATCTCGCCGGAGGGGAGCTGCACCTGGAACAGCCCGTTGCCCTTCACCGCCAGGTCGAAACGGTTTTCGGTCTGCTGCAGGCTGCCCTGTTCGGCGATGCGGTAGATGGCGGAGGTCTTCACGCCGAGCCCCACCTGCGCGCCGGCCGGCAGGAGGCTGCCATTCTCCGAGCTCTGCGAGCCGACGCGGCGGACGTTCTGATACAGCAGGTCCTGGAATTCCGCGCGCCGCCGCTTGTAGCCGGTGGTGCTCATGTTGGCGATGTTGTTCGAGATCACCTCGACATTGGTCTGCTGCGCCAGCATCCCGGTGCCGGCGATGTGCAGGGAGCGCATGGTCAATCGCCTCCGTCTCAGCCGCGCTTGCGCAGGATGCGCTCGACGGCGCTTTGCAGCCGGTCGCCCTCGCGGTCGGCGAAGGTGACGGCGTTCTGGAATTCGCGGACTTCCTCGGTCATGCGGACCATTTCCGTCACCGGGCGGATGTTGCTGCCCTCCACCGCGCCCTGCACCACACCGGGGCGTACCACCGGCAGCGGTGGCTCGTCGGCGGCGTACAGCCGGTCGCCCTCAGCCCGCAGCTTTTGCGGTGCCTCGAACCGCACCACGCGCAACTGTCCGACCGGCCCATTCTCCGAGCGGATGGTGCCGTCGCCCTGGATCTCGATGCGGCTGTCGCCGGGTGCCAGGGTGATCGGCCGGCCGCCGGTGTCGAGCACCGCATTGCCCTCCGCATCCACGAGGCGCCCGGCGTCGGAGAGGGTGAAGCGGCCGGCGCGGGTGAAGCGCTCCTCGCCGGCGGCGTTCTCCACCACGAAGAAGCCCTCGCCGCGCAGCGCGACGTCCAGCGGGTTGCCGGTGGTGCTCAGCGGGCCGGGCGCGGTGTCCCGCCAGGTGGCGCGGTCGATGCTGTAGGCGGTGCTGCGGCCGCCCGGTGCGCCGGTTTGCGGCTGCAGGACGCGGCCGAAGATCGGCCGCTGCGCCTGGAAACCCGGCGTATCGGCATTGGCCAGGTTGTTCGCCAGGACCTGCGTCGCGCGCTGCTGCGCACCGAGGCGGGAGAGGATGACGTAGCCGGGCGTATCCATGCTTGGGTCCCATGCGGGCGGCGCCATCCTGGCGCCTGGTCAGGCCACCCCCAGCGCAACCGCCGTGCCAGTCCAAACTCGGCTTGCGGCCGGCCAGGGTTGCCGCCCGCGGCAGGAATTGCCGATGCCGCCGGGTCAGCCCTGCCGGCGCAAGGCTTCCTTAAGGCCGCCCCGGCAGGATGCGCGTCCAGAGGGCCGGGGCGGTGTATGTCGGCGAAGTCAGATGGTGCGGAGAGCGGGGCGAAGGCGGTGCAGGGTGGCAAGCGCAAGCTTCTGCTGCTCGCCGTGCCTGTTGCGCTGGCCGCGATCGGCGCCGGTCTGTGGTTCACCGGCATCCTGCCCAAGCTGCTGGGGATGGGGGAGGCGTATCATGCCGCGGCCGAGGGCGCCGCGCCCGCCGCGGCGCCGCGCCAACCGGTCTTCTTCGACATGCCGGAGATCGTCGCCAACCTGAACGCGCCCGGCCGGCGGGCCAGCTACATCCGGCTGCGCAGCAAGCTGGAACTTGCGAAGCCCGAGGACGCGGCGGCGGTGCAGGCGGCCATGCCGCGGCTGATGGACCTGTACGCCACCTACCTGCGGGAGGTGCGGCCGGAGGAGTTGCGCGGCAGCGCCGGCACGCAGCGGCTGCGGGAGGAGCTGATAGCCCGCGCCAGCCTGGCCGCGGCGCCGGCCCGCATCACCGACGTGCTGTTCACCGAGATCCTGCTGCAATGAGCGCCGGGGAGGAGGATGACCTCGCCGCCGCCTGGGGCGAGGCGCTGGAGCAGGAAGGCACGGCGCCGGCAGCACCTGCACCGGATTCGACGCGCGTGCTGAACCAGGCCGAGATCGACAGCCTGCTCGGCTTCGGTGGCGGCGACGCCAAGCCGGAAGACCAGACCGGCATCCAGCGTATCGTCAGCGCCGGCCTCGTCTCCTACGAACGCCTGCCGATGCTGGAGATCGTCTTCGACCGGCTGGTGCGGATCCTGTCCACGTCGCTGCGCAATTTCACCTCCGACAACGTCGAGGTCTCGATCGACAGCATCGTCTCGCTTCGTTTCGGCGACTACCTGAACAGCGTGCCGCTGCCGGCCATGCTGGCGGTGTTCAAGGTGGAGGAGTGGGACAATTACGGGCTGCTGGTGGTCGATTCCGCGCTGATCTATTCGGTCGTCGACGTGCTGCTCGGCGGCCGCCGTGGCACCGCGGCGATGCGCATCGAGGGCCGGCCCTACACCACCATCGAGCGCACGCTGGTCGAGCGACTGATCACCGTGGTGTTGCAGGATCTCTCGGACGCCTTCAGCCCGCTGAGCCCGGCGAATTTCCGCTTCGAGCGGCTGGAGGTGAATCCACGCTTCGCCGCCGTCTCCCGCCTCTCCAACGCCTGCATCCTGTCCCGCCTGCGGGTCGACATGGAAGACCGTGGCGGCAAGATCGAGCTGCTGCTGCCTTATGCGACGCTGGAGCCGGTGCGGGAGTTGCTGCTGCAGCAATTCATGGGCGAGAAATTCGGCCGCGACAGCATCTGGGAAACCCA
>JBMOJU010000208.1:0-9429 GCA_049315625.1 Paracraurococcus sp.
CGAGCACCTGCAGCGTCGGGTGCAGCATGGCCTGCAATTCCTCGACACTGGCGGCGCCGCGGATGGCCGGCTGAAGTGCCGATGCGTCCTGTACAGACGCGGCCCAGCGCAGTGCCTCCGCCTTCGCCGCCGCCAGATCGCCACGGGCGAAAGCGGCGCGGGCGCGGTCGACCGCGCGGATCGAGGTCAGCCCGCGCAACTCGCGCCAGATGCCGGAGCCGAGCAGCGCCACGCCGCCCGCCACCACGCCGAGCGTGGCCCAACCCTCGACGGCGCCACGGCCGAATTGATCGACGACGAAATTCACCGCATCCAGCACCGCCAGCCCGCCGCCGAGCAGCGCCAACCCGCCGATGGCGCGGCCGATGCCGGACCAGCGGACCGAGGGCCGCGGCACGGGCACCGGCACCACCGCCTGCTCCCAGGCGAAATCCATGCGCGGCGCCGGCGCATCCGCCTCGACGATCACGCGGGGCCCACGTGGGCCCTGTTCGTCGCTCACAGCATGTCTCCGATCAGCGCCGCAACCAGCACGTCAAGGCCAAGATGCGGCACGCCCGCACCACCGGCGGGATCGAGCCGCGGCGGCTGGAACTCCGGCATCTCGAAGAAGCCTTCCTCCCAGAAGCCCGGCTCGGGCGGGCGCAGCGGAATCTCGCCGGGATAGACCTTGGCGCTGCGGCCGTTCGATAGCAGCACGCCGCGCACCGCGGCGACCGGGCGACCTTCCAGGGTCGCCACATCGTCCTGCGTGCAGCGGATGGAGGCGAGCGCATGCACGCTGGTGGTCACGCCGGCATGGGTGGCACGCCCCTGCGGCGCCGCGACCAGATGGCCGAGCAATGCGGCCAGGGCGTCCCGCTGCCGTGCCGGTACATGGTCCGCCTTGGTGGCGACGAAGGCCACCCGATCCACCCCGACACCGGTCAGCCAATCAAGCCAGCCGCCGCCGTAGCGCAGCGCCTCCGCGATGGCAGCCAGGGCCTCGGCCGTGTCGGCGAAGGCGTCCTGCCCGGCATGCAGCGCGCCGAGCACGTCAACCAGCACGGCCTGACGCTCGAAGCGGCGGAAATAGGGCTCGAAGAACTCGCGGCGCTGCGCCTCCACATAGGCGCGGTGCCGTTCGGCCAGCAGCGTCGCCAGCCCACCACGGACGGAGGCCGGCAGCGGGAAGACCCAAAGCTGCGGCGTTTCCCCGCGTGGGCCAGGGTTCAGCACCCGGCCGGGCTGCAGGAAGCGGAAGCCCAGCCGGTCGCGGCAGGTGCGCAACGCGTCGCGGTAGAGCGTGAAGCCGCGCCGCACCAGGCTCTCCTCGGCCGGGGTGCCGGGCGGCAGGCTGTCGATGAAAGCGAGGAATTCGCCCATGGCGGAGGCATGGCCCGGGCGCCGCAGCCGCGCCAGGGTCGCGGACGACCAGGCAGAAAACGCCTGGTTCAACATCGGCAGGTCCAGCAGCCACTCACCCGGGTAGTCGACCAACTCCAGCGTCACGGTGCGGGTCCCGAGAAGCCCGGCCAGCATCGATCGACGGTCGAGTTCGAGCGTGAGTTCGAGCGACGAGAGATCCTCGGTCCGCGCCGGCCAAGCCGGCGGATCGGCGGCAAGCGCCGCGAGATGCGCCGCCACGTCGAAGCGCGGCAATCCCTCGATACCGGCCGGCACCGGCCGCACAGCCCGCAACCGGCCACCGGCGACTTGCTCCAGCGCCGGCAGTGTCCGCCGACCGCGCCCAGCCGCCAGGAGGTTCGCCAGCAGCGAGGTGAGGAAGACGGTCTTGCCCGCGCGGGTCAGGCCGGTGACGGCCAAACGGATGCGGTCCTGGCCAATCAGCGACCGGCCGAGGCGTTCGGCGCCATATACCGCATCGCTCAGCAGGCCGAGCGGATCGGCATACCCCGACACACCGCGCGGCCTTCGCCTCAGCGCTGGATCAGCTCGATCTTGTAGCCGTCCGGATCCTCGACGAAGGCGATGATCGTCGTGCCGAACTTTACCGGCCCGGCCTCGCGCGTCACGCGGCCCCCCCCGGCACGGACCTTCTCGCACGCCGCCGCCACGTCCGGCAGGCCGACCGCGAGATGGCCGAAGGCATTGCCCTGCTCGTACTTCTCGACGCCGTAATTGTAAGTCAGCTCGATCTCGCCCTGGCCCTCAGCGTTGCCGTCGCCGTAGCCGAGGAAGGCGAGCGTGTACTTGCCGTCCGGCACGTCGCGCCGGCGCAGCTCCTTCATGTCCAGCAGTTCGGTGTAGAACTTCACGCTACGGTCGAGATCGCCGACCCGGATCATCGTGTGCAGGAATTTGCTCATGGCGTCGTCTCCTCGGTGAAGGTATCGGGGTCGAAGGCGAGGATGAACAGCCCCGCCCGGTCGGCCGCGGCGACGGTTGTGGCACGATCGACCACGATCGTCCCGTCCGCTTCGATGGCAATACCGGCAAGGCCGGCAGCGGCGGCGTGATGGATGGTCACCGGGCCGATGGTCGGCAGGTCGATCCGGCGATCCTGCCCGGGCTTGACCAGTTTCACCAGCACGCCGCCCGCACCCTCACGCCGCAGTGCGCCGCACCGGTCGAGCAGCGCATCCGTGCCCTCGATCGCCTCGACGCCGAGCACAAGGCCCTGTTGCACCACGGCGCCCTGGCCAACATCGACCGCGCCGAGCGCCCGCACCACGGCGACGCCGCGGCGGATATCGGCGCGCGCCCGGGCGTCCGGGCCCAGCGCCGTCAGCAGGCCGGCGGGCGGCAGCGCATCCTGGACGATGGATTGGGCAGGCAGGACGGTGAAGCCATCCTCCTCCACCACCCGCACCATGGCCTTGAGCAGCCCATCATCGCCCTGGAAGGCGGCGGCGCCGATGCGTGCGAGCAGCTTCACCATGCCACCCCCGGGCGACAGCGAGGTCAGCGAAGGCCGGTAGGCCCGGCCGCACATGACCAGGTACCGCACGCCCTGGGCGCGGAATTTGGCATAGGCGTCGTCGACCGCGCCGACCTTGACCATGTCGTAGGGCACATGGCCGAAATCGGCCGGGTCGGCCCAGCCCTCGATCAGCAGGGCATAAACCTCGTTGCCCGCGGCGCGGGCGGCGGTGACCACGCGCAGCGGCATCTGGCCGCCGCCGGCGACGAGGCCGAGCTTACTGCCAGGGGGCAGGCTCACGCGCCCTCCCCGTTCTCCTCGTCGACGCCGCCCAGCTCGGGGGCGGCCATGCGGCCGGGACGCACGAGCTGGCGGCGGCGGCTGCCGTCGCGGATGAAGGCCAGGATCTCCTGCACCAGCGGCTCATCCGGCCAGCGCGCCACGGCCTGTTCGACCTTCGCGGCGAACTCCCCGGGGTCCTTGTAGAGCAGGTTGTGCGCCAGACGCAGCGTGCGCAGCTGGTCACGCGAGGCGCCACGCCTCAGCAGGCCGATCTTGTTGAAGCCGACCAGCCGCGCCGGCAGGCCGAAGACATAGCCGAAGGGCGGAATGTCGTTGGTGACACCGGCGAGGCCGGAGACCATCGCCAGCCGGCCGATCCGTACGGTCTGGGTCACCGCCGCGCCGCCGCCGACGAAGCTGCCGGCGCCGAGATGGACATGGCCGCCGAGCATGACGTTGTTCGCCAGAATGACGCCGTCGCCAAGGACGCAGTCATGCGCGACATGCGCCTGGGCCATGATCATGCAGTCGGCGCCGACCAGCGTCACGCCCGTGCCGCCGACGCTCGCACGGTGGATGGTGACGCCCTCGCGGATCTGACAGCGCGGGCCGACCTCGCAGCGCGTCGGCTCGTTCTTATACTTCAGGTCCTGCGGCGGGGTGCCGATGCTGGCGAAGGGCAGCACCTTGGTGCCGGCGCCGATCCGCGTCGCGCCATCGACGACGACATGCGAGACCAGCTCGACCCCCTCCTCCAGGATGACCTCGGGCCCTACCACACAATAGGGACCGATCCGGCAGCCGGCACCGATGACGGCGCCCGGTGCGATGCAGGCAGACGGGTGGACCCCGGCCAGCGGAAGGGGGGGCAAGGCGTTCAACGGTCCAGGATCATCGCTGCATAGGTGGCTTCCGCCACCACCTTTCCATCAACCTTGGCCTCGGCGTTGAACTTCCAGATATTGGCGCGCTGCTTTTCCTTGACCACGTGCACGCGCATCTGGTCGCCCGGGACCACCGGCTTGCGGAACTTCGCGTTCTCCACGGTCATGAAATAGACCAGCTTGCCGCGGGCCTCCGGCCCGAGGCTTTCGACCACCAGCACGGCGGCGGTCTGCGCCATGCATTCGATGATCAGCACGCCCGGCATCACCGGGTGTTCCGGAAAATGGCCCTGGAAGAAATTCTCGTTGATGGTGACATTCTTGATACCGATGGCCGAGATGTTCTTGTGCACCTCGACCACGCGGTCGACCATCAGGAACGGGTAGCGGTGCGGGATGGCGCGCATGATCTGCGCGATATCGTAAGCCTCCACCATCGCCGTGGCCGGGGCCGCGGTCTCCGCCGCCTGAGCCTCGCTCGCGTCCATCGTCCTAGCCTGCCTTCCCATCCGCCTTGTCCCGGGCGACAAGCTTCTTCCACCCGGCCACGATACGCCAGAATTCCCGGGCTGGCATGGCCGGACTGCCGATCACATCGGTCTTGGCGGGCACGTCGTTCATGACCCCGGCCTGCGCGCCGACCCTGGATTGCGAACCAAGGTGCAGGTGGCCCGCCAACCCCGCCTGCGCCGCAATTGTAACAAAATCGCCGAGCACGGTCGAGCCAGAAATCCCGACCTGGGCGACGATGACGCAACACCGCCCAGTCTGAACGTTGTGCCCGATCTGCACCTGGTTGTCGAGGCGCGTACCCGGGCCGAGCACCGTATCGCCCTGGCTGCCGCGGTCGACACAGGAATTCGCCCCAACCTCGACGAAGTCGCCGAGCAGAACGCGGCCAAGCTGCGGCATGGTCACGAACTGACCATCCGGGGTCGCCGTCAGGCCGAACCCCTCCTGCCCGATTCGTGCACCAGGATGCAGGACCACGCCACGCCCGAGGATGGCATGGCTGACGCTGCTATTCGCATGCAGGCGGCAGCCGTCACCGATCTCGACGCCGGGGCCGACGGTGACGTTTGGGGCGAGGATACAGCCGGCACCGATCCGTGCACCGGCCCCGACCGCCACGCAGGGGCCGATCTCGGTGCCTTCGCCGATCACCGCATCGGACGCGACGGCGGCGCTTGGGTGGATGCCTGGCTGCGGCATGGCAGGCGGGTGGAACAGCGCCGCGATCCGGGCAAACCCGAGTGCGGGCGAACCCGCAATCAGGGCGACCGTGCCCGCCGGGACCTGGTCGGCGAAGGCGGCCTGCACCACCACCGCGCCGGCCTTGGTCTCCTTCAACAACGGCAGGTAACGGCGGCCGTCGAGGAAGCTGATATCCTCCGCGCCCGCCGTCTGCAGCGAGGCGCAGCCGGAAAACCGACGCTCCGCATCGCCAGTGTGCACCGCACCGGCAGCGGCGGCGATATCCGTGAGCCGTTGCGGCGGGCTGACGGCGAAGAAGCGCGGATCTGCCAACCCTTCCCCCGCCCGCTCAGCGCCGCGGCTGCGGCTGGGTCGCGCCGCCGGCAGCCGGGGCCGCCGGCCGCGCCGGTGCATTGGCCGCGGCGGGCGCGTCCGTTCCCGTCGATTCCGGCGGCATGTTCACGCTTTTCAGCACCTTGTTGAACTGCTGGGCCACCTCATCGGTCAGGTCGAAGGGCGGGTCGTTGAAGATGACCAGCGGCCGCGGCAGCACCAGGTTCACGCTTCGGCTGGCGGCGACCTGGCGGATCACGACGCCGAGCGTCTGCTCGATCTCGACGAGCGCCTGCTGCGCGGCCTGCTCGATCAGCCGACTGCGCTCGCGGAAAATCCGCTGGCTGTCGGTGATACGGTCCTGCAGCGCGCGCTCACGCTCCCGCAACTGATCGGCGGGCAGGGCAGCGCGCTGGTTGGCAAGCTGTTGCTGCTGCTCGCGCCAGTTGTTCTGCTCACGCTGCAGATCATCATTCAGGCGCTGCCGACGGCGTTCGATTTCGTCCCGGACCTGGGAAAAGGCGGTCGAGACGCGCTGGATCTCCGGCACGTCGACAATGCCGATGACTGCGGCGGGCGGCTGCTGGCCGGGCGGCAGCGGCGCCGGCGCCTGGGTGGCGGGGCGCTGCGGCGGCCGTTGCTGGGTCTGCCCCTGCCCCGCCCCCTGGCCCTGCGGCGGCTGGGCTGGGCGCTGCTGCGGCTGGCCGGCTGGGCGCTGCTGCCCCTGCCCGGGCACGAACCATTCCTGCTGCTGCTGGGCCAGCGCAGGCGCGGCGGAGAGCAGCAGGGCCGCCGCGGCACCGGCGTGGAAGGAACAGGCCAACCGGGCCGGGACAAGGGTAAAGCGCATGGACTGGGGGATTCCCATGATCAGAAGCGGGTGCCGAAGCCGAAGCGGAAGATCTGCGTCTCGTCGTAGGACTTCTTCACCACGGCCTGCGCGAGATCGATGTTGATGAGGCCGAACGGGCTGCGCCAGGACACGCCGATACCCGCACCGACCCGCGGCGAAGCATCGTCGGCGACCCGAACGCCGACCAGATTGGGGGAACTCTTGTCGAGCTTGGACAGCGAGCCGACATCGACAAAAGCCCGGCCGACCAAGCCCAGTTCCGCAGGCAGCGGCAGCGGATAGCGCATTTCCGTGCTTTGGGTCCAGATCATGCGGCCACCAAGGCTGTCCCGCGTGTCAAGATCGCGCGGACCGGCACCGGCGATGCGGAAGCCGCGCAGGTTTTCGCCACCCAGGAAGAAGCGGTCGATGATCCGCTCGTTCTTGTTGAACAGCGGATCCAGGTAGCCAACGCCGCCGGAGATAGACAGCACGTAGTCCGGATCGCCGAGATACTGCTCGAACGGGATGTAGTAGGTGCCGTCGAGCCGCGCTCGGATATAGGCCACGTCGCCGCCGATGCCGGCAAAATCGGTGCCGAGCCGGACGACGCCGCCGCGCCGCGGATCGATGATCGAGTCGCGGAAATCGTAGGTCAGCGTCTGGCCGATCTGCGACAAAAGCGTCTCGCCCTTCTGCTCCTGGATGTAGCGCGAGGCGTTGGAGGCGATGTCGTAGACCTCACGGTCCGTCAGGGTGTACGCCCAGGTCTGCCGCAGCCGGTCGTTGAAGGCGTAGCCGACGCGCAGCGCGAAGCCCTGCCGCCGCTCGCGGTAGGCGGAGATGCTGAGCAGGTTCCGCTGCACGAAGAAGATGTCGAGGCCAGCGGCAAGGTTGCGGTCGAGGAAGTATGGATCGGTGACGGAGAAGTCGAGCTGGCTGCGCCGCTGCGCCAGCGTGCCGTTGATGCGTGCGTCGACGCCGGTGCCGACCAGGTTGCGCTCGCGCAGGCCGATATCGGCCAATGCGCCGGCGTCGGTCGAGTAGCCGCCGCCGATCGAGACTTCGCCCGTCGCACGCTCGACCACCTGGGTGTTGAGCACGGCGCGGTCCGGCGCCGAGCCGGGCGTCGAGCTGACCTGCACATCGGAGAAGTAGCCCAGGTCACGGATACGCTGGCGGCTGCGGCGGATCTGCGCAGCATTGAAGGCATCGCCCTCGGCCAGACGGAATTCGCGGCGAATGACGCGGTCCTGCGAACGGGTGTTGCCGTTGATCTCGATGCGCTCGACATAGACGCGCGGCGCCTCATTGACCTCGAAGCTCAGGTCGACGGTGCGGGCATCCTTGTTGCGCTGGATGCGCGGCTGGACATCGACGAAGGGGAAGCCGCGTAGGTTGACGGCATCCTGCAGCGCCTGCGCCACGCGCTCCACGCTGTCGCCGTCGTACCAGTCGCCGGCGTCGATATCCACCAGGCGACGCACGCTCGCGGCGTCGAGGTTGCGCAGGTTGGAGACGACATCGACCTTGCCGACGCGGTAGCGCGGGCCCTCGTCGATCGTGAAGGTCAGGAAGAAGCCGCTGCGGTCCGGTGCCAGCTCGGCGGTCGCGTTGTTCACCTGCACATCGGCGTAGCCGTTCCGCAGGTAGAAGCGCCGCAGCAGCTCACGGTCGAAGGACAGCCGCTCCGGGTCAAACTGGTCGGAGGAGGAGAGGATGCGGTACCAGGACTGCTCCTTGCTGGCGACGATCTCGCGCAGCTTGCTGTCGCTGTATTCGGTGTTGCCGACGAAGTTGATGCGGGCCACCAGTGCCGCTTCACCTTCCTGGATCTCGTAGACCACGTCGACGCGGTTCTGGTCCTGCTGGATCAGCTTAGGCTCGACCACCGCCGCGAAGCGGCCGCGGCGGGCATAGAGCTCCTGGATCCGCTGCCGGTCGGCCTGCACCGCCTGCGGGGTGAAGACCGCGCGGCTGCGGAGCTGGACCTCCTTGCTCAGCACGTCGTCGGAAATCTTCCGGTTGCCCTCGAAAGCGACGCGGTTGACGATCGGGTTTTCCTGCACGTCGACCAGCACGCGGCTGCCATCGCGCCACACCTGCACATCGCGGAACAGGCCGGTGGCGAAGAGCGATTTGAGACTGCGATCGAGCCGGTCGGCATCGAAGGCATCGCCCGGCTGCAGCAGCATGTAGGACCGGACGGTGTCCGCCTCGATCCGCTGGTTGCCGCGGACCTCGATGGACTGGACGATGCCTTCTGGCACCACACGCTGCGATGCCGGCCGGGCAGGCGTCCGGGCACGCTGCTGCGCGTCCGCCTCCAGGGGCAGCAGGGTCGGCGTCAGGCAGGCGGTGGCGAGCAGGAGGACGCGGAGGGGAAGGGACAAGTTCGGGCCCGTGCAGCTGGGGTTCGCAGGCGGCCCCGAGAATAGCCGCAGCACCCCAACCCCGCCACCCCGCCCGCTGCGCTGCCGCAGCGGGATGACACCGCAACCATGCGACTCGGCCAAATTGCGGGGTCGCGGGCCGCGCCGACGGGCGCGGGCCCGGCTCAGCCCAGCAGCTTGGCGACGAATCGGCCGATGCCGCCCTCGACGATGTCGTTCCCGGAGGCAAAGAGGAACAGCGCGATCAGCAGGGCGAATCCGGCGCGAAAACCGTATTCCTGCACTTTCGGCGGTAGCGGCCGGCCGCGAATCGCCTCCGCCGCATAGAAGACCAGGTGCCCGCCATCAAGCACCGGGATCGGGAACAGGTTGAGCAGGCCAAGGCTGACCGACAGCACGGCCATCAGGTTCACCAAGGCGCCGATGCCGAGCGAGGCGGCCTCGCCGCTGATCTCGGCGATGCGGATCGGCCCGCCGAGTTCCTTGGTGCTGCGCTGTCCGACAATCATCTCGCCGATGCCGGCCAGGGTCTGCCAGGTGATGTCAGCGGTCTGCACCGTGCCCGCCACGATAGCGGAAAACGGGTCGAGCCGTTCGAACCGCGCCGCGCCGCCCTGGATGCCGAGCACCCCCACCTTACCCTGGGCG
>JBMOJU010000615.1:0-2121 GCA_049315625.1 Paracraurococcus sp.
GACGCCATCGCCGCCCTGCCACGCGACGTCACCGTGCTGCTGATCGAGCACGACATGGATCTCGTTTTCCGCTTCGCCGAGCGCATCACGGTGATGGCGATGGGCGCCGTGCTGGTGGAGGGCTCGCCGGCCGAGATCGCCGCCGATCCGCGCGTGCGCGAAGTCTATCTGGGGCAGCCGGCCGATGGCTGAGCCGCTGCTGTCGCTGCAGGGCGTCACCGCCGGCCATGGCGAGGCGACCGTGCTGCACGAAGTCTCGCTTGAGGTCGCGCCGGGGGAGGCGCTGGCGCTGCTCGGCCGCAACGGCACCGGCAAGACCACGCTGATCACCACCATCATGGGCGCCGGGCCGCGGCTGCGCGCCGGCACGATCCGCTTCGCCGGCCAGGAATTGGCGCGGCTACCGAGCGAGCGGCGCGCCGCGCTCGGCCTCGGCTGGGTGCCGCAGGAACGCAACGTGTTCCGTTCCCTGACCGTCGAGGAGAACCTGACCGCCGTCGCCCGCCCCGGCCCCTGGACCCTGGCGCGGGTGATGGCGTTGTTCCCCCGGCTCGGCGAGCGCCGCCGCAACCTCGGCAGCGCGCTCTCGGGCGGGGAGCAGCAGATGCTGGCCATGGGCCGCGCGCTGATGCTCAACCCCCGCCTGGTGCTGCTGGACGAGCCGACCGAGGGCCTGGCGCCGGTCATCGTGCAGGGGCTGCTGGCCGCCATCCGCCGCATGGTGCGCGACGAAGGCCTTGCCGCCATCATCGTGGAGCAGCATGCAGGGCTGATCCTGCCCATCACCGACCGCGCCGTCATCCTGGACCGCGGCCGGATCGTCCACCAGGGCGACAGCGCCGCGCTGCTCGCCGCGCCGGAGGTGGCGGAACGCCATCTCGGTCTCAGTCACGTTTGACGCGGTCCGATGACCGAAGGGCCGCATGGCCCGGAGGTCTGAATCGGCCCGCATAACAAAAGGAGCAACTCCCCATGCCGAACGGCAAGCCCCCCTTCCGCGCCGACCATGTCGGCAGCCTGCTGCGCCCGGTGCCGCTGCGCGAGGCGCGCGCCGCCCAGGCGGCTGATCTGCGCACGACCGAGGACGCGGCGATTATCGCCGCCATCGCCGACCAGAAGGCCAACGGCCTGCACGCGGTGACCGATGGCGAGTACCGCCGCGCCTTCTGGCATTTCGACTTCCTCGCCAAGTTGGGTGGCGTCGAGATGTACGAGAGCGACCAGGGCATCCAGTTCCAGGGCGGCCAGACCAAGGCCTATGGGCTGAAGGTCACCGGGCCGATCCGCTACGAGGGGCATCCCTTCGTCGAGGACTACAAATTCGTCGCGGCCAATGCCGGCGGCGCGGTGGCGAAGCAGACCATCCCGTCGCCCTCCGTGCTGCACTTCCGCGGTGGCCGCCGCGCGGTGGATACCCACACCTACCCGACGATGGACGGCTTCTTCGCCGATCTCGGCACCGCCTATGCCGCCGCGGTGCAGGATTTCGCCGCCGCCGGCTGCCGCTACCTGCAGCTCGACGAGGTCAACATCGCCTATCTCTGCGACCCGGAGCAGCTGGCCCAGCTGAAGAACCGCGGCGAGCAGGTCGACGGCCTGCTGCAGACCTACGCCACGCTGATCAACACCGCGGTCGCCAATCGCCCCAGCGACATGACGGTGTCGATGCATCTCTGCCGCGGCAATTTCCGCTCCATGCACATCGCCTCCGGCGGCTACGACCCGGTGGCCGAGGTGCTGTTCAACGGCATCGATGTCGACGCCTACTTCATGGAATACGACACCGAGCGCGCCGGCAGCTTCGCCCCGCTGCGCTTCCTGCCGAAGGGCAAGACGGTGGTGCTCGGCCTGGTCACGTCGAAGACCGGCGAGCTGGAGAGCAAGGACGTGCTCAAGCGCCGGATCGACGAGGCGGCCAAGCACGCGCCGCTGGAGCAACTGGCGATCAGCCCGCAATGCGGCTTCGCCTCGACGGAAGAGGGCAACCTGCTGAGCGTCGAGCAGCAATGGGCCAAGCTGCGCCTGTGCGTCGAGGTTGCGCGCGAGGTCTGGGGCGAGGTCTGAACCCCGCCCCGGCGGGATAGGGCGAGGCCCTATCCAGCCACCACCGTCGCCGCCGCC
>JBMOJU010000616.1:0-2121 GCA_049315625.1 Paracraurococcus sp.
TGGTGACCTGCGGCCCCTCGGCACCGTTGAGGTAGCCGTAGACATAGACCGGCGCGTTGACCGGATCGGCAAAGAGATACCAGCGGTTGGTGGGGATCAGCGGCTCGACCACCGGCTGCACGAAGCTGGCGAAGACGTTCTCCTGGCTGACCTGATTGGCGGCCACCGGGACGGTGAGCTGTCGCGCCGGCAGTTCCAGGTTCGGCCCGACCAGCAGGCGCATGGAGGCGCCGACCGCGATGGGCAGGCCGTCCAGGGTCTTCTGGCGCATCACCGCCGCGCGGCCCACGGCGAGGTTGCCGAGATCGAGCGCCGTGCCGGCCGAGGCCTTGTTGGCGCGCGCGGCGGCGGTGCCGAACACGGCGGCACTGCCGGTGGTGAGCGTCGGGCCGTCGCCGCTGGCCGAGTTCAGCAGCGCATAGGCGGTGGCGTTCTCGAAGTCGGCGACGCGCCGGCCGATGGCGGCGGCGAAGTCGGTGAAGGCGCCGAGATCGTCGTTGACCAGCATGGGCCGCGTCACGCGGATGCGCCGGGCGAAGGTCTGTAGCAGGACGATCTCCTGGCTTTCCGACATCGTGCCGGCCTGGATCTCGCCGTTCTCCATGAGCGGGAGCAGCGTCGGGAAGTCACCCACGCGCAGGTGCCGGTGCGGCTTGAAGTCGCGGAAATCGCGGCGGAGGAAAATCTGGCGATAGGTCGGGGCTGCAGGCGCATAGGCCGCAAGCAGCATCTTGTTGGCCGCGGCCGAGAGCAGCGCGGGAAAGTCGGAGGTGGTGTGAAAGGCGCGTTCGGCCAGCAGGGTCGGGTTGCGCGGCGGGTTGGGATCGCCCTTGGCGCGCAGCAGCTGGCCGATCATGTCGGAGGGGCGCCAGCCCATGAATTCGACGTGGCGGCCACTCCCCTTGGGCTGGTAGCCGGGCATGGAGCGGGCGGCGAGCGCCTCGGCCATGGCGTCGAGCATGGCGGCGGGGTCGTCGTGCCCGGGGCCCGTTTCGGGGCGGGCCGGCAGCGAGGGGCGCTGGCCGGCGGCGACCATGATGTCGAAGAGCGACCGGCGGACCTGGTCGGCGGACCAGCCCTTCTCGATGGCCTCGGCGCGCATGGGCGCGATGCGCTCGGCCGGCAGCAGGGCGCGGGCGGCCTCGATGGCGGTGTCGATGCCGCTGATCCGCTCACGCTCGGCACGGCCGGCCTCGGCGCGGATGGCGTCGAGGTCGAGCGCGGCGCGGGCCGGTTCGGGCGGGGTGGCGACGGGCGTGGTGGTGGTCACGGGGTTCTCCTGGGGCGGGGCGGTTTCGGGCGTGGGCTCGGGCATGGTGGGTTCCTCCTCTGGAAGGTCAGGTTCGATGGCGGTGGTCGGTGCGCCCGGATCGCCCTCGGCGCGGACGCTGGCGTCGCGGTCCACCGGCACCGCCACGACCGAGATCTCGAAGGGCTCCCAATCCACCGCGCGATGGACGGTCTGGCCGGTGGCCGCATCCGGGCGCGGGTCATAGCGATGCACGCGATAGCCGACGCTCACCGCGCGCAGCGTGCCGTCGGCGATGCGCTGCCAGACCGGCTCGACATCGGCGGCGGCGGAGAATTGCAGTGTGGCGTGACCGCGGCCGGTCTCGAGGCGGGCGGCGATGACGCGGCCCAGCACGTCACGGGCATCGCCGCGGCGGTGGGTGTTCAACACCGGGGCATTGCCGGAGCGCAGCGCCTCCATGCGCACCGCGTTCGGCGTCATCTCCAACTCCTCGGTGATCAGGCCGAGGGCGGGGACGAAGTTGCGAGCCCGGGCGCCGGTGCTCCACACCACCTCGACGGTGCGCGCTGCACGATCGACGGTGACGGGCGCAGCCAGCGCGCGCTGCGCGATGATCGATTGCCCATCGGTGGGCATTCGATCGGGCGCAGCGGCAGGCTCCGGCGCGGCATTGCTGCCGCCCGGTTCGATGGGTTCTGTCATCATCTCAGCCTTGCGGTTGCGGGTCGGGCCGGGCGGGCGCCGCAGCGCCGGTGGCGGCGATTTCGATGGCGGCCAGCTGTGCCGCATCCTGGGCCGCGCCCGATTTGGCGACGCGACGCGGATCGGTGTCGAGCGAGAGCCCGGCATCATCCAGCAACGCGTTGGCC
>JBMOJU010000209.1:0-9385 GCA_049315625.1 Paracraurococcus sp.
CCTGGCGCTGCTGGTGCTTCTGCCGCTGGCCGGCTGCGCCAATATCATGCGGCTCGACGCGCCTCCGCCGGCTGCGACGGTGGACCTGCCGGTGCTCGGCATTCCCAATGCGCGCTTCTGGCCGGACGGCCCGGCCGAGCCGCTGCGGCGGGAGGCGGCGCTGATGCTGGCGCGCCAGGCGGCGGACGGCACCCGTGCCCAGCAGCCGGCGCATTTCCTCGCGCTGTCCGGCGGCGGCGACAATGGCGCCTATGGCGCCGGCCTGCTGACCGGCTGGACCGCCAACGGCACCAGGCCGCAATTCGAGATCGTCACCGGCATCTCGGCCGGCGCGCTGATCGCCCCCTTCGCCTTCCTCGGCCAGGATTACGACCCGGCGCTGCGGGAGGTCTTCACCCAGCTTGCGCCGCCCGACCTCATCCAGTTGCGGCGCATCACCCTCGCGGTGCTGTTCGGCGACTCGCTAGCCGATACCTCGCCGCTCACCCGGGTGATCCAGCGGCATGCGGATGCGGCGATGCTGGCGGCGATCGCCGGCGAATATGCCAAGGGGCGGCTGCTACTGATCGGCACCACCAATCTCGACCTGCAGCGGCCGGTGGTCTGGAACATCGGCGCCATCGCCGCCAGCGGCCACCCCGATGCGCTGAGGCTGTTCCGCAAGATCCTGCTGGCCAGCGCCTCCATCCCCGGGGCCTTCCCGCCGGTGCTGGTGGATGTCGAGCACGAGGGCCGCAGCTACCAGGAAATGCACGTCGATGGCGGCGCGGCGGCGCAGGTCTTCTTCTACCCACCTTCGCTCGACCTGCGGGCGGTGGCCGCAACACGGCAGGCGCCGCGGGCGCGTACCATCTGGGTGGTCCGCAACGGCCGCATGGATATCGAAGGGGCCAGCGTCACGCGCGGCCTGTTTTCCATCGCCCGGCGCTCCATCACCACGCTGCTGCATTTCAGCGGGGTCGGCGACATCAGCCGCATCTACCTCACGGCACAGCGTGACGACGTGGCGTTCCGGCTGAGCTATATAGGCTCGAACTTCGCCGCCGAGCGCCCGGAGCCCTTCGACCAGGGCTTCATGCAGGCGTTGTTCGACTACGGCGAACGCAAGGCCCGCGCCGGCACGGCATGGGCCGAGGTACCGCCCGCGGTCGGCACCCTGCCGGCCACGACGGACCGTGCCATGGGCCGCTAGTGGTCCGATCCTGGCGCTTGAATCTCAGGCGTCAGGTGAATCGGCCCACCAAACAAAGCCTGGTGGTGCGAAGCAGACGGCTGTTTCCGTCGGATTTGCACCACCAGGCCTCGCGTGCCTCCCCCCACGAAGGAGACTCCCTCATGTCCGACCTGCTCGTCATCGCCTATCCGACCGAAGCCAAGGCCGAGGAGATCCGCGGCAAGCTGCTGGGGATGCAGAAGGAATACCTGATCGAACTGGGTGACGCCGTCGTCGCGGTGAAGCAGCCGGACGGCCAGGTGAAGCTGAACCAGCTGTTCTCCCCGGTCGCCGCCGGCGCCGCCTCCGGCGCGCTCTGGGGCTCGCTGCTCGGCCTCATCGTGCTGATGCCGCTGGCCGGCGCCGCGCTGGGTGCCGCCTCCGGCGCGCTCGGCGGCAAGCTGACCGATGTCGGCATCAACGACGACTTCATGCGCGAAGTGGCAAAGAGCCTTGACGCCGGCCATGCCGCGCTGTTCCTGCTGATCCGCAAGATGACCGCTGACAAGGTCATGGCGGAGCTGCAGGGCAGCGGCGGCAACATCATGCGCAGTTCCTTCGACGAGACGAAGGAGGAAGCGCTGCGCGAGGCCCTGGCCGGCGCCCAGGCCGCGGTCGCCGCCGCACCCGCCGCCTGACCCCGCCGCGGCCGCGCCAGCCCGGCGCGGCCGCCCCCACCCGAGACGCGGCCGGACGCCGCAGGATACGAGGCGCTTCCCGATGACGACACAGAAGGCTGCCCGGTGGCTGGCAGCAACGGCAGCGCTGCTCGCCGCCCTCCTGCCGCCCGTAGCGGCGCAGGCGGAGGATACGGCGGCGCCGGCCTATACGCGCGGGACCTTCGCCTTCATCCTGGAGAACGACACCTTTTCCGGCGCCGACCGCTACTACACCAACGGCTTCCTTTTCGCCTGGGCGTCGCCCTCCGGCGCGCCGCCGGCCTGGGTCAGCAGCACGACCTCGGCGCTGGCGCCGTTCTTCCCTGAGGGCGGCACGCCGCGTTGGGGACTGGCCTTCGGACAGAAGAAGTTCACCCCCGACAACACGCTGCTGCGCGAGCCGGACCCGAAGGACCGGCCCTACGCCGGCTGGCTCTACACCGCGCTGACCCTGTCCTCGAACACCGACACGACGCTGGCGGTGGCGGAATTGCAGCTTGGCGTCGTCGGCCCCTCGGCGCTCGGCCGCGCGGTGCAGAACACCACGCATGACATCCTGAACATCGACCGCGCCTATGGCTGGAGCCACCAGTTGAAGGACGAGCCAGGCGTGAACCTGGTGCTGGCGCGGCAATGGCGCTTCAGCCGGCCGATCGACGACACGCTTTCGGTCGGTATCGTCCCGAGCGTCGTCGGCAGCCTGGGCAACGTGCAGACCTATGGCGGCCTCGGGCTCATGGCCCGCATCGGCACCGCGCTGGGTGCCGATTTCGGCCCGCCGCGGGCGCGGCCAGTGGCGGCCGGGTCGCTGTTCTTCGAGCCAGGCGATACGTGGGGCTGGTACGCCTTCGCCGGGGTGGAAGGCCGCGCCGTCGGCCGCGACATCTCGCTCGACGGCAACACCTGGCGGGATAGCCGCAGCGTGGACCGGGAAACCTTCATCGGCGATGCCAGCCTCGGCGCCGCGCTGGTGATGGCGCGCAGCCGGCTGACCGCGACCTACACGATCCGCAGCAAGGAATTCACCACGCAGCGGGAACAGGCGCAGTTCGGCTCGATCAGCCTGGCGTTCCGGTTCTAGGGCGCGCCGGGCGCCAGCAGCATCGCCACGCCGAAGATGAGGACGAGCGCCAGCAGCATGGTCCCGGCGGCGGGCCACCTGCGCAGCATCGCCTCCAGCGCCGCCAAGCGGCCGGCCCAGGGCGCGCCGGCTTCGAGGCAGCGGGAGGCGGGCAACAGGATGTCGCCCTCCGGGATCGGCGGCAGCGCCAGGCGCGGCAGGACCCAGGCCAGGGCGAGGCCCAGCCCGATGGGCCAAAGCGCGCCCGTCAGGGCCTCCGGCGCGAAGCTGGACCAGGGGTCGCCGAGGCCGGCGGGCGCAAAGACGGCCCAGGGCACCACGATGGCGGCCAGCGCCAGGGCCAGCCAGGGCAGCAACAGCCCGGCCGGCGGCCGGGCGGCGGGGTCCTTCGCCGCCTGCGCCGCCAGCCGGCGGCAGAAATGCAGCATCAGCATCGTCGATCCGGCGGCGGAAAGCCCTGCCAGCAGGCCCAGCACGCCATCGCCGAACAGCCCCTTCACCGCCGCCTTGCCCAGCGCCCCACCGGTGCCCGGCAGGCCGCCGAAGCCCAGCGCCAGGATCAGCGCCGGACCCAGCGCCAGCCAGAGCCAACGCCGGCCGGCCGCCATGGCGACACCGATGCCAAGGAACAGCGCGCCCTTCGCCAGCATGTGGCACAGCGCATAGAAGGCGACCGCGACGCCGGCCCCCGCATCCGCGAGGCCGAGGCCGAGCGCGGCGACTGCCACCCCCATCTGGCTGATGCTGGAATAGGCCAGCACGGATTTCGGGTTGCGCTGGGTGACGCCGATGGCGACGCCGTAGAACGCCGTCAGCAGGCCGAGACCGGCGAGGATGCCGCCCCATTCCGGCACCGCGCCCTCACCTGGCAGGAAACGGATCAACCCGATGATCCCCGCCTTGATGATGGCGCCGCTGAGCACCGCGGAGGCCGGCATCGGCGCCGCCGGATGCGCCAGTGGCAGCCAGACATGCAGCGGGACGAGGCCCGCCTTCAACCCGAAGCCGATCAGCAGCAGGCCGACGATCAGGTCACGTCCGGGTGCGGTGGGCAAGCCGGCGACGACGTCGCGGATCGCCAGGCTGTCGCCGGGGGTCTCGGCCGCCAGCAGGGCGAAGGCCAGCAGCAGGCAGACCTCGCCCAGCACCGCGAGCAAGATATAGACCTCACCGGCGCGGTACGCGGCCGACGTGCGATCCTGCACCACGAGGCCATAGGCCGCGAGGCTGACCATGGCGAAGGCGAGGTAGAAGGTGACGAGGTCGCCGGTGACGAAGACGCCGAGGCTGCCGGACAGCGTGATCAGCCACCAGCAGGCGAAGCGCTCGGCGCCGGGTTTCGCGCCGAGATAGGCACCGGCATAGATCCCGGCGGCACTCCAGAGCGTCGCCGCCCCGCCCAGCAGCACCGCGGCCGGCGCATCGAGCATGAGGGTGAGGCGCAGCCAGTCGGCATAGAGCACGACGCCCTGGCCGGGGCCGAGCAACGCCGCGGCCAGGCCCGGCAGCGGGGCGAGGCCGAGCAGGTACGGCATGCGGGCGCGCGGTCCGGGGGCGATGCAGGCCGCCAGCATCAGCAGGGGCACCAGCATGGTGGCCAGCAGCATCATGGCAGCAGCCCGATGCGGACCAGGCCGAAGGCGCCGAGCGGCATGAGGCCGAGCAGCACGGAGACGATGGCGAGGCCGAGCGCCACGCGTTCCTGCACCGGCTTCACCGCGGCCACCGGCGGCGCAGCGCCGTCCGCCATGCTGGCCGAGAGCACGCGGAAGACATAGCCACCGGTCAGCAGGCCGCCGCCGACGATGACCAGCGCCCACCACCATTGCCCGGTCTCGATCGCCGCAATCAGCAGCAGCCACTTGGCCGAGAACCCGCCGCTGGGCGGGATGCCCATCAGCGAGAGGCCGGCAAGCCCGAAGGCCCAGACGCTGAGCGGTGTGGCACGCGCGGCGCCGCCGAGGTCGGCGATGCGGTCATGCCCCAGCACGCCCGCGATGACGCCAGCGGCGAGGAACATCGCGGCCTTGGCGAAGGCGTGGCAGATGGCCTGAAGGGCCCCGCCGAGCCAGGCGGCGGAGGCTAAGCCCTCCGCGCCCCCGGCAACCAGCGGGAACATCAGGAAGAGGTAGCCGATCTGCGCCACGGTGGAATAGGCGACGAGCAGCTTGAGCCGCGCCTGGCGCAGCGCGACCAGGCTGCCGAACAGGATGGCGGCGGCGCCGAGCGTGGCGAAGACCGGCGCCACCGTCGCGGCCAGCGTGCCCGGCATCACGGTGAACCACAGCCGCAGCAGCAGGAAATAGGAGGCCTTCACCACGAGGCCCGAGAGCACCGCGCTGGCCGCCGGCGGTGCCCCGGCATGGGCGGGCGGCAGCCACAGATGCAGCGGGAACAGCGCCATCTTGGCCAGCAGCCCCGCGCTCATCAGGGCGGCGGCCGTGATGGTGGCGGGATCGGACCGGGCGGCGCGGGCGAGCAGCACCACATCCAGCGTGCCGTAGTCGCCGTACAGCAACCCGCAGCCGAGCAGATAGAGGACCGAGCCGATCAGGGCGAAGAGCAGGTAGCGCAGCTCGGCCTTGAACTGGCTGGCGCGGCCATCGAGGCAGGCGAGCGCGAGCGCGCCGAAGGTCAGCATCTCCAGCGCGACGAACAGGTTGAACAGGTCGGAGCCGAGGAAGGCCATGGTCAGCGCCGTCCACAGCGCCAGGAAGAAGACCCAGAAGGCGAACGGGGCACGCCGTTCGGCGGCACCCGGGGCGGTGGCGTAGTCGGCGCGGGCGTGCAGGGCCACGCCGCCGAGGATGAGTGCCGTGGTCAGCAGCATGGCGGCGTTGATGCCGTCCACGCGCAGGGCTAGGCCGAGCGGCGGCGACCAATTGCCGACCCATTCGACGATCGGCACCTTGGCGCGCAGCACGCCGGCGGCGAGCAGCAGCGCGATGCCGATGCCCACCGGCACCACGCCGAGCGCGATGCGCTCCGCCGCGCGGCCGCCCATGGCGAAGGCGAGCAGCATGGCGGTGACGGGCACGACCATGGCCAGGATGAGCAGGGTGCCGCCGGCGGTGGGGTCCATCACGCCGGCGGGTCCTCGGCGATGGTGGCGGCGCCGGTGATCTGGAACATCCGCAGCACTAGCACGAGGGCGAGGGCGGTGGCGGCAAAGGCCACGACGAGCCCGGTGATGACGAGCGCCTGCGGCACCGGATCGACCACCGCGCCGCGCCGGGCGATGACGCCGAACAGCAGGAAGACGCCGCCGCCGAGCAGGTTGAAGGCGAGGATCTTCCGCAACAGCGCGGCCTGGGTGACGACGCCGAACAGGCCGAGGGCGACCAGCGCCGATCCGGTGATGGCGAAGATCATGCGCCCTGCCCTGGACTGCCTTGATCGCCTCGCTCGGGTGGGCCGGCGACCAGCAGCGCCAGGCCGGCGCCGACGGAGATGGTCATCGCCGCCTCGATGGTCAGGATCAGCGGTTTGGCGAAGGCGGGCGGATAGGCCAGGAAACCGCCGGCCCAGACGAAGCCCAGCAGGCCGACCGCGAGAAAGGTGAGCGGCCCGGCCACCACCGCCCAGCGCAGCGCGGCGCTGGTGACGTTCGGCATGGGGGCGAGGCCGGTGACCCAGGCGAGCACCCACATGGCGGCGAGGATGGTGCCGCCCTGGAACTTGCCGCCCGGCGCATCGGCGCCGACCCAGGCGATGTAGATGCCGGTGACGATGCCGATGGGTACCAGGATGCGGGTGAGGAGGGCGAGCGGCCCACTGTCCTGCACCGGGAAGCGAGGCCCGGGCGCGTGGCCCCAGGCATCGTCGGGCGCCATGGACCAGACCGCGACGACCGCGAAGACGACGACCACCGCTTCCAGCAGCGTATCCAGGCCGCGATAGGCCATCAGCACGGCGGTGGCGGGGTTGCCCACGCCGAGGTCTGGCAGGTGGCGAGCGGCCTCGGCCGCAAGGCTGGGGGCGGGTTCGGGCAGGCTGAGCATGGCGGCGGCCAGCGCCGCGCCGATGATGCCGCAGAGCACGCCGATCGCCCATTGCTGGCGACGGCCGGGGGTGGCGGCGTCGACCTCGGCCTCGGCGCCACGGAGGCGGGTGGCGGCCAACAGCAGGATGAAGCCGGTGGCGCCGGCGCCGATGGCGGCTTCGGTCAGGGCCACGTCGATGGCATCCAGCCGCACCCAGACCAGCGTCAGCAGCAACCCATAGGAGACGAAGCCGACGACGGCGGAGAAGTCGGAGCGCACGCGCAGCGTCCAGGCCGCGACGGCAAGGATGGCGACGGCCAGCGCCAGGTCGAGGGCGACGATCATTCCGGCGGCCCGACGCGGCGCTGGTGCTCGGCGATGAGCTGGGCGGCGATGGCGCCGGAACACAGCAGCAGCAGCCAGACCAGGACGAGCTTGATCGCCGGCAGCACGCCGCCGGCCATCGGCAGCAGGCCGAGCGTGATGAGGCCGAGGCCGAGGCCATCGGCCTTGCTCAGCGCGTGGAGGCGGCTCAGCGTATCGGGGAAGCGCCAGAGGCCGGTGGTGCCGGCGACGAAGAAAACGACGCCCGCGCTGATCAGCAGGCCGGAGAGGAGGTTCATCGCTCCCCCAGCCCACGCGCGGCGATAACGAAGGCGATGGAGGCGAAGGCGGCGAGCAACGCCAGCACCAGCGCGACATCGACGATGGACGGCGTATCGGTGGCGACCGAGAGCAGCAGAAGCGCCGCCACCCCGCCGGTGCCGAGCAGCTGCGCGGCCATCATCCGGTCGGCCGCGGCGCGGCGGCGCAGCGCCCGGGCCAGCGCCACCATCACCGTCAGCAGCACCAGGCCGGCGGCGAAGAGGAGGAATTCAGCCATGGATCAGCGCCTCGGTCGCCGCCAGGTCGGCGGCGGTATCCTGCGCCGTATCCAGCGTGTGGACGACCATGTGGCCGGCCGCGTCCAGCCCCGCCGGCAGCGCCCCGGGGGAAAGGCTGGCGACCGCCGCGAGCACGTCGCGCGCCGGGCCCGCGCCATGCGCCGAGGCATAGGCGAGCAGCCCGGGTCGCAGCGGCAGGCGCGGGTTGAAGGCGCGCACCGCAATATCGACGCCGCCGAGCATCACCTGCCGCGTGACGCGCGCCAGCAGCCGCGGCGCATCCAGTCGCACGGCGCCGGGCGATAGCCGAAGGCTGGCCCAGCAGGCCAGCCCTGCCGCCAGCAGCCCGAAAGGCAACCCCGCGACAGCGGCATCGGACAGCACGAGCCAAAGCCCGAAGAACCCCGCGAAGCGGACCGCCCGCGCTCTCATCCCGCGCCCGCTCCGCCTCGCCGCGCCGGGGCGCGCGCGCCGTAAACGGTGGCGTAGAGCGTCGGCAGGAAGACCAGTGTCAGTAGCGTCGCCACGAGCAGCCCGCCCATGATGGCGAAGGCCATCGGCCCCCAGAACACCGTCGGCGCGATGGGGATCATGCCCAGTACGGTCGACAGCGCCGTCAGCATCAGCGGCCGGAAGCGCGAATTGCTCGCCGCCACCAGCGCGTCCCAGACCGACATGCCGTCCGCCCGGTCGGATTCGATCTGCACCAGCAGGATGACGCCGTTCTTGGCGATCATCCCCAGCAGGGCGAGGATACCGAGGATGGCGACGAAGCCAAGCGGCTGGCGGAACAGCAGCAGCGCCGCCACCACGCCGATCAGCCCGAGCGGCAGGGTGGCGATCACCATGCCGAGCCGGGTAAAGCTCTGCAGCTGGACCATCAGCGCGGTGAACATGATCACCAGCATCAGCGGCACCACCGCGAGCACCGAGGCGCGTGAATCGGCGCTCTCTTCGGCGATGCCACCGAGATCGACATGATAGCCCTTGGGCAGCGTCGCGTTCAGCGCGGCGATGGCGGGGGCGAGGCGCCCGACCACCGCTTCCGGCAGCACGCCCGGCACCACATCGGCACGGACGGTCAGCGTTGGCACCCGGTCGCGCCGCCAGATCAGCGGGTATTCCTGTTCGTACTCGAAGCTGGCGAAGGTACCGAGCGCCACGGTGCGGCCGCCCGGCACCGGCACCTGGAGCGAGCGCAGCGTATCCAGCGAGAGCCGCTGATCGGCGGTGGCGCGGGCGACGACGTTGATCAGATAGATGTCGTCGCGCAATTGCGTGACGGTGCTGCCGGTCAGCGTCGCATTGATGAAGGTGGCGAGCGCGGCCGAGCTGAGGCCGAGCATGCGCGCCTGGTCCTGGTCCACCCGGACGCGGAGCTGCCGGGCTGGTTCAATCCAGTCGAAATTCGTGCCGCGCGCGCCGGGATCGGCGGCGATGGCCTGGGCGGCGCGGAAGGCGATGTCGCGCACCGTCTCCACCTCCGGGCCCACCACGCGGTACTGCACCGGCCAGCCGACCGGGGGGCCGAGTTCCAGCGGATAGACCCGGCCGATGGCTTCGGG
>JBMOJU010000617.1:0-2113 GCA_049315625.1 Paracraurococcus sp.
TCCATCAACACGCCAAAACCCAGAAGCTGGCGAGGGCTGAACATATCGGCCCATCGCGGCATTCCGTAGGTGCGCGGCCGATGGTCGGTTGTAACCTGAGGATATTCCTCGGTCGGAATCAGATTTCTTACTTCCCAGTCGCCACGCCATTGATTGAGCTGTTGCTCTGCCGCTTCCAACGCATCGAGGTCCGCTTGCTGCGGAGGTCGAAATTTGAGACCCTGCGGCGTCTTCAGCGCGACGGCGTAGAGCGCACTGCCCATGCGACCCGCTTGGGCCTGAGCCTTAATCCATGCAGCCGGAATGCTCTCTCCGGTAAAGACGCTGATACCTTTGCCCGTTGCATAGGTGCGGACCGGCGGTGCACCAATGGCGCCTTGGCCGATGCCTACCGGGCGGATGGCGGTCGTCCAGGTGCCAGATCCTTTGTTGACGATGGGCTCGGCTACAACGGGGATCCCGCCCTTCGGCTTTCGCAAATGCCAGTCAGGCACCAGCGGTGTCATATGTCCTGTTGTCGGGCATGGGACCGTGCGGGCAAAGATATAGGCCTGGACGTTGGCGCCTGTTTCCTTTGGAAAGAAGCGCCCAATCCGAGCTGCTACACGCTTTTCCCACTCACGACCCCAATGGCGTGCTCGAACAGCGAGCTTCGGTCCGAAACGGAACGTATAGTCGAGCGTAGCCTCCAACACGCTGCACGCAACCGGGTTGTACTCGTTTGCTATGGTCGGAAAGCCGAGCCGAGCGCTCTCCAGCGGGATTGAGCCGCCGCCGGACATCGGGTCCATTATGGTTGGCAGGTGCCCCCAAGTTCGGGTCGCCGCGGCATGGGCAGCTTGAACGTCTTTTGTGCGAATAGGTGCCTTGAATGCGCGAGGCGAACCAAATCCGCCAGGGACCTGAACTCCAGTGTTCATTAGTTCACGAATAGCAACAAGTTCGTGGCCCGAACGCCCGAAGCCAATCAACCGCTCAAAGGTCTCTCTTGGAAAGTCCGCTGGGAGCACGCTCGCAAGTACCGCGGCGCGGCTTGCCGCCAAGGGTCGCCGCGCCCACCACACATGGAAATACGTAGTCGGAGCGAGGGCGCTTGCAGAGCCACGTTCCCGCATGCATTCCACGCCAATCGCCGCCGCTGGCAGCCAGTCCTCGATCAGCAGCCGAGGCCGCCCCGTCTTCGTGCCATCCGGCATGTTTTGCGTCCCCGACCCTACTTCACAGCTTCAGTGATAATTCTCAGTGCGCGCACCCAGCGCAGGGCCCGCCCGTCCTGCATGCGGCCGAACCAGGAGGCTGCCTCGGTCGCATCGGCCGCTCGGAAATGCTCGGCCGACTTGGACAGCCGCCGCGCTTCCCGTAGGCCCCGCGCCACTATGGCGAAGCCCGCCACGCGTGCCCCCCAATCCTCGTCGAGCGGTTGATACGGGCCTGGCTCCAGCTTCGACTTGCCGCCCGCGGCCTTCAGCGCCGCACGCAAAAGGCCCGAAGCCGCGGTGAGCGCGAGCGGCGAAAGCGCCGCCACACGATCGAAGCGTTCCTCCATCCTGTCATTCACGCGCCGGCGGTAAATGATCGCCGCAAGCCCTTGCTGCCGCTGCACCACGCGCAAGGCGAAAGGCGCCGCGCGTGTGGCCTGGACCTGGGCCGATGCCACGCGTTCAGGCCGAAAGCGGCGCGAAGCGCGCTTCGATGGTGGCGGTATCCGGTAGTTGCATGAACAAGCTCCGCAGTGATGCACCCAAATCGGCCTTGCCGTCTTTGCCGAAGCCCAGCACCACGGTCACGCGGATCGAACTGCCAGGCGCCAAGGCATTGCCCAAGGTCTGCGCCATAGTCAGAGGTTTAATGGCGGCAGCAACCTTCGTCTCCGCCACGCTGAAGGTCAGTTTGCCACCGTCCTTCATGTCGCCGGTCAGCTCGGCCTCGATGGTGATTTCGGCCGCGCCGAGCGGGCTGGCGGCACCAAGCGCCTTCTGCGCATCCGCCGCGGTGAGACAGGTGATGCGAAGGCTCAGCAGGGCGCGCTTGTCAGCGTAGGTGGATGCGACCTCGGTGTCGGTGGTCGAGGTTGCGCCTGCGTTCTTGGGCGGCGGCGGAGGCAGCGGCAGGC
>JBMOJU010000210.1:0-9365 GCA_049315625.1 Paracraurococcus sp.
TCAGCCCTTCGTCCGCTGCGCCAGCGCCGCCAGCCGCGGCCTGGCGGCGCGCTGCGCGGCGCGTTCGATCGCCCGGTAATCGGCCACCAGGCTGCGCCCCGCATCGGTCAGCACCGCGCCGCCGCCGCGATACCCGCCCGGGCTGGCATCCACCGCCGGCGTGCCAAGCAGCCGGTTCAGCGCATCCACCAAATCCCAGGCGCGTTTGTAGCTCATCCCCAGCGCCCGCCCGGCGGCGGAGATCGAGCCCTCCCGGTCGATCGTCTCCAGCAGCCGGATCTTGCCGGGCCCGATCCGCCCCTGCGGCAGGTCGATCCGCAGGCTGAGCGCCGCCTCCCGCATCATCCTGCGCCTCCCGCCCGGTCGAAGGTCACCGCCTTCACCACCGCCCATACCGCTTGGCCCGGCGCCAGGCCCAGCCGCACCGCGCTGTCGCGCGTGATGCGCGACAGCAGCTCGCTCTCGCCCAGTCGCAGCCGGAGGAAGACCTCGTGCGGCGACGGCGCCTCGCCGACCGCCACCACGATCGCCGGCAGCACGTTCTGGGTCGACAACCCGCGCGGCGGCTCGGTCGCCACCGCCACGTCGCGCGCGCGCAGCCGGACCCGGGCGTGGGTGCCCGGCGGCTCCTCCCGCAGCGGCACGGTCAGTTCGCCGCCGGCAAAGCCGAGCCGCGTCAGCCCGCGCGCCGCATCATGCGCGAGGATCGTGCAGGGCAGCAGCGCGCCGGCATCGCGCCGCCCGGCCAGCGGCAGGTCGGTGCGCAGCGACATCGCCTCCACCGTCCCCTCCGCCACCACGCGCCCCTCCTGCAGCAGCACCAGCCGGTCGGCCAGCGCGTCCACCTCGTCCAGCGCATGCGTCACATAGACGATCGGCGGGCCGGCGGCGTGGCGCAGCCGCGCCAGGAAGGGCAGCACCTCCGCCCGCCGCCCGGCATCCAGCGCCGCCAGCGGCTCGTCCATCAGCAGCAGCCGCGGCCGGGCCAGCAGCGCGCGGCCGAGCGCCACGCGCTGCCGCTCCCCGCCCGAAAGCCGCCCCGGCCGGCGCCCCAGCAGGTGGCCGATGCCGAGCAGTGCCACCACCTCCTCCAGGCCCGGCCCGGTCGCCTCCGGCGGCGCGCGGCGCAGTCCGTAGCGCAGGTTGGTCTCGACGCTCAGATGCGGGAACAGCCGCGCATCCTGGAAGACCACGGCGCAGCGCCGGCGCTCCGGCGGCACGAAAACGCCCTGCGCGGTGTCCAGCAGCGCCGCGCCCTGCAGCGCGACGCGCCCCGCCTGCGGCCGCAGCAGCCCGGCGACGATGTTCAGCACCGTGGTCTTGCCGCAGCCGGAGGGGCCGAACAGCGCGGTAACGGCGCTGTCCGCCGCGGCGAAGGCGACGTCCAGCGCGAAGCCGTCCCGCCCGAAGCGGTGCCGCAGCGCCACCTCCAGCATCAGCCGCGACCCAGCAGCCGCGACATCCGCCGCGCGACCAGATCCGCCAGCAGCAGCCCGGCCACCGCCAGCGCAAAGGAGATGCCGGCGAGCCGCGCCGCCATCGTCTCCCCGCCCGGCGTCTGCGTGGCGCTGTAGATCGCCAGCGGCAGGGTCTGCGTCTCGCCCGGGATGTTGGAGGCGAAGGTGATCACCGCGCCGAATTCGCCGAGGCCCGCGGCGAAGGCGGTGACCGCGCCGGCCAGGATGCCGGGCGACATCAGCGGCAAGGTCACGGTCAGGAAGCGGTCCAGCCGCCCTGCGCCCAACGTGCCCGCGGCATCCTCCAGCCCCGTATCGACGCCTTCCAGGCCAAGCCGCACGGCGCGGACGATCAGCGGGAAGGACATCACCGCGGTGGCCAGCGCCGCGCCCTCGGTGGTGAAGACCAGGCGGATGCCGAACCACTCGTGCAGCGGCCCGCCGATCGGCCCGCGCAGGCCGAACAGCATCAGCAGCCCCCAGCCGACGACGACCGGCGGCACCACCAGCGGCAGGTGGACCAGGGCGTCGAGCAGCGACCGGCCGAAGAAACGCCGGCGCGCCAGCAGCATCGCCACGCCGATCGCCGGCAGCAGGGAGACGGCAACGGAGCGCAGCGCGACGTCGAGGCTGAGCCGCACGGCCTGCCATTCCTCGGCGGTCAGCCAGGGTTCCATGCGTGCGTCCCCGCTGTGTCCCGCCCGCCATAACGCTGCCGCCGCGCGCCGTCCATCCGCATGGACGCGCCCCGGCAATGGCCATAGCCTGCACCGCAGCGGCCCTGGCGAGAGGCCGCGGCTTGGGAGACACGCCATGATCCGCATCGGCCGCCGCGCCGCCCTCGGCGCCGCGCTGCTGGCCGCGCCGGCCCGGGCGCAGGCCTGGCCGACCCGGCCGGTGCGCCTCCTCGTGCCCTTCCCGCCGGGTGGCCCGGCCGACGTCCTCGCCCGGCTGCTGGCCGGCCCGTTGGCGGAAAGCTGGGGCCAGCCCGTCATCGTCGAGAACCGCGCAGGCGCCGGCGGCAATATCGGCGCCGAGGCGGTGGCCCGCGCGGCGCCGGATGGCCACACCTTGCTGCTCAACGCCTCCTCGCATGTGCAGGGCGCGGCGCTCTACAGCAAGCTGGCCTTCGACCCGGTGCGGGATTTCAGCCCGATCACCCAGATCGCCTATTACAGCCTGGTGCTGGTGGTGCATCCGTCAGTGCCGGTGACCGACCTGGCGGGGTTCGAGGCGCTGCTGCGCGCCAGGCCCGGGGAGGTCACCATCACCTCCGCCGGGGTCGGCACGCCGACGCACCTGACGGCCGAGTTGTTCCGCATCCGCGCCGGGGTCGAGTTCACCCATGTCCCCTTCGGCGGCGCGGCGCCGGCGCATGCGGCGCTGCTGGGCGGCCAGGTGATGGCGATGTTCCACAACCCGGTCATGTCGGTGCCGGCGGTGCAGGCCGGGCGGCTGCGCGCCCTCGCCACCACCGGCGCGGTACGCGCGGCGGCGCTGCCCGACGTGCCGACCCTGGCGGAATCCGGCTATCCCGGCTTCGAGTCCGGCACCTGGTACCTGGTGGTCGGCCCGGCCGGCATGCCGGCGCCGGTGGTGGCGCGGATCGATGCCGACCTCCGCCGCGCGATCGCCCTGCCCGCCGTGCGGGAGAAGCTGGCGGCGCAATCCATGGAGCCGCGCGACCTCGGGCCCGACCCGCTCGCGGCGCTCATGCGGGAGGAGTTGGCGCGCTGGACCGAGGTGATCCAGCGCCTCGGCATCCGGCAGGACTGAACGGCAGGGAGCAAACGGCATGACCGACGGCAGGGGACGCTTCGCGGGGAAGGTGGCGGTGGTCGCGGGTGGCGCCTCCGGCATCGGGCTGGCCATCCTGCGCGGCCTGCACCGGGAAGGCGCCAGCATCGTTTGCGGCGACGTGAACCCGGACCGGCTGGCGGCAGCCGCCGGCGAATTCGACGCACGCGTCGCCACCACGGCCTGCGACGTGACACGCGAAGCCGAGGTCGAGGCGATGATGGCGCTGGCCGTCGGGCGCTTCGGCGCGCTCGACATCGCCTTCAACGTCGCCGGCGCCTCGCGCCCCGGCTACATCGTCGACCTTGCCGAGGCCGATTGGGATTTCACCGTCGATCTCTGCCTCAAGGGCGTCTTCCTCGGGATGAAGCACGCGGCGCGGCACATGCTGGGGCGCGGCGGCGCCATCGTGAACATCGCCTCGCTCAACGCCCATGTGCCGATGCATGGCGGCGCCGGCTACGCCTCGGCCAAGGCCGGCGTCGAGATGCTGACCAAGAACGGCGCGCTGGAGATGACGCCGGACGGCGTGCGGGTGAACGCCATCCTGCCCGGCCTGGTCGAGACGCCGCTGACGAAGCGCCATTTCGACAACCCCGCGGCGCATGCCGCCTTCCTGGAGCGCATCCCGCTGGGCCGCGCGGCGCAACCGGAGGACATCGCCGGCCCCGCGCTGTTCCTGGCGAGCGACGAGGCGCGCTACGTCTCCGGCGCCAGCCTGCTGGTGGACGGCGCCTGGGCGGTCAGCGGCTACCCCGACATGCGGCCCTTCCGCGGCCGGCCAGGCTGGCCGAAGCCCGGCTGAGCGGTTGCGTTGCCCGTCGCCACGCCCGACCATGCCAGCCAGACAACCGGGACACCCCGCATGACCGATCTCTGGCGCCTTCCGGCCACGGACCTCGCCGCCCTCATCCGCGACCGCCAGGTCTCCGCGACCGAGGCGACGCGCGCCGCCCTGGCCCGGCTGGACGCGGTGAACCCGCAGCTCAACGCCGTCATCCAGCACGACCCGGCGCAGCCGCTCGCCGCCGCCGCGGCGGTGGATGCGGCGCTGGCCCGCGGCGAGGCGCCCGGGCCGCTCGCCGGCGTGCCGATCACGGTGAAGGTCAATGTCGACCAGCAGGGCTGGGCCACGACCAACGGCCTGACCGTGCAGCAGGACCTGGTCGCTAGCCAAGACAGCCCGGTTGTGGCCAACCTGAAGCGGGCCGGGGCGGTCGTCCTCGGCCGCACCAACACCCCGGCCTTCTCGCTGCGCTGGTTCACCCGCAACCTGCTGCATGGCGCGACGACCAATCCGCGCGACCCGTCGATCACCCCCGGCGGCTCCTCGGGCGGGGCTGCGGCCTGCGTCGCCGCCGGCATCGGCGCCTTCGCGCATGGTACGGATATCGGCGGCTCGATCCGCTACCCGGCCTATGCCTGCGGCATCCATGGCCTGCGCCCGACCATGGGCCGCATCCCGGCCTGGAACGCCACCGGCGCGGATCGCGGGATCGGCGGGCAGCTCATGGCGGTCTCCGGCCCGCTGGCGCGGACCATCGGCGACCTGCGCCTGGCGCTGGCGGCGATGAGTCAGCCGGATGCGCGCGACCCCTGGTGGGTACCGGCGCCGCTGGAGGGCCCCGCCGTCCCGCAGCGTGCCGCGCTCTGCATCGCGCCGGACGGCATGCCGGTGGAGCCCGCGGTCGCCGCCGCCCTGCGCGACGCCGCCGACCGCCTGCGCACCGCCGGCTGGGAGGTGGAGGAGGTGCCCAACCTCCCGCCGCTGCAGGCGAGCGCCGATATCCAGCTCCTGCTCTGGCTGGCCGAAAGCCGCCGCGCCGGCACCGCCGTCTACGCGAAGGAAGGCGATCCGGATGCGCTGGCGATCTTCGGCTACATGGAACGCATGTGCGCCGAGCCCTCGCTGTTCGACTTCCAGGACGCGCTGCAGAAGCGGGTCGGCCTGCTGCGGCAATGGCTGCTGTTCCTGGAACGTTCCCCCGTGGTGATCATGCCGGTCTCCGGCGCGCTGCCCTTCCGCAACCACGCGGATGTCGAGAGCTTCGACGGCTTCCGCACCATGATGGCGCAGCAATTGCCGCAGCTCGGCCTCCCGGTGCTGGGCCTGCCCGGGCTGACGGTCAGCACCGGCCTGGTCGGCGGCGTGCCGGTGGGCGTGCAACTCGTCGGCGGCCGGTACCGGGAGGACGTGTTGCTGGCCGCCGGCGCGGCAATCGAGACTGGCGGCGTGCCCCCGGCGCCGATCGACCCGGCATGACGCGGCCGGTCCTCGCTCTGGCGCTGCTGCTCGGCGCCTGCGGCGGTGGCGACCGGTCCTGCCCGGCGGTGCTGGCCAATGCCTCCGGCCAGGCGGTGGAGCAGTTCTACGTGGCGCGGCAGGGCGCCGAGGGCTGGGGCGCGGACCTGCTGCCGGGCCGGGAGCTGTCGCCCGGGGCGACGCTGCCCTTCCGCTTCCCGGCGGAGGGGAACTACGGTTTGCGCGCGGTCTGGACCAATGGCCGGGCGGCGGAGATGCAGGGCGTCGAGGCCTGCCGCGCTACCCGCGTCACGCTGCGCGACGGCAGCATGCAGGCGGAGTAGGCAATTATTTCTCCAAGTCTGGCATTCGCCACACGGGGAATACGACTCACAAAAAGGAAAGGCGGGGTTTGGGGAGGGAATACTTTTCCATCCCCGATCTTCCTTGCCTATTCCGCTGCCTGACGGACCTCGCCCCGGGGCAGCACCGCCCGCAGCGCCGAAATCAATCCAGCGATCATGGCGTCCGTATGGAACGGCGTGGCGCAGAGCCGCAGCCGTTCGGTCCCGCGCGGCACGGTCGGGTAGTTGATCGGGGTGGCGTAGAGGTCGTGCTCCTCCAGCAGCCGGCGGGCCACCTGGCGGCAGAGCGCGGCTTCGCCGACATGCACCGGGACGATGTGGCTGGGCGCCTTGATGCGCGGCAGCCCGGCGGCATCCAGCGCCGCCTTCAGCGCCGCGGCGCGTTCCGCCAGCGCGGTGCGGCGGGCCGGGTCCCGCTTCAGGGTTCGGACGCTTTCCAGCGCTGCCGCGGCGACGGCCGGGGGCAGGGCGGTGGTGAAGATCAGCCCGCCGGCGACGCTGCGGATGAAATCGACCAGCGCGGCATCGCCCGCCACGTATCCGCCCAGCACGCCGAAGCCCTTGGCCAGCGTGCCCTCGATCAGATCGACCCGGGCCGCGACCCCGTCGCGCTCCGAGATCCCGCCGCCCGTCGCGCCATAGAGGCCGACGGCATGCACCTCGTCCAGGTAGGTCATGGCGCCGTAGCGCTCGGCCAGGTCGCAGGTGGCGCCGATCGGGGCGATGTCGCCATCCATCGAATAGACGCTCTCGAAGGCCACCAGCTTCGGTGCCCCGGCCGGGGCGGCGGAAAGCTTCGCCTCCAGGTCGGCCAGGTCGTTGTGCCGCCAGATGACGCGCCTGGCGTCCTTCGCCCCGCGCATGCCGGCGATCATCGAGGCGTGGTTCTTGGCATCCGAGAAGACGATGAAGCCGGGCAGGGCTTCCAGCACCGCGGCGATGGCGGCCGTATTGGCGATGTAGCCACTGCCGAACAGCAGCGCGCCGCCCTTGCCGTGCAGCGCGGCCAGCTCGGCCTCCAGCGCCGCATGCAGCGGCGAGGTGCCGGAGATGTTGCGGGTTCCGCCGGCGCCGGCGCCGTGCTCGGCGATCGCCCGGGTCGCGGCCTCCAGCACCGCCGGGTGGTTGCCCATGCCGAGATAGTCGTTGGAGGACCAGACGGTGACCTCCCTGACCCCCTGCGGCGCGTGCCAGCGGTAGGTGGGGAAACGGCCGGCGAGTTTCTCCAGATGGGCAAATTCGCGGTAGCGCCCCTCCCGGCGCATGGCGCCGAGGGTGTCGTGGCAATGGGCGAGGAGGGCGACGCGGGTCTGCATGGCGGGGGCTTTGGTGCTGTCTCGGGCGTCTATGTGGCCATGTCGCCGAAAAGCCCAATGAATCAAGCGCAACCCGGCGCCGCAGCGGCCGCGCCGGTCAGCGCTCACCGCGCAGCGCGACGCGGCAGTGATCCGGGGAGGCCGCCCAACCGCCTTCCCCGGCGGATATCGCCGATTCGCCGCGGATGGCGGCGTCAGGACAGGAAGAAGCTGTCGAAGACAAGGGCGTGGCCGGAGCCGAACGCGAGCGGGTCCGGGGTTCCGGCAAGGCCGGTGATCCGCAGGTCGTCGATACCGCCCCAGCTGTAGCCATCGACCACGGTCGGCGCATGGTCGCTCACCGTGACCGTCTTCTGGCCGACGAGCACGCCGCCCCGGTAGCCCTGGAAGATGACGTCCTGGCTCTCGTTCCAGGCGGAGGTGACCGCGACCTGATCGAAGCCGAAGAGGCCGCCGCCCGCCTTGGTGATGTCGATCGGGCTGTCGGCGTGCGTGTTGGTCGCCACCTTGGTTCCCGCGCCGACGCTGCCGGTGACGAAGCCGCTGTTGCTGGGCGCAAACATCCTGTCGAGGACGGCAACGCCATACCCGCCGGCCGTGTTCCAATTGAAGCCCTGGTAGCCGTCGGGCAGCGTGTCACCGAAGCCGGAACGGTCCTCGAAATTGATCAGCTTGCCGAGCGCGTTGCTGAGCGGCTTCAGCACGCCGTCGATGCGCAGCTGGACCGTTTCGATGGCCTGGAACGAGACCTGCAGGGCGCCGGCGCTGAACACGGCCGAGGCCGCCGGGCTGGCGGTGAGGAAGTCATACGCCGCGTGCAGCGCCTGGCGCACCGCGGCGCTCGCGGCCTGGGTCCCGCTCATCTGCAGGTACAGGGTGTCGTTGCCGGTCCCGCCATCGACGAAGTTGTATTCGCCGGCGTTCAGGTTGGCGAAAAGCATATCGTTGCCGGCGCCGCCGAACAGCTGGTTGGTGCCGAGCCCGCCGGAGATGCGGTCATCGCCATCGCCGCCGTAGAGGCTGTCATTGCCCAAGCCGCCGCGCAGCGTGTCGTTGGTGCCGTCGTCGGAGCAGATCGCCTGGAAGCCGGACGTTTTCGCCGCCCCGTCGGCCAGCCATCCGCCGCCGCGGCCCAGGGTGCCGACGAAGCTGACGTTGACGTTGTTGGCGTTGAACACGGTGATGGAAGGCATGGCGTGGTCCTGTCTGGGATGCCGGGGTCACGCGGCTCGCGTCGGATGCCGGTGGCCCGGCGGCGGCGTCGGTCGGGCGCGGTTGGCTCAATCTCTGTGGTCAGACATTACCATAATGCTCTCGTAAAGCCTATCAGAACACTATCTCAATTTTCAGCGTTGACCTCGGTGAATACAGTACAATCTAAGAGAGAAATAGAAACAAATTAACAACCCTGGGTTGCATTGCGCGATTAATCACGGCCAGGGCACATTTCTTGTGCCATTCCTGGCGATTTTCGCTTTTTCTTACTTGAACATCACGGAACGGCGAGCGATACCGGGATGAGACTGAAGCGGGTGCCCGGTGCCGCTGGTCGCTGCTTGTTCCGGGCATCGCCGGGGACCCGCGGACGCGCCGGGCAGCCGACGCGTTCAATCCAGGAGACCAAAGCATGAAGCGTACGCTTTCCGCCGCGCTCGCCGGCGCCGCTGCCCTCAGCCTGATCGCCGTCCAGCCGCTCGAAGCCGCCACCGCGACGTCCTCGATCGCGGTGAGCACGCTGGTGGCCAATGCCTGCACCATCTCGGCCAGCCCGCTGACCATCAACTACGACACGCTGTCGGCCTCGGCGACCGACACGACGACCAGCCTCTCAGTCGCCTGCACCCTCGGCGCTGCCGCCATCATCACGCTCGGCCAGGGCAGCAACCCCGCGGCCGGCAGCACCGAGGCGGCGCCGCTCCGCCGCGCCCAGAACATCGCCTCCCCGACCAGCCTGCTGAGCTATTTCCTCTACCAGAACAGCGGCCGCACCACGGTGTGGGGCAACACCGCCGGGACCGGCCTGAGCTATACCGGCACCGGCACGACCACCTCGTCGACGGTCTATGCCCGCATGCCGGCCGGCCAGAACGTCATCGCCGGCGCCTACACGGACAGCATCGTCGCCACGATCACCTACTGATCGTCCAGTCCGGCGCGGCGCCTGTCGCCGCGCCGGATTGCGCGCGCC
>JBMOJU010000618.1:0-2106 GCA_049315625.1 Paracraurococcus sp.
CATTTTTTTCGGAGTCTGGCAGTCGCCGCGCGACGAATGCCAAACCCACAAAAAGGAAGGGTGGGGTTTGGGGAGGGAATACTTTTCCCTCCCCAATCTTCCTTACGCCGCGTCGAGCGTCTCAAGCACCTTCGGCGGCGACATCGGCAGCGCGTAGAAGCGCTTGCCGAGCGCGTCGTAGACCGCGTTGGCGATCGCCGCGAGCGGCGGCACGATCGGCGCCTCGCCCACGCCGCGCACGCCTTGCGGGTGCTTCGGATTTGGGATCTCCAGCATCACCGCCTCGATCATCGGTACGTCCGAACACACCGGCATGCGGTAGTCGAGGAAGCCGGCGTTATCCAGACGGCCCTTCGCGTCGTAGAGGTATTCCTCCGACAGCGCCCAGCCGATGCCCTGCACCACGCCGCCCTGGATCTGGCCCTCGACGTAGCTGGGGTGCAGCGCGCGGCCGACATCCTGCGCCGCGGTGTAACGCAGCACCCGGACGATGCCGAGATCGACGTCAACCTCCACGTCCACCACATGCGTGGCGAAGCCCGGATCGGCGCCGACGGTGTTGAGCTGCACGCCGGCGCCGATCGGCCCGCCCGTCTCGGTCGCCCGCGCCGCCAGGTCGGCCAAGGTCAGTGGCGGGAACTGCCCGGCATTCGGGCCGGCCGGCTTCGCCTCGCCATTCTCCCAATTCACCGCCTCGGGGTCGATCTTCCAGATCTTCGCCGCGCGGTCCTTGAGCTGGCCGATCACCTTCTCGGCCGACTGCGTCACTACGATGGCCGAGGCGAAGGTGACGCGGCTGCCGCCGGTCAGGTTGCTGTAGCCGATGCTGGCCGTATCGCCGATCAGCACGGACACGCGCGAATGGTCGACGCCCAGCAGCTCCGCCGCCACGTTGGCGATCGAGGCGCGCGAGCCGCCGACATCCGGGTGGCCCGTGGTGACCACCACGTTGCCGTCCTCGGTGATGTTCACCTGAGCCGAAGATTCGCCGCCGGCATTGTACCAGAAGCCGGAGGCGACGCCGCGGCCGCGCTTCACGCCGGGGCGCGGGTTGCGGTCGAGCGGCGCCTTGTAGTGTTCGTGGTTCTGGATCGCCTCGATCGTCTCCTCGAAGGTCACCTTGCCGAAGGTCGCGCCGTAGGCCGCCTTGGTGCCGGGCTTCGCGGAGTTCTTCAGCCGGATCTCCAGGCGGTCCATGCCGAGCTGCTCGGCGATCTCATCCAGCACGCATTCGGTCGCATAGGCACCGAGCGGCGCGCCCGGCGCGCGGTAGGCCGCGACCTTGGAGCGGTTGGAGACGACGTCGTAGCCGACCGAAAGGACGTGCGGGATGTCGTAGGGCGCGAAGGCGCAGCCGACCGGCCCGCGCAGCGGCCCGCCCGGCAGGCAGCCGGCCTGGATGTAGAAGGTGCCCTGGGCAGCGACGATGGTACCGTCCCGCTTCGCGCCGAGCTTGACGGTGCTGAAGGAGCCGGAGGTCGGGCCGGTCGCCCGCATCACCTCCTCCCGCGTCATCACCATCTTCACCGGACGGCCCGACTTCTTCGACAGCAGCAGGGCGACGGGTTCCAGATAGATGATGGTCTTGGCGCCGAAGCCGCCGCCGATCTCGGCCGGGATCGCCCGGATGTTGCTCTGCGGCACGCCGGTGAGCAGCGAGGTCATGGCGCGGACCATGAACTGGCCCTGGCTGCTGCTCCAGATCGTCGCGCGGCCGTCGGCCGAGTAGCTGACGGTGCAGGCCTGCGGTTCGATATAGCCCTGGTGGATCGGCCGCGTGCGGAAGGTCCGCTCGACGATGATGTCCGCCTGGGCGAAGCCCTCGGCGACGTCGCCGAGCTTGGCGGTCATCGTGCCGGCGATGTTGGACGGCTTGCCGGCGAATTTGGCGAAGTCATGCAGGATGGGCGCGTCGTCCTTGATCGCGTCCTCGATCTCGATGACGTGCGGCAGCACCTCGTACTCCACCGCGATCAGCGCGCAGGCGGCGGCCGCCACCTCCTCGTTGATCGCCGCGACGGCCGCGATCGGGTGGCCGTGGAACAGCGCCTTCTCCCGCGCCATCACGTTGCGGCACATCCAGCGCATGTCCTGGATGCCGAGCAT
>JBMOJU010000211.1:0-9346 GCA_049315625.1 Paracraurococcus sp.
GCGCGGGGCGGCGAAGTGGTTAAGTCGCTGTTCCGCATGGGCGTGATGGCGACGCTGACGCAGACAATCGACGCCGACACCGCCCAGCTGGTGGTAGAGGAATTCGGCCACCGCGTCCGCCGCGTGGCGGATTCGGATGTCGAGCAGGGCATCGAGGGCGTCGCCGACATCGACACCGACCTGCAGGTTCGCCCGCCGGTCGTCACCATCATGGGCCATGTCGACCACGGCAAGACCAGCCTGCTGGACGCGCTGCGCAAGGCCGACGTGGCGGCGCACGAGGCGGGTGGCATCACCCAGCATATCGGCGCCTACCAGGTGCAGATCCCGGACGGGTCCCGGGTGACCTTCATCGACACCCCGGGCCACGCCGCCTTCACCGCCATGCGGTCGCGCGGCGCCCAGGTGACGGACATGGTCGTGCTGGTCGTCGCGGCGGATGACGGCGTGATGCCGCAGACGATCGAGGCGATCAACCATGCCAAGGCGGCCGGCGTGCCGCTGATCGTCGCGGTCAACAAGATCGACAAGGAAGGCGTCAGGCCCGAGCGGGTGAAGCAGGAACTCCTGCAGCACGAGATCGTGGTCGAGAGCCTCGGTGGCGACACCATGGAGATCGAGGTCTCGGCGACCAAGAAGATCAACCTCGACCGGCTGCTGGAGGCGATCTCCCTGCAGGCCGAGGTGCTGGACCTGAAGGCCAACCCGGATCGTGCCGCCGAGGGTACCGTGATCGAGAGCAAGCTCGATCGCGGCCGCGGGCCGGTGGCGACCGTGCTGGTCCAGAAGGGCACGCTGAAGACCGGCGAAATCGTCGTGGCTGGTGCCGAATGGGGCCGGGTGCGGGCGATGTTGGACGACAAGGGCCGCCAACTGAAGGTGGCCGGGCCGTCGCTGCCGGTCGAGATCCTTGGGCTGTCGGGCGTGCCATCGGCGGGCGAGAATTTCGTTGCCGTGGCGGATGAGACCCAGGCGCGCGAGATCTCCGAGTTCCGCCAGCGCAAGCTGCGCGACAAGGCCTCGGCTTCCGCCGTCGCCGGCCGCGGCACGCTGACCGACATGCTGGCCCGCATCCAGGCCGGCGTGCAGAAGGAAGTGACGGTCGTCGTCAAGGCCGATGTCCAGGGCAGCGCCGAGGCGATCGGCGTGACGCTGGCCAAGATCGGCAACGAGGAAGTGCGCGTCCGCGTGCTGCACAGCGCGGTCGGCCAGATCACCGAAAGCGACATCCAGCTGGCCAAGGCGTCCAACGCCGTGGTGGTCGCCTTCAACGTCCGCGCCACCACCCAGGCGCGGGAGATGACGCAGCGCGAGGGCGTCGAGATCCGCTACTACTCGATCATCTACGAGGTGTCGGACGACATCGAGCGGATGTTCAAGTCGAAGCTGGCGCCGGTGGCGCGCGAGAACTTCCTCGGCTACGCGCAGATCCTGCAGGTCTTCGAGGTCAAGAAGATCGGCAACGTGGCGGGTTGCCGCGTGACCGAAGGCGTGGTGAAGCGCGGCTGCGGCGTTCGCCTGCTGCGCGACGGCATCGTCATCCACCAGGGCGAGCTTTCGACCCTGCGGCGGTTCAAGGACGACGTGAAGGAAGTGACCAACGGCTACGAATGCGGCATGTCCTTCGCCAACTATAACGATATCCGCGTCGGCGACCAGATCGAGTGCTACGAGACGGAGATGGTGACGCCGTACTGATCGGCGCCCCACTCCGGCGACCAACCGGGGCGCGGCGCCGCAGGGTGCCGCGCCCCTTTGCTTTGGACAGAGACGAGAAGGGTTCCATTCCCATGACCAAGCGCCATGGCGGCGCCGCCGAAGGCCCCAGCCAGCGCCAGCTGCGGGTCGCCGAGGAAATCCGGCACGCGCTGGCCGCCGTCCTCGCCCGCGGGGATTTCCGCGACCCCGACCTGGCCGGCGCGCACGTGACGGTAACGGAGGTGCGTGCCTCCCCCGACCTGAAGCACATGACTGCCTTCGTCAGCGGCCTCGGCAAGCCCTTGCCGGATGCCAGTCTGCAGGCGTTGCGGCGGGCCGCGCCCTACCTGCGCACCCAGGTGGCGAAATCGGTGCGGCTGCGCGCGGCGCCGGACCTGCATTTCCAGCAGGATACGGCGCTGGACTATGCGATGCACATCGACAAGGTGATGCGGCAGCCGCAGGTGGCGCAGGATCTGGCGCCGGCGGCGAAGGGGGAGAAGGACGGGTAGGCCGACCGCCGCGCGCCCGGCTGCGGTGCCGCGCCGATTGCGGCGCTCTCTTTCTTCCCATTCTCCCGCATCCAGAAGACACCGCCCCCTATGTCCCGCTTCCAGCGCCGCAAGCCGAAGGGCCAGCCGATCGACGGCTGGCTGATCATCGACAAGCCCTCCGGCATGGGCTCGACCGATGTCGTCAACCGCGTCAAGCGGCTGTTCCAGGCGCAGAAATGCGGCCATGGCGGCACGTTGGACCCGCTGGCGACCGGCGTCCTGCCGATCGCCTTCGGCGCTGCCACCAAGACCGTCCCCTATGTCATGGACGGCACCAAGACCTACCGGTTCACGCTGAAATTCGGTGACCTGCGCGACACCGACGATGCCGACGGCAAGACCATCGGCACCTCGGATGCGCGGCCGACCGACGACCAGATCCAGGCCGCGCTGCCGGCCTTCCGCGGCGACATCATGCAGGTCCCGCCGATCTTCTCCGCCATCAAGGTGGCCGGCGAACGCGCCTACGACCTGGCGCGCGACGGACAGGTGGTGGAGCTCGCCGCCCGCCCCGCCCGGGTCGACCGGTTCGATCTGGAATCCCGCCCCGACGCCGACACCGCGATCTTCACGGTGCAGAGCGGGAAGGGCGTCTACATGCGCTCCCTCGCCCGCGACCTGGCGCGCGCCTGCGGCACGGTCGGCCATATCGCCACGCTGCGCCGCATGCGGGTCGGGCCGTTCCATGAGGCGACCGCGATTCCGCTGGACAAGCTCGGCCTGCCGGGCGATACGCCTGCCCCTTCCCCGGACCTCCTGCTTCCCGTTGCGACCGCGCTGGCCGACATCCCGGCACTGGCCCTGACGGAGGCGGAGGCCATGCGGCTCATGCAGGGCCAGGCCATCGGCCTGGTCGAACTCATTGGCCGTATTCCGGACGCTGCCGACCCCAATGGGGGCCTGGTGCGCGTCATGGCGGGGGGACGGTTCGTCGGGCTCTGCCGCCTGGATTCCGCACTTCTGGTGCCGGAACGCCTGGTGGCCCAGGAAGGCCCCGCGGCCGGCGGTTGAAGCACGCCGAAGGTTCTAAAAGGCCCGGCCAATACGGAGAACAACCCGATGTCGGCAGTATCCCCCGAGCGCCGCCTGGCGCTGATCACCCAGTACCAGACCAAGCCGGGTGACACCGGTTCGCCCGAGGTGCAGGTCGCCCTGCTGTCGGAGCGCATCTCCGGCCTTACCGAACACCTGAAGACCCATGCCAAGGACTTCCACAGCCGGCGCGGCTTGCTGGTGCTGGTCGGTCAGCGGCGTGGCCTGCTGGACTACCTCAAGAAGAAGGACGCCGACCGCTACGCGCGGTTGATCGCCAGCCTCGGCCTACGCCGCTGAGCCACCGTCCGGCGTGGGGCCGCGGCCCCGCGCCGGCCATGGCCAGAAATCCATGGTAATCCGGCGCGACCCACGCCATATGCTTCCGCCGGAGCCGGAGAGCCGACACGTGGTCGGGTTCTGCCGGGCCACCGCCGCGCACGCGGCGGGCTGACAGGACGAGCCGCGATCCCCGCTCGGGACGGCGACGGCGTTTCCGGCCACATGGATCCCCGGCGACGGGGGCGGTTTTCCCGCAGGGGATGATTCGCACTCCATGCAGCCCGAAGCGCCGGGCCGACCCACCTTGGGGCGCCCATGCAGGGCCTTCGGCGAAAGACTGGCAACCCACCGCGTCGCACCTCCCGGATCGTCCGCGGCTGAGCAGCCGAGGGTGTTCCGGCCTTGAAGCCATGCCGGGCCCTGGACGGGTCCGGCGGATCGCCTGCGCGGGGAAGGGCCCCGGTCGGTGGTCCCGCGAAGGAACGACGCATGTTCGAAAACTATTTCCGCAAGGATATCTCCTGGGGCGGCCAGCTGCTGACGCTGGAGACGGGCAAGATCGCCCGCCAGGCCGATGGCGCCGTCATGGCGCGGCTGGGTGACACCATCGTGCTCTGCACCGTGGTCGGTGCTCGCTCGGTGAAGCCGGGCCAGGACTTCTTCCCGCTGACGGTGAACTATCAGGAAAAGGCCTTCGCCGCGGGCAAGATCCCCGGCGGGTTCTTCAAGCGGGAAGGCCGCCCGTCGGAGAACGAGACGCTGGTCTCGCGCCTCATCGACCGGCCGCTGCGCCCGCTGTTCCCGGAAGGGTTCCGTAACGAGGTCCAGGTGATCGCGACCGTGCTGTCGCATGACCTGGAGAACGACCCCGACATGGTGGCGCTGGTCGGCTGCTCCGCCGCCCTGACCCTGTCCGGCATCCCGTTCTTCGGCCCGGTCGGCAGCGCCCGCGTCGGCTACATCGACGGCCAGTACGTGCTGAACCCGACCATGGCGCAGCGCCAGACCAGCAAGCTGGAACTGGTGGTCGCCGGCACCGCCGAGGGCGTGCTGATGGTCGAATCCGAGGCGCAGGAGCTGTCCGAGGACATCATGCTCGGCGCCGTGGAATTCGGCCACAAGGGCTTCCAGCCGGTCATCCAGGGCATCATCGAGCTGGCCGAGCGCGCCGCGAAGGAGCCCTGGCCGCTGCCCGAGGCCTCCGCGGCCGAGGTCGCGCTGAAGGCCCGCATCGCCGAGCTGGGCCGTGCCCAGATGGCCGAGGCCTATACCGAGACGCAGAAGCTGGTCCGCCAGGGCAAGGTGGCCGCGGTGAAGAAGGCCGTGGCAGCGACGCTGGCCGAGGAAGGCCATGACGCCGGCGCCGCCAAGGGCCTGCTGAAGGAGCTGGAGGCGGACGTGGTCCGCAACAACATCCTCGACACCGGCCTGCGCATCGACGGCCGGGACACGCGCACGGTCCGTCCGATCGTCGCCGAGGTCGGCATCCTGCCTCGCGCGCATGGCTCCGCCCTGTTCACCCGTGGCGAGACGCAGGCCTTCTGCGTCGCGACGCTGGGCACCGGGCAGGACGAGCAGATCATCGACGCGCTGCCGGGCGAGTACCGGGAGCACTTCATGCTCCACTACAATTTCCCTCCGTACTCGGTGAACGAGACCGGCCGCATGGGCAGCCCGGGCCGGCGCGAGATCGGCCACGGCAAGCTGGCCTGGCGCGCCATCCGGCCGCTGCTGCCGGCGAAGGACAAGTTCCCCTACACGCTGCGGGTGGTGAGCGAGATCACCGAGTCGAACGGCTCGTCCTCGATGGCCACCGTCTGCGGCACGTCGCTGTCGCTGATGGATGCGGGCGCGCCGCTGGTGCGTCCCTGCGCCGGCATCGCCATGGGCCTGATCAAGGAGGATCGCGGCTTCGCCGTGCTGTCCGACATCCTCGGCGACGAGGACCATCTGGGCGACATGGATTTCAAGGTGGCCGGGTCCGAGCAGGGCATCACCGCCCTGCAGATGGACATCAAGATCACCTCGATCACCTTCGATATCATGCGCCAGGCGCTGGCGCAGGCGAAGGATGGCCGGATCCACATCCTCGGCGAGATGGCCAAGGGCCTGTCCGGCAACCGTGGCGACGTGGCGGCGACGGCGCCGCGCATCACCGTCATCAACGTGCCGAAGGACAAGATCCGCGACGTCATCGGCTCGGGCGGCAAGGTCATCCGCGAGATCTGCGAAGTGACCGGCTGCAAGGTCGACATCGAGGATGACGGCACCATCAAGGTGGCGGCGACCAGCACCGAAGCGGCGCAGAAGGCGATCGACTGGATCCGCGGCATCGTGGCGGAACCCGAGATCGGCGCGATCTACAACGGCAAGGTTGTGAAGACCGCTGATTTCGGCGCCTTCGTGAACTTCCTCGGCGCCAAGGACGGGCTGGTCCACATCTCCGAGCTGACCAATGACCGGGTCAACCGCACCACAGACGTGGTGAACATGGGCGACGCGGTGAAGGTGAAGGTTCTCGGCTTCGACGACCGCGGCAAGGTTAAGCTGTCCATGCGGGTGGTCGACCAGGCCACCGGTGCCGACATCACCGACCAGGTCGGCGCCCGCCGGCCGCGTGAGGGCGGCGAAGGCGGCGAGGATCGCGGCGACCGTGGTCCGCCGCGGCGCGACCGCGGCCCGCGCCGCGAGCGCAGCGACGCCGCGGAATAGGCTGGAAAACGGCCCGGCCGGCGCCCTGTACGCGGTGCCGGCCGCACCAAGATGAGAAAATCCCGGGACGGTCGAGGATAGTGGCGTGAAGGCGATCAACGCGATCCGCATGGGTGGGGTCGAGGTGCTGCCGCTGGTCGAAGGCGGGAAGGGTGTGGCCGTCTCGAACGGGGCGACCTGCGGCGGCTGGGCCTCCGGCGGCGGCGTCGGCACCTTCTCCGCCGTCAACGCCGACAGCTACGCGGCGGATGGCAGCGTCATCCGGCAGATCTACCACGGCAAGACGCGGCGGGAGCGGCACGAGGAGCTGGTCGCCTACGGCATCGCCGGCGGCATCGCCCAGGCGCGGGAGGCGCATGAACGCGCCGGCGGCGTGGGGCGAATCCATGCCAATATCCTCTGGGAGATGGGCGGCGCCGAACGCGTCGCCCGCGGCATCCTCGAAGGCGCCAAGGGATTGGTGAACGGCATCACCTGCGGCGCCGGTATGCCGTACCGCCTGGCCGACATCGCCCGAGAATACGGCGTGCACTACTACCCGATCGTCTCCTCCGCCCGGGCCTTCGTCGCGCTGTGGAAGCGCAGCTACAACAAGGCGCGCGACCTGCTGGGCGGCGTGGTCTACGAAGATCCCTGGCTGGCCGGTGGGCATAACGGCCTTTCCAATTCCGAGGATCCGGTGAAGCCGGAGGACCCCTTCCCCCGCGTGCTGAAGTTGCGGCAGCAGATGCGCGAACTGGGGCTGGGCGACGTGCCCATCATCATGGCCGGCGGCGTCTGGTGGCTGGAGGAATGGGAGGACTGGATCGACAACCCGGAGCTCGGGCCGGTCGCCTTCCAGTTCGGCACCCGCCCGCTGCTCACCCGTGAAAGCCCAATCTCGGACGCCTGGAAGCAGCGCCTGCTGACGCTGGCGGAGGGCGACGTGCTGCTGCAGCGCTTCTCCCCGACCGGGTTCTATTCATCGGCCGTGCGCAACGACTACATCCGGGAGCTGGAGGCGCGGAACGACCGCCAGGTCGCCTATGCGGCGGAGCTGGTCGGCGCCCATACGGCAGAATACGGCGTCGGGCCGCGCAAGCGGAAGGTCTGGCTGACGCCGGCCGACCTGGACCGGGTGCATGGCTTCGAGGCCGAGGGCTTCACCGAGGCGATGCGGACGCCGGACAATACGCTGGTCTTCGTCACGCCGGACAAGCAGGCGGAGATCCTCAAGGACCAGATCGACTGCATGGGCTGCCTTTCGGCCTGCCGCTTCAGCAACTGGTCGCAGCACGAGCCCGACTTCGACACCGGCAAGCGGGCCGACCCGCGCAGCTTCTGCATCCAGAAGACCCTGCAGGACATCGCGCATGACGGCGCGTTGGAACACAATTTGATGTTCGCCGGGCACAATGCCTACCGCTTCGGCAGGGACCCGTTCTACTCGAACGGCTTCATCCCGACGGCGAAGCAGCTGGTGGAACGGATCCTGACCGGCCGCTGAGCGTCCTCGCACAAGGCTTGGGCGACGGGGCAGGCACGGACCCTGCCGCCACGGCGCCCGGTCTGGCACCTCGATTGCAACGACCGCCGCGCAGCAGGAGCGCGGCGGCCATGACCATCTGCATCGAAGCCGAACCCTTCCCCCTCATCGCCGAACGCGCGGCGACCGCCCTCGTCATCATCGACATGCAGCGGGACTTCCTGCTGCCCGGCGGCTTCGGCGAATCGCTCGGCAACGATGTCGCGCTGCTTGCCGCCGCGGTCGCCCCCTGCCAGGCGGTGCTGGCCGCCGCCCGCGCCGCCGGCCTGCTGGTGATCCACACCCGGGAAGGCCACCGCCCCGACCTGACCGACTGCCCGCCCGCCAAATGGGAACGGGGCCCGCCCGGCCGCCGCATCGGCGACCCCGGCCCGATGGGCCGTATCCTGATCCGCGGCGAGCCGGGCCATGACATCATCCCCGAACTCGCCCCCGCCCCGGGCGAAGTGGTGCTCGACAAGCCGGGCAAGGGCGCCTTCTGCGAGACCGACCTCGACCTCATCCTCCGCAACCGCGGCATCCGCACCCTGCTGGTCTGCGGCGTGACCACCGAGGTCTGCGTCAACACCACCATCCGGGAGGCGAATGATCGCGGCTACCGCTGCGTCGCGCTGGCGGATTGCTGCGCCTCCTACTTCCCGGAATTCCACGCGATGGGCCTGGCGATGATCAAGGCGCAGGGGGGCATCTTCGGCTGGGTGGCGGATTCCGCTGCCGCCGTCAGGGCGCTGGCCTGACCGGCACGCCGCGCAGCGCCAGCAGCGCGGCGCCCACCGCGGCCTCCCCCGACCGCGCCGGCAGCATCTTCACGCCGAGCAGCCGGCCGCGCATGGCGATCCAGGTCGCGTTCGCCGCGCCGCTGCCGAGGCTGCGAACCGAGCGCAACCGCGGCGCGCCCAGTTCGGCCAGGCGGGCATAGCCCAGCGCCTCGATCCGCCCGATGCCCTCCAGCAGCCCGTGCAGGAAGGCAGCGTCATCCGCCGGCCGCGGCGCTTCGCGTGGTGGCAGCGCGGGGTCGGCGAAGGGGAAGCGCTCGCCCGGGCCGGGCAGCGGGTAGTAGTCGTGGCCGGAGGGGTGCGCCGGATCGATCCCGGCCGACAGCCGCGCCAGCGCCGCCGGGTCGAAATACCGCGCCAATGCCCGCCCGCCGCTGTTGGAAGCACCGCCGGCCAGCCAGAGATCACCCAGGCGGTGGCTGTAGACGCCGTATTCCGGCGCCGCCACCGGCCGGTCGCTGGCCAGCTTCAGGGTCAGCGTGGAGCCCAGCGCGGTCACGCCCTCCCCCGGCGCGCTGGCCCCGGCGGCGAGGAAGGAGGCGCAGCCATCCGTCGTGCCGGCACAGACCACGGCGTCCTGCGGCAGGCCGAAGCGATTGCCGCCGACCTCACCCAGCTTCGTGCCCGGTACCGCCACCTCCGGCAGCAGCGCCGCATCGAGCCCGGTCGCCGCGATCCAGCCCGGCCAACCTCGCGCCACGGGGTCGTAGCCGGTCTTCAGCGCATTGTTCTCGTCGCTCCAGCGCCAGGCGCCGAGCAGCGTGCCG
>JBMOJU010000212.1:0-9305 GCA_049315625.1 Paracraurococcus sp.
CAGCCGAACCCGGCGCGCCAGGTGCCGCTCCCCCTGGCTCGGCCCGAGCGGACGGATCGGCCAATTCTTCGCCCAATTCATGCCGAAGCCCCGTGCGCCTGGCGGACCGGCACCGGGGACCGCCCCGGCCGCCGGGCTGCGCATCCTGCTGGTGGAGGATCTCGACATGCACCGCTGCCTCGGCCAGGTGATCCTGGAGCATGCCGGCCACAGGGTGCACGCGGTCCCGGACGGTGGCGCGGCGGTCGCGGCGGCAGCCTCCGGCGGCTACGACCTGGTGTTCATGGATGTGATGATGCCGGGCATGGACGGTATCGCCGCGACTCGTGCCATCCGCGCCCTGCCCGGCCCCGCCGGCCGGGTTCCGATCATCGCCCTGACCGCGCAGACCGCCCCCGAGATCGAGGCCGCCTGCCGCACCGCCGGCATGGACGGGTTCGAGAGCAAGCCCCTGGCGGCGGGACGTGTCGCTGCGGTGGTCCAGGCCGCGCTGGCGGCGAAGCCCGGCTGATACCGGGCGCGGGAAGGTTCCACCTTGCCGCCCCGCAAACGCCGGGCGCCGCGGCCCTGCGCGGCCGCAGGCCGGGATATCCCGCGCCAGGCATGCGCCGCGACCGCCGGCTGGGGCGTGCCACCCCTTGCGATCCCCGTCCACCACCGACAGAACCGGCCTCCCGCCCAGGAGAGCGCCATGCCTTCGGAATCGCCCGCATCCAGCCCCGACCAGGCGCTGCTCCGCCTGCTCGACATCATGGCGAAGCTGCGCGACCCGGCCGGCGGCTGCCCCTGGGACCAGGTGCAGGATTTCGCCTCGATCGCGCCCTACACGGTGGAGGAAGCCTACGAGGTCGCCGACGCCATCGCCCGCGGCCCGGATTTCCCGGCGCTGCTGGACGAGCTCGGCGACCTGCTGTTCCAGGTCGTCTACCACGCCCGCATGGCGGAAGAGGCCGGGCAGTTCGCCTTTGCCCAGGTCGCCGAGGCGATCAGCGCCAAGATGCTGCGCCGCCACCCGCATGTGTTCGGCGAGGCCGCCGCCCGCGACGCCGCTGCCCAGACCACCGCCTGGGAGGTGCAGAAAGCGACCGAACGCGCTGCCCGGGCCGAGACCGGCACCCTGGCCGGCATCCCCACCGGCCTCCCTGCCCTCACCCGCGCCGCCAAGCTGACCCGCCGCGCCGCCCGCGTCGGCTTCGACTGGCCGGATGTCGCCGGCGTGCTGGACAAGCTGGAGGAGGAGGCCGCCGAGCTGCGCGCGGAGCTGCCGGGGGCCGACCCGGCCCGGCTGCAGGACGAGGTCGGCGACCTGTTCTTCGTCCTCGCCAACCTGGCCCGCAAGCTCGAGCTCGACCCGGAGGCGTGCCTGCGCGCGGCGAACGCCAAGTTCGAGCGGCGCTTTGGCGGCGTGGAGGCCCGGCTGGCGGCGCGCGGCCTGGCGCCCGGCGATGCCGGGCTGGCGGCCATGGAGGCGGAATGGCAGGCGGTGAAGCGGGCCGAGCGCGACGCCGGCTGACCGTACCTGTCAAGGTCTGACAAAACCCTGGGTTGGGCGCTCGGCGCCTGATGCGCCATGGTCAAAAATCGACAAAGTTCGGTCAAGGCTTTGCCCGCCGGCGGACCGATGCCGCCTTGCGGCGCCTGGAGCATGCTGCGTTCGCGTGCGCGCCCTGGGCATGCCCCGGCCACGGTCTGGGCGGGGGATGCCGCGCTTCAGCGATTCCGCCGCACCGCATCCCGCCCGGATGTCGAGCGCCTGAAGGGTCCACCGTCGTGCCCCTCAAGCGCCGGGCGTCATGTGGCGGCCTGGCCCTGCGGACCGCAGGCCGGGAAATCCTGCGCCAGGTGTAACCGGCTCTTTACCCCATCGGTCTAGGACGCAGCGGTCTCGCCACGATCGAGGAGCCGTCGCTTTGCCCACCTCCGCCGCCCCCTTGATCCGCGCGCGGGACGCGATCCGCGTCCGCGTCCTCGCCGCCACCGCCGTGCTCGCGCTGGCCGGCATCGGCTTCGCCGGGAACAGCCTGCGCGGTGCCCTGGTCGACCGGCAGGATGCCCAGGCGCTCGAAGCCGCCTCCACCGTGCTGGCCGGATTGAGCCGCGCGACGATCGAGCTTTCGCTGGAGCGCAGCGCCAGCCAGCTGGCGATCGAGGTACCGAACCGCATCGACCCGGCCGTCCGACGGCTGATCGACGAGCAGCGGCGCAAGGCGGATACCGGGCTGGACCAGGTGGTGGCGCAGGCCGCCAGCCTGACCACCACCACGAAGGCCGAAGAGTTCCGCCGCGGCGTCGGCGCCCTGCGGGAGAAACTCATTCCCCTCCGCGCCGCCTTCGACCGGCTGACGGCGCTGCCGCTCGCCGAGCGCCCGGCCGCCCAGGTGGAAAGCCTGCCACGCGACCTGAAGGCGATCGTGGTCGAGTTCCAGTCGCAGCGGAACCTGCTGCGCGGCCCGGGGCTGAACCTGCCGACCGAGATCGGGATCATCGAGACGATCCGCGACCAGGCCTGGCAGATCCGCGAATATGGCGGGCGGGAGCGGACCTATCTGATCATCGCCATCGCCACCCGTGCCCCGATCGGCGCTGCCCGGCTCGAGGAAATGGCCGTCCTGGCGCGCCGCACCTTCGACGCCTGGGGCGATATCGAGCAGCTGATGCGCTACGAGGGTCAGCCGGAGGCGCTGCGGACCGCCGAAGCGGCGGTCAAGGCCGGCTTTTTCGGCCGCTACGACGACCTCCGCCGGACGATGCTGGAGGCGGCGCACAAGCCGCAGCCGAGCTACCCGCTCGATTTCGACCGGTTCTTCGCTGCCTCGAGCGAGGCGCTGCATGGGGTGGAGGCGCTGGCCGCGGCCGCCAGCACGGCGATCGAGGACTACTGGTCCGCCCGCGCGGACGCCACGCTGCGGGCGGTGATCCTGGATTCGGTCGCGGTGCTGCTGGTCCTGGCCGCGGCGGTCGCCGGCAGCCTGCTGATCCTGCGCGCCTTCGGCCGCATCGACGCGCTGCGCGCCAACATGCAACGCCTGGCCGAGGGCGATATCGAGGCGGAGGTGGCGCATGCCGCCGCCAAGGACGAGGTCGGCGCCATGGCCCGCACCGTGATGGTGTTCCGCGAGACGGCGCGGGAGCGCCGGGCGCTGGAATCCGAAGCCGCCCGTGAGCAGGCCGAGAAGGACCGCCGCCAGGCGGCGATGGAGCGGCATGTCCGCGGCGTCACCGAACGCCTCTCGGCCGTCACCGCCACCCTGTCGGAGGCCGCGACCCGCATGGACGGTGCCTCCCGCAGCATGGCGGAGGCGGCGGAGCGCACCGGCGACCTCGCCCGCAGCACCACCGAAGGCGCCCAATCCTCGGCCCGGGACCTGGTCACCGTCGCCTCGGCGACGGAGGAGCTGACCGCCAGCGTGGCGGAGATCTCCCGTCAGGTCTCCTCCGCCGCGGCGACCGCCCAGGGCATGGCGACCCACGCCAACGGGACCGAGCAGACCATGTCCGGCCTGGCCCACGCGGCCGACCGTATCGGCGAGGTGGCGCGGCTGATCGGCGACATCGCCGGCCAGACCAACCTGCTGGCGCTGAACGCGGCCATCGAGGCGGCCCGCGCCGGCGAGGCCGGCAAGGGCTTCGCCGTCGTCGCCTCCGAGGTGAAGCAGCTGGCCGGCCGCACCGCCACGGCGACCGGCGAGATCGCCTCGCAGATCGGCGCCATCCAGGCCGCGACCAAGGACGCCGTCGCCGCGGTGCGGCAGATGGCGACCGAGGTCCGCCGGATGGAGGAGATGGCCAGCGCCATTGCCGCGGCTGTGGAGGAACAGGGCGCCGGCGTGCGGGAGATCGCCGGTAGCATCGCCACCGTCACGCGGGCGACCGAGGACGCGGTCGGCGCGATGCGGGAGGCCGCCTCGGCAGCTGAGAACGCCCGGGCGACCAGCGGCGGCGTGCGCGACGCGGCCGGCGAGGTCGGCCGCGAATCCGGTACGCTGGGCCGGGAGGTCGAGCAGTTCCTCGCGGTGATCCTGGAGAACCAGGGGCAGGAGGCCGCGCCGCGGAAACTGGCGGCCTGAGGGTGATGGCCGCCGTCAGGCTCAGCCCGGCGGTGTCGCCGCGCGGATGCGCACAGTCTCCGGCAGCGGGATGAACTGCTGGTCATCGCTTGGGACCTTGGCGAAGCGCTGCGCCTGCCAGTCGGCCTTGGCCTGCTCGATCCGCTCGCGTGAGGAGCTGACGAAGTTCCAGAAGACGTAGCGCGGCCCGTCCATCGCCGCGCCGCCCAGCAGCAGCAGCCGGGCGCCCTGCGGCCCGGCGGTCAGCGCCAGCCCGTCGCCGGCGCGAAACACCAGCATGCGGCCGGGCGCGAAGCTGTCGCCGCCGACCGTGACCTCGCCCTGCAGCACATAGGCGGCGCGCTCCTCATGCCGGTCGGGCAGCGGCACCCGGGCGCCCGGGGCGAGCACGGCGTCGGCGTAGAAGAGCGGCGAGGCGGTGGCGACCGGCGCCCGCATGCCCCACCCCTCGCCGGCGATCAGCCGCAGGGTCAGCCCCGCCTCCTCGGCCAGCGGTAAGGTCGCCGCCGGGTGGTGGCGGAAATCGGGGTCCGTCTCCTCGGCCGATTTGGGCAACGCGACCCAGGACTGGATGCCGGACATGGTCCGCGTGGTCAGCCGGTCCGCGGCGCTGCTGCGCTCGGAATGGGTGATCCCCCGCCCGGCCGTCATCCAGTTCACGTCGCCCGGCAGGATCGGCTGGTCGGAGCCCAGGCTGTCGCGGTGCTGGATCGAGCCTTGGAACAAATAGGTGACGGTGGACAGCCCGATATGCGGGTGCGGCCGGACATCCAGCCCCTTCCCCGCCAGGAACTCGCCCGGCCCCATCTGGTCGAAGAAGATGAAGGGGCCGACCAGCATGCGCTCGGCGGCGGGCAGGGCGCGGCGCACCTCGAACCCGCCCACGTCATGCGCGCGGGGGATGATGACGAGGTCGACGTCCTTCGACGGTTCGGCGGCGTTCTGCAGGGTCATGCTTGCGCTCCCTCGGCCCGGATCGCCGGAGGGCGGCGTGCCCCGCGGCGTGACCCCGGGGCCCATGGCGTCCGGAAGCGTGGCATATGGGGGCGGCCCCGGCGCGGTGCGACCCGTGCCGGGGCCCCTGCCCGCTCAGCTCGCGGTCAGGCTCTTCCAGTCCACCCCGGCCTCGAAGGCCGCCGCGGCGCGGTAGATCGTCCCCTCGTCGTACATCTTGCCGGTCAGCATCAGCCCGACCGGCAGGCCATCCGCCAGGCCGCAGGGGATGCTCATCGACGGGTGGTGGGTGCAGTCGAAGGGCGCCGTGTTGGGCAGCACCTCGAAGGCTTTCTGGATGATCTCGGTGGTCGAGGCGCCCGGGTCCGGCAGCTTGCTGGCCGCCATCGGCAGGGTCGGCATCGCCAGCAGGTCGTACTGCGCCAGCACGTCGTCATAGGCCTTGCGCAGCCGGCGCACGAGATTCTGCGCCTTGGCGTAGTAATGCCCGCGATGCCGCGTCACCATGTAGTGGCCGAGCAGCATGGTGTTCTTCAGCGTCTCCGACAGCTCATCCGCCCGGCCACGCCAGTTGCTGTGCGCATCGAGCAGCGAGTTGACATACAGCCCCTGCCAATTGAAGCCGAAGCCGTTGCCATGCATCATCTGCACGGTCGCCCCCTCGGCCGCCACCGGCAGCCAGATCGCCGCGCCAAGCGCATGCAGCGGGATCGAGACCTCGTCCACGATCGCCCCCAGCCCGCGCAGGCGGTCGGCAGCTTCCTTCACCAGGGCGTCGTTGGCTTCCTGCGACTGCGGATGGCCGAAGCCCTCCTTCACCAGGGCGATCTTCATGCCCTTGATGCCGCCGCCCATCAGGTCGCGGTAGGCCGGCACCGGCGCGGTGCTGTACTGGCGTGGGTCGAGCCCATCGGGGCCGGCCAGCACCTCCAGCAGCAGGGCATTGTCCTCGACCGTATTGGTCATCGGCCCGGTGTGGTCGAGGGTCAGCTCGATCGGCATGATGCCGCTATACGGCACCAGCCCGTGCGTCGGCTTCATGCCGTAGATGCCGCAGAAGGAGGCCGGCATGCGGATCGACCCACCCTGGTCGCCGCCGAGCGCCATCGGCACCTCGCCGGACGCCACCACCGCGCCGCTGCCCGAGGAGGACCCGCCGGCCGAATAGCCCATGCGGTGCGGGTTGTGCACCGGCAGCGGCGCGCTGGTGTGGCTGCCGCCGGAGAAGCAGAAATACTCGCACACCGTCTTGCCGACGATCGTCCCGCCGGCATCGAGGATGCGGGTGACGACCGTCGCATCCACGTCCGGCACATAGCCTTCCAGCGTCGAGGCGCCGTTCATCATCGGCACGCCGGCGACGCAGATGTTGTCCTTGATGGCGACCTTCTTGCCCTTGAGCTTGCCGGTCGCGGCGCCTTCGATCGTGCTCTTCACGTACCAGGCGTTGTAGGGGTTGTCGGCGCCGGCGGGGCGATGGCCCGGTGTGCGGGGCCATTTCACCTCCGGCAGCTCGTCGGTCATCTGGTCGACGATGTTGTAGGCGGCGATGCCGCCTTCGAGGCAGGCGCGGTGCTGCACCAGCTCGTCATCCGACATGGTCATGCCGAGCTCGCCGGCGACCTTGCGCAGCTCATCCGTGGTCGGCAGCCGCAGGGTTCCCAAGGGCATGGTCGTTCCTCCGTGTCGCGGTCAGGCGTGGGTGCCGACGAACTCCTGCACCAGCGCAGGGTCGGCCAGCGCGGCCGGGGGCATCTCCCGCGTGATCCGGCCGCGCTGGATCAGCAGGATGCGGTCCGAGAGCGCCTGGATGAAATCCAGGTTCTGCTCGACCAGCAGGACCGAGAGGCCGCGGCGGCGCAGGCCGTGGATGCGCTCGATCATCGCCTCGACGATGGAGGGCTGGATGCCCTCGGTCGGCTCGTCCAGCAGCAGCAGGCGCGGCTTGCCGCAAAGCGCGCGGGCGAGCGAGAGCAATTGCTGCTCCCCGCCCGAGAGCGCGCCGCCCGGGCGCTCGAGCAGCCGCTTGAGCTCGGGGAACTCGTCGAGGATCTCGGCGAGGATCGCGGCCTCGTCCCCGCCCTTCGCCAGGATGCCGAAGCGGAGGTTGTCCAGCACCGTCAGCGCCGGGAAGATCATCCGCCCCTGCGGCACGTAGCCGAGGCCGAGCTTCGCCCGCGCATGCGTCGGCAGGCGCTGGATCTCGGTCCCGTCCAGGGTGATGCGGCCCGCCTTGGTCGGCAGCAGGCCCATGATGGTGCGCAGCAGCGTGGTCTTGCCCATGCCATTGTGCCCCAGGATGCCGACGCAGCTCCCCTCGCCTACCGTCAGGTCGGCACCGTGCAGCACGCCGATACGGCCATAGCCGGCGACGAGGCCGGTCACCTCCATCATGCGGGTACCGCCTGCCGCGCCTCGGGCGGGCGGCCGAGGTAGACGTCGTGCACGCGCGGGTCGGCCAGCACCGCCGCGGCGCTATCCTCGACCAGCACGCGGCCCTGGTGGAAAACCGTGACGGTCTGGGCGATGGCGCGGATGAACTGCATGTCGTGCTCCACCACGACGATGGCGTGGTCGCGGCTCATCTCGCGGATCAGCGCGGCGGTGCCGGTGGTCTCCTCGGCGCTCATCCCCGCGGTCGGTTCATCCAGGATGATCAGGTCCGGCTCCGGCGCCACCACCGTCGCCAGCTCGACCAGCTGGCGCTGGCCATGCGCCAGCAGCCCCACTGTCTGCCCAGCCAGGTCGGCGATGCCGAGGCGTTCCAGCGCGGTGAGCGCCCGCCGCCGGGCGTCGCGTTCGCCATGCTTGCGGCGGATGCCGAGCGCCACGCCCTCCAGCGCCGTCAGCCCATCGAACAGGGAGGGCACCTGGGTCTTGATGCCGATGCCGAGCCGGGCGATCGCGTGCGGCTCCAGCCCCGCGATGTCCTTGCCGCGCCACAGCACGCGGCCAGCGGTCGGCCGGTACTGGCCGGTGAGGCAGCGGAAGAAGGTGGACTTCCCCGCGCCGTTCGGGCCGATCAGGCAGCGCAGCTCGCGTTCCTGGATTGCCAGCGTCACGCCATCCACCGCGACGACGCCGCCGAAGCGCATGGTCAGCCCCTCGGTCGCCAGCAGCGCGGTCATGGCGCCTCCCGCTTCCGCAGCAGCGTGGCCAGCGTCGGCTGCAGCCCGCGTGGGATGGCGAGTACGGCGACCAGCAGCACCAGGCCGAGGATGAGGTTGGGGTTGATGTCCGGCAGCGTCCCGGCCCAGGCGGTGAGCGCCTGCAGCAGCATCGCGCCCACCACCGGCCCGAGCAGCGTGCCGACGCCGCCAACCATGACCCAGATGATGATCTGCCCGGAATAGGCCAGGCTGAACATGGTGGGGGAGACGAAGACGCAATTGGCGAACAGCATCCCCGCCAGCCCCGCCATCGCCCCGCCGATGGTGAAGATGCCCAGCTTGTAGAGGCGCACATCGTAGCCGAGGAGCGAGGCGCGCAGCTCATTCTCCCGGATCGCCACCACCACCCGGCCGAAATGGCTGCGCAGGATCATCTTGCAGAGCACGTAGCAGGCGGCGAGGCAAAGCACGGCGACGACGAAGATCTGCTCCGGCGCCAGCGGCGTGCCGGGGTCGCCCGGCATGTTCAGCGGCGGCGTCGCCGGGATGCCGTTGAAGCCGCCGAGCGGCGCGGCGCCGATGCGCCATTCCTCGCCGGCGGTGGAGTTGATGAAGTTGAACAGGATCAGAGTGACCGTGAGCGTGATGACGCCCATGTAGACATCGCTGATGCGGCCGTAGAACATCACGTAGCCCAAAGCCGCGGCGACGAGCGTCGGCACCAGCAAGGCGATGGGGATGGCCCAGGTCGTGTCGCTGAAATTCAGCGCGCCCACCGCATAGGCATAGCCGCCGAGGCCGAAGAAAGCCGCCTGCCCAAAGCAGAGGATTCCCCCGAACCCCCAGACCAGGCCGAGGCTGAGCGCGAGCACCGCCATCGCCGTATAGACCGTGGCATTGATGATCGAGAACAGCTCCAGCACCTGCGGCAGCCACCAGGCGGCAACCACGGCGGCGAAGACGGCAAGACCCGATTGGAAGGCGGCGCGGCCCTTGTCCATCAGAGCGCCCTGCGGAAGAAGCGGCCGGTGATGCCCTGCGGCAGCAGCCGCAGCAGCACGATGGCGACGCCGAGCATCAGCACCTCCCCCAGCACCGGGGTGAAGGCGAAGGTGCCGAGCGTGTTGACGCTGCCGAGCAGCACCGAGGCCGAGCCGGTGCCGGCCAGCATCGC
>JBMOJU010000213.1:0-9303 GCA_049315625.1 Paracraurococcus sp.
ACGGCGGGGCAGGCGGAAACCGCCCTCATTCGCTCCGCAGCACCAGCAGGGGCTGCTGGCCGAGCCGGCCCATCAGCCCGGGCAGCAGCGTCTCGGCGGCGGAGGCGAGCGGCAACAGCAGGGCGGCGCTCAGCGGGCCGCGCACGTAGGTTCGCAGCACCTCGGCGCTCAACGCCTTCCAGCAGGCCACCCGCAGGCGCCGCCCGAGCCCGAGGCTGCGGAAGAAATCCAGCCCGTGGGAATGGAAGTACAGCACCGGGTCCGCGGTACCGCCGGCTGCGGACGGCGCGCCGGCGGGCGGACGGCGGCCGCGCAGCAGCCGGTGCAGGCGCCGGGCGGCGCCGATCAGCGCCCGGGTGAGCGGCGCCGCGTCGCCCCAGGAATAGGCCACCAGCACCGGCGCGCCGGGCGCCACGACGCGGAGGAATTCGCGCATCGCCTGCGCCTGCTCCCCGGCCGGGACATGGAACAGGGTGTTGAGCGAGAGGACGGCGTCCATGCTGGCAGCGGCGAAGGGCAACCGCGTGGCATCGGCCAGGACATAGATCCCGTGCCCCCCCAGACGTTGGCGGGCGGCACGCAGCGCGACCTCCGACAGGTCGACGCAGATGCGGCGGGCGAAGCCCTGCGAATAGGCGAGGTATTCGTCGAAGGCGATCGGGCCGGAGGCGCAGTCCAGCAGGAAGCGGCCCCGCCGCGGCAGGTGGCGCCGCAGCCTGGCCCGGCAGCGGTGGAGATACCCCGCCGAGACCGGACGGATGTCATCGAAGCGCCCGGACTCATGGAAGGCCCCGGTCGCGTCCTGCCGCCAGCCGATCTGGTCCCGGAAGGCCTGGACGGCGTGCCTGCGCGCATCGGTCGCTGCCTCGCCGGGACCGCCGGTGAGGGCGATGCGGTCGGCCGCGGTCAGGCAGGCGATGCCGTCGCGCACCGGATAGGCGGCGCTGCCATCGACGGCCAGCAGCCAGCCCTGCCGGGCGGGGTCCACATCGGCGGCGACGGGCGAGAGGGCGAGAGGCACGCCGGTGACGGGGCAGCGGAGGATCGCGAGGAATTCCTGCGGCAATCCGGAAGTTAACGTGCCTTCTTGCAGATTGCGAGGCATGATGCGGGCATCCAGCGGGTCTGCCATCGCCGTGCAATCGCGATGCCGTGATTGCAGGGCGTGGGGCGATGCGGGAACCGCGTCCCGGCGGCCACAGCGGCGGGGCGAGCCGCAGATTTCATGCCATGGCAGCAAGTCAGTGCTTTGCGGGCGCCGCGTATAGTGTAAATTGAACGCGATCCACGATCATTAATGTGTTACTTCAACGGAGGGCGGTTCGCCTTGCGCCTGCTTGCACGCGCCATCGGCTTCGGTCTGCTCCTGCTCGCCGCCCTTGTCCCCATCGGCGCCGGCCTGCTGCTCCTCGCCTCCGCCGGCCCCGAAGGCCTCATCGCCCTCGGCCCCGCCGGCTGGGCCAGCCTCGCCGCCGGCCTCGTCCTGCCGGCCTGCGTCGTCCTGCTGCTGCAGGCCTGGCTCACCCAGCGGGCCGAGCTCGCCACCCTGCGCAGCACCCTGCTGCGCCAGGGCGCCGATGGCGACAGCCGCCATCTCGTGCTCCAGGCGCTGCTGGCGGAATCGCGCGAGCACAGCATCCTGCTGCAGGACCAGACGCGATTGCTGCTCGGCCAGCTCGCCGCCGGCAAGCGCCAGGCGGACAGCCTCCAGGCCCTGGTGACCGAGACGCGGCTGGCCCGGCTGGTCGGCGAATGGGATGCCACCGGGCAGGAACTCGCCGGCGTCATGGCGGCGATGTGGCGGTTGGTCTTCGGCTGGCGCACGCCCGCCGGGCCGGAGGGCCAGCCGGCGGTCGAGCTGCCGCTGCCGGCCGGGCCGGAGCTTGGCCTCGCCATCCTGCGGCTGCTGCCGGCGACGCCGGAGGAGATGGCCCGCTTCCAGGTGGATGAGCGCTTCGTCCGCCAGGCGGCGCGCTACCGGGCGGTGTTCCGCGGCTTCCTCGACCGGGTGCCGGAGACCGGGCCGCTCAACCGCGGCCTGTTCCGCGACATGCTCCAGGGCCGGCTGGATGCGCGGCTGGCGCTGCTGCCGCGGCCGAACCACGCGCTGGTGGTGCCGCCGGAAACCCTGGCGGCGGAATAGCCGTCGGCTACCGCCCGGCCACCAGCGGCGGCCCGGCGGCGGCCAGGATCGAGCGCGCCAGCGCCTCCGCCAGGCAGGCATAGCCGCGGTCGTTGTGGTGCAGCTCGTCCGGCGCGATCATCTCGGCCGGCGGCGTCCCCGCCGCCGACCAGGCCCGCATCAGCGCGGCGCGGGAGAACAGCGGCGCGTGCGTCTCGGCCGACAGCGCGGCGATCGCCGCGTCCAGCCGCTCGAAGCCCGGCGCCCGCAGGATCCGCGGGGCGCGCTGGCTGTCCATCAGCAGCACGTCGGCGCCGGCGGCCTGCACCCGGGCGATGCCGCCGGCCATGGCGGCGTGGAATGCCTCCGGCTTCATGCCCTGCAGCACCGCATTGGCGCCAGCCTGCCAGATCACCAGCGATGGCCGTTCCGCCAGCACGTCGGTGTCGAGCCGCGCCAGCATCTCCGGCACCTCCTGCCCGCCCTTGCCGCGGTTCAGCACGACCAGCCGCGCCGCGGGCAGGCCGGCGCGCAGCCGCGCCTCGAGTTGCGCCGGGTAGGTCGCCGCGGGGCCGGAGGAAGCGGCGCCCTCGGTCGAGGAGGAGCCGAAGGCGATGATCGTCACCGGTCCGCCGCGCGCCAGGGCCGCCCGCGTCGCCGGCAGGCTGATCGCCTGGGCCGGGGCCGCCGGGCAATCCTGGGCGGCGGCGAGGCCGGGCAGCAGCATCAGAAAAAGGGCGAACGGCCGGAACATCCGCCGACCCTGCCAAAAGCGGCGGTGCGGCGCCAGCCACCGGCGGCGCGTGCGGCGCACAACGTGACTTGCAAGGCACGTCCCGCACCGCAACCTGCGCGGCGGAGGTGTGCATGCGGGGCCTGATCCGGGGGGGCGGGACGACCGGCGGGGGCCGCGACCTGCGGGTCGACCTGGCCCGCGGGCTGGCGCTGTTCTCGATCTTCATCGACCACATCCCCGGCAACCGCCTGGGCGAGCTCACGCTCCGCAACATCGCCTTCTGCGACGCGACGGAGGCCTTCGTCCTGCTCGCCGGCTATGCCGCCGGCCTCGCCTATGGCGCCACCCATGACCGGCGCGGCTTCATATTCGCCGCCGCCGCCCTGCTGCGCCGGGCCGGAACGCTCTATATCGCGCACATCTTCCTGTTCGTGGTCTTCGCCGCGCAGGTCGGCTACTCGGCCTCGATCCTCGACAGCCCGGCCTATCTGGACGAGCTCCACCTCGATCCGTTCCGCGAGCAGCCCTATGTCGCGCTGCTGCAGGCCCTGCTGCTGCGCTACCAGCCGGCCTTCCTCGACATCCTGCCGCTCTACATCGCGCTGCTGGTACTGCTGATCCCGGCGCTGCCGCTGCTGCGCCGGCCGCTGCCGCTGCTGGCCTGCTCGGCGCTCCTCTATGCCGCGGCACGGCTGTTGGATCTGAACCTGCCGAACTGGATCGATGGCGGCTGGTTCTTCAACCCCTTCGCCTGGCAGGCGCTGTTCCTGACCGGCGCGGTGCTGGGCTATGCGCCGCCCGGGCCGGATGGCCGGCGCGGCCCGGCGCCGGCCGTCCCCTTTCGCCGCGGCCTGGTCGCCGCCTGCATCCTGCTGCTCGGGTTGGGCGCGCTGGCGATGCTGGTGGCGTACCAGGCGCCGGAGTGGCTGGCCCTGGTGCCGGAGCAGGTCGGCGTGCTGCTGACCACCATCGACAAGAGCGCGCTGCACCCGCTGCGCCTCGCCTCCATCCTGGCGCTAGCCTACCTCCTGGGGCATGCGGTGCCGCGCGACGCCGCCTGGCTGCGCGGCACCGTGGCGGCGCCCTTCGTGCTGATGGGCCAGCATGGCCTGCCCGTCTTCTGTACCGGCATTTTCCTCTCCTTCCTCGGCCGTTTGGCGCTGGAGCAATCGGATCGCGGCCCGATGCAGCTTGTGGTGAACCTCGGCGGGCTGGCGGCGCTGATGGCGGTGGGGGCGGTCGCCGCCTGGTACCGCCAGCGCGACCGGGGGGAGGCCACGGCCCCGCGCAGCCCGGGCTTGCCTGCTCCCGCCCCCTCTTCTACGACGTTGCTGTAATGTCCCGGACATGGATCCTCGGTGGGATGCTGCTGCTCGGCGCGCTGCTGGCCCCGGCCGCGCGGGCCCAGGCACCGGGCTGCGCCACCCCGCCCGAGTTGCTGGAGGCCGGGGCGCCGCTGCCGGCGACGGTGCGGGCAGTGGCGGCCGGCAAGCTGCGCATCCTGGTGGTCGGCGGTGTCTCGGTGATGGGGGCCGGCACCAGCGGGCCCGCCGCCGCCTGGCCGGCGCGGCTGCAGGCGCTGCTGACCGCCCGCCGGCCCGGAATCGCCTTCGAGGTTGTGGTCCGTGGTGCGCGCGGGATCTCCACGGCCGAGGCCGGGGCGCTGCTGGCGACGGAGATGGCCAAGGCGCCGGCGCAGCTTGTCCTCTGGGCCACCGGCACCGTCAGTGCGGTGCGCGGGCTGGAGGTGGACGAGATGGTGGAGGCGCTGAACGAGGGCCTCGATGCGCTGAAGGCGGCGGGCGCCGATGCGGTGCTGATCGACCCGCAATTCTCCCGCTTCCTGCGCGCCAACGCCAATGTCGAGCCCTATCTGGATGCGCTGCGGCTGGTGGCGGCGACGCACCAGGTGCCGCTGCTGCGGCGCTGGGACCTGATGCGCCATTGGGTCGAGACCGAGCAGGTGGATGTCGAGCGCGCCCCGAAGCCGGAGCAGGTGGCGGCGACCGACCGGCTGAACGAATGCCTGGCCCAGGCCATGGCCGCCCTGCTGCGAGACGGCGCAGCGGAGGCCCGCGGCAAGCCGCGGAACTGATGGCGCGCAATATCCCGTAACGCGCATCACGCCCGCGCGCATCACGCGGGCATGTGTATACAAAATAGATGCTGTGGCCTGAGTTTCTCGCGCCGGCGATGCGCCGGCTGGGGAACATCACCATGCCAGAGTCTCACGGCACGCCGCCGCTGCTCGCCCTTGTGGAAACCGGCGGGCCGGCGCCGTTGCGCGCCGACGGTACCGGCTGGGTGCTCGACCTCGGTGAGGTGGCGGCGGGCAGCCTGCTGCCGACCTTGCGGCTCAGCGTGCTCAACGCGGCGGCGCAGCCGGCCGATTCGCTGACGCTGCGCTTCGAGCTGCTGGGCGACGCCGATATCCGGCTGTTTGCGCCGGATGCCTTCGCCGCGATCGCCCCGGGTAGCGGCCGGGGCGAACTGGATGCGGTGCTCACCGCGACCACGCCCGGGCTGCACGAGGCGACGCTGGTCCTCCACCTGGAGCGGGTGGCGGCCGATGGCAGCGTTACGCCGCTGCCCGACCAGGTGCTGACGATCCGCGAGACGGTGGTCGGCACTGTGGATGCGCCGCAGGTACCGGCGGAGGGCTTCACCGCCAGCCTGCCGGCAGCGCGGCTGCTGACCGCGCCGGTGACGCTGGACGGGCAGGATTTCGCCCGGATCCAGAACCTCGGCGGCTGGGCGGGCTCCGGCAGCCTGGACCTCGCGCCCGGCCGCGACGCGGCGCATGCCTGGCTGCTGGCGACCTTCGAGACGGTGCATGCCGATTTCAGCGGCGCCGGGCGGGGCAAGACGATCGACGTGGTCGGCGCCGGCGGCGGCAGCCTGGAGCTGGCCCGCGGCGACGCCGCGCTGTGGTCCTTCGCCGCCGGCGCGGCGGGCGGCGCGGCGACGATCACCACGGCCGGCCATGCCACGCTGCGGCTGACCGCGATCGGCGCCGATGCGCTGGACGACCGGATCGCCGCCACCAGCCTGCTGCCCTATGCGATCTATCTCTTCTCCGTGCCGCGCGGCGGTTCAACCTATGACGGGCATCTCTCGACCGCGACGGTGGAACTGGGCGGCCGGGGCAATACGGTGACGGCCGAGGCGCTGGTGAACCTGACGGTGACCGGCGGGGCGGGCCACAACCACGTGGTCGGCGGCGGCGGAACCAACCTGTTTGCCCTGACCGGCCCGCAGGATTGGCTGGAGGCCGGGCCGGGCCGGACCACCATCGTCGAGCAGGCCGGCAGCCTGCGCGGCGACCGGATCACCGGCTTCCACGCCGGGGATGTGATCCGCTTCGAAGGCTTCGCGGCGGATGCCGCGCTGCATGATCTGGGTGGTGGGCGCTACCGGGTGGCGGATGGCGCCGGGCACCGTGAGGCGTTCAGCGTCGCGGGCGTGGACCATCTGGTGGCGGGAGTGGACTACGTGTTCGCGTGAACGGCCGGGCGCCACGACGCGCCAGGCCGACCGCCGCCGGAGGCCGTATGTGCCGGCGACCTTGCCGCCGCCGGTCGCCGTCGTCACATCCGCTGCGCGGAGGTGTCGATGCACGTGCGGACGCTGGCGGAGCGACGGGCCGATGCCGTGGCGGCGAAGGCCGCCGCCGTCGAGGCGCTGTGCCGCGCGCGGGCCGATCGCGGACCGGCCTTGGGTGGGCGTTACCTGCTGTATGGCCCGGCGGCACGGGGCGCGCTGCGCCACGACAGCGACGTCGACCTGCTGCTCGACTTCCCGGACCCGGAGCGGACCGCCGCGGCATGGGACTTCGTCGAGGCGGAGGGTGCGCGGCTTGGCCTCGACTGCGACGTCCGGCCGCTGGCGATATGCGATGCGCGCTTCCGTGCCCACGTGCTGCCAGGGGCCAGGTCGCTGCCGTGAACGCCGGGCGCTGGTTCGAGGTCGACGAGGATGTCGCCGCCGCGGTCGAGCATTTCGGCCGTTCGACCGAGTTGTATGCGGCAGGGGGGTTCGACGCGAAAGACCTTTCCGGGTACCGTGCGCGGATGGCCCTGATGCATGCGATGCAGTCCGGCCACACCTCCTTGGAACAGGCCCTGGTCCGGATCCTCGGACTGCTCGGCGAGGAAGCGCCCGCGGGCAGCGACTGGCAGGCCGATCTCATCCGGCGGGTGTCGCGTGGCCTTCCCGGGCGGCCGGCCATCCTTCCCGCGGAACTGGCCAAGGCCGCGGGCGAGACGAGACGCTTCCGGCACGTGGCGATGAGATCCTATGGCACTTTCGATCTGGCCCTGTCGGGTCCGGCGGTATCGGCGGCACGCGTGCTCGCCGATGGAATGCCGGCGGCCATCGCGGCCTTCAAGGCAGCGATCGATCCAACGTCTGGCGCGGCATAGCATCGCCGGCCAGCGTCCCGGTGCGGCAACCGGACCCACGCCGCGGGCGAGGTTCCCCCCTCCAGCGCAAACCCCTATATCCGGTGTCATGCAGACCAACTTCGCGCCCGCGCAACTCGCCGACCCGGACACGCGGGAGAGCAACACGATCCTGCGCACCTGCGTGCATTGCGGCTTCTGCACCGCCACCTGCCCGACCTTCGTGCTGCTGGGCGACGAGCTGGATAGCCCGCGCGGCCGCATCTACCTGATCAAGGACATGCTGGAGAGCGGCCGGCCGGCGACCGAAGAGGTGGTCCGGCACGTCGACCGCTGCCTGTCGTGCCTGTCCTGCATGACGACGTGCCCTTCCGGCGTGAACTACATGCACCTGGTCGACCACGCGCGGAAATACATCGAGGAGACCTACGACCGCCCCTGGCACGAGAAGGCGCTGCGCCGCGTGCTGTCCTGGGTGCTGCCCTATCCGGCGCGGTTCCGCGCGGCGGTCGCCGGCGCCCGGCTCGGCCGGCCGTTGGGCGGGCTGATCCCGGGCGGGTCCATGCTGGGCAAGCGGCTGCGGGCGATGCTGAAGCTCGCCCCGGGCGCGCTGCCGCCGGCCGGCACCATGCAGGCGCCGCAGGTCCACAAGGCGGTCGGCGAACGGCGCGGCCGCGTCGCGCTGCTGACCGGGTGCGCCCAGCAGGTCCTCGCCCCTTCGATCAACGAGGCGACGATCCGCCTTCTGACCCGCATGGGCATCGAGGTGGTGATCACCAAGGAACAGGGCTGCTGCGGGGCGCTGAACCACCACATGGGCGACCATGATCCGGCGATGCGCCTGGCCGGCGCCAATATCGCCGCCTGGAGCCGCGAGATCGCGGGGGAGGGGCTGGACGGCATCGTCGTCAACACCTCCGGCTGCGGCACCACCGTCAAGGATTACGGCTTCATGTTCCGCGAGACGCCAGAGGCCGCGGCGGCAGCGCAGGTCTCGGCGCTGGCGATGGACGTCAGCGAGGCGTTGGCGAAATTCGCCTATGCGCCGCGCCGGGAGAAACCCGGCCTCACCGTGGCGTACCATTCGGCGTGCAGCCTGCAGCACGGCCAGAAGATCACCGCCCTGCCGAAGCAGCTGCTGCAGCGGGCCGGCTTCGCGGTGCGCGATCCGGCAGAGCCGCATCTCTGCTGCGGGTCGGCCGGGACCTACAATCTGCTGCAGCCGGAGATCGCCGGGCAGCTCAAGGCGCGCAAGCTGCACAATTTGAACCGCACCGGCGCCGACCTGATCGCCGCCGGCAATATCGGCTGCCTGACGCAGCTTGGCGGCGATGCGCTGCCGGTGGTGCATACGGTCGAGCTGCTGGACTGGATGGCGGGCGGGCCTGAGCCGGCGGCGGTCGGCGTGGCGCGGCGGAAGAACGCGGCATGATCCCCGTCCGCTTCACGCCTATCCTGGTGCCGCTGGTGATGACCTTCTTCGTCGCCTGCTGCGTCTCCTTCCTCCTCACGCTCAACAGCGTCGGGCCGATCCCGGGCTTTGTTGCGCTGTGGCTGAAGAACTGGATGGTGGCCTGGGCCTTCGCCTTCCCCGCCGGCATCTTCGCCCTGCCGCTGGCGCGGCGCATCGTGGCGATGCTGACGGCCTGACCCGGGCGCGATAGCCTCCCCCGCCCGGGCGGTGGGGGGGATGCGCATGGACGAGGACGCTGTGGCCGAGAGCCTGGCGCTGTTCGCCGCCCGCTGCGCCGACCCGGCGGGCGCCATCTATGGCCGCCTGTTCGCCGAACACCCGGACGCCGAGGCGCTGTTCCTGATGGACCCCGGCGGCCATGTCCGCGGCCAGATGCTGTCGATCGCCGTCGAATCGCTGCTGGATGGCGGGGCGCGGCTGGCCGGGCTGGTCGGCATTGAGCGGATGAATCACCTCAATATCGGCGTCCCCGAGGCGCTGTTCGACGGCTTCTTCGCCCTGGTGCGGGACGCGGTGCGTGTGATTCGGCGTGGAATAGGGACCCCCTTGGAGGGGTGATCGGCGTCCAAAA
>JBMOJU010000619.1:0-2090 GCA_049315625.1 Paracraurococcus sp.
CGATGGCGGTGCTGCTCGGCGGGCTCGGCGCCGCCGGCGGGCTGCTGCAGCGGCGGATGGACATGCCGGATGCGACGGTGGTGGTGCTGCAGGGCTTCATCTTCGTCGCCATCCTGGCCAGCGACACGCTGCTCGGCCGCTACCAGTGGTTCCAGCCGCGAAGGACCGACGTCTGATGGACGCCATCACCACCGTCCTCGTCGCCATGCTGGGCGGCGCGCTGCGGGTCAGCACGCCCTTCCTGTTCGTGTCGCTCGGCGAGTGCCTGACCGAGCGCGCGGGGCGGATCAACCTGGGCAATGAGGGCGTCATGGTCTTCGGCGCCATGATCGCCTACGCCATCAGCTACGAGACCGGCAGCCCCTGGCTCGGCGTGGTCGTCGCCGCGCTCTGCGGCATGCTGATCGGCGGCGTGCACGGGCTGGTCTGCGGGCTGAAGGGCGTCAACGACGTCGCCATGGGCATCGCCATCATGCTGGCGGGCACCGGCCTCGCCTTCTTCTTCGGCAAGCCCTACGTCCAGCCCTCCGCGCCACTGCTGCCGAACATCCCGCTCGGCGCCTGGGCGGAAAGCCCGCAATTGCAGAACGCGCTGGCGGTGAGCCCGCTGTTCTTCCTCGGCGTCGCCGCGGCCTTCGGCATGGCCTGGATGTTCCGCGCGACGCGGGTGGGGCTGCGGGTGCGGATCGTGGGTGAGAGCGAGGATGCGGCCCGCGCGCTGGGCCTGCCGGTGGAGCGCACGCGCTTCCTGGCAACCGCGGCGGGCAGCGGCCTGGCCGGCATCGGCGGCGCGTTCCTGTCGCTCTGCTACCCGGCATCCTGGAACGAGGGGCTGTCCTCCGGCCAGGGGCTGATGGCGGTGGCGCTGGTGGTCTTCGCCCGCTGGAACCCGGTGCATTGCATCACCGCCGCGCTGCTGTTCGGCGCCGCCGGCGCGCTCGGGCCGTCGCTGCAGACCGTCGGCATCACCTGGGGCTACTACCTGTTCTACGCGGCGCCCTATGCGGTGACGCTGGCGATCCTGATCGCAACCGTGCAGCCGGGCCGGACCTTGAAGGGCATGCCCGGCGAGTTGTCGATCGGGCGTTAGGGAGACACGCCATGAACGGATTGGGTGGCCTGAACAAGTCGCCGAACGGCGTCGTGCTGGGCCTGGTGCAGTTGCAGCTGCCGGTGATCGAAACCCGCGCCGACATCACGCGCCAGGCGGCGAAGATCGCCGCCATGGTCGGCAAGGCGCGGCGCAACCTGGCGACCATGGACCTGGTGGTCTTCCCGGAATACGCGCTGCACGGGCTGTCCATGGATGTGCGGGACGAGGTGACCTGCACGCTGGACGGGCCGGAGGTCGCGTCCTGGGCCGCGGCCTGCAAGGAGCACGCGATCTGGGGCTGCTTCTCGATAATGGAGCGGAACCCCGGCGGCTACCCGTACAACAGCGGCATCATCATCGACGACCAGGGCTCGCTCAAGCTCTACTACCGCAAAATGCATCCCTGGGTGCCGGTCGAACCTTGGGAGCCGGGCGACATGGGCATCCCGGTCATCGAGGGGCCGAAGGGCGCCAAGATCGGCCTCATCATCTGCCATGACGGCATGTTCCCCGAGATGGCGCGCGAGGCCGCCTACAAGGGCGCCGAGATCATGCTGCGCACCGCCGGTTACACCGCGCCGATCCGCGAGGCCTGGCGCTTCACCAACCAGGCCAATGCCTTCCAGAACCTGATGGTTACCGCCAACGTCTGCATGTGCGGCAGCGATGGGTCATTCGACTCCATGGGGGAGGCGATGGTCTGCAACTTCGACGGCAGCATCATCGCCCATGGCCAGACCGGCCGGCCGGACGAGATCATCACCGCCGAGGTCCGCCCCGATTTGGTCCGCGAAGCCCGCGCCCATTGGTCGGTGGAGAACAACATCTACCAGTTCGGCCATCGCGGCTTCACCGCCGTGGCGGGCGGGGCGCAGGATTGCCCCTACACCTACATGCAGGATCTGGTGGCGGGGCGGTACAAGCTGCCGTGGGAAGACAGCGTGCGCTTCACTGATGGGACGTCCTGCGGGTTCCCGAAGCCGGTGCGACGCTTCGG
>JBMOJU010000214.1:0-9262 GCA_049315625.1 Paracraurococcus sp.
GCGCGGTGACCGGCGCGGTCGCCATTAACCTGGAGGACGGCGCGCCGCTGCTGGTCGCGGCGCGCGCGACCATCATCGCCACCGGTGGGCTGACGCGGCTGTACCGCCGCAACAGCGCCAGCGCCAACATGGCGGGCGACGGCTTCGGCCTGGCGCTGCGCGCCGGCGCGACGCTGATCGACATGGAATTCGTGCAGTTCTTCCCCATCGGTCATCTCGCGCCACGGCTGATAGGCATGGACCCGATCATGTGGGACCCGTTCCGCTACAAGCTGGGCGGACGATTGCTGAACGGGCTGGGCGAGGAATTCATCGGCCACTACGGGGCGCCGGAGGGAGCGCGCTACGTCGTCACCCGCGACCTGGCGACCTATGCCATCACCAAGGAGGTCGAGGCCGGCCGTGGTTCACCTTCGGGCGGTGCCTGGCTGAGCTTCCGCCACGTGCCGGAGGCCGCGCTGCGTGCCGCCTTCGGCCCGATCATCGATAAGCTCCTGGCGAATGGCATCGACCTGACGCGGCAGGATGTGGAGGTGGCGCCGATCGCACATTACCACATGGGAGGCATCCGCGTGGACACCGCGATGGCGACCGGCGTGCCGGGCCTGTTCGCGGCGGGTGAGGCGGTGGGCGGCGCCAATGGCGCCAACCGACTGTCCGGCAATGCGATCACCGAGGCCTTGGCCTTTGGCCGCGCCGCCGGGCGCAGCGCCGCCCAGGCCGCGGCGGGGCCGGCCTTCGACCCCGCGGCGGCCGCGGCCTCCCTAGCGCTCGCCGGCGCGACGGGCCCCGCGTGCAACACCGCTACGCTGTTCGCCGCGTTGCAGGACGTGATGGCGGACAAGGTCGGGCCGTTCCGCACGGCGGCGGGGCTGGACGCGGCGCTGGCGGCGCTGCGCGCCTTGCGGGCGGAGGCAGGCGCCACGCCGCCCGGCGCCCCGGGGGCGCATGACCTGGCGCGGCTGGACTGGTTCGACCTGCGCCAGGGGCTGCTGGTGGCGGAGGCGATCATCCTTTCGGCGCAATCCCGCCGCGAAAGCCGTGGCGCGCATCAGCGGGAGGATTTCCCGGGGCTGGAGGAGGCCTGGACCGTGAACCAGACGTTGCATCTGCGCGATGGCGCGCTGCAACTCGGCTGCCAGGTGCCGGCATGACCGCGATCGCCTCCCTGCGGATCAGCCGCGGCGCCCCGGGCGAAACGCCGCGCACGGAGGAATTCGCGGTGCCCTTCGAACCCGGCCAATCGCTGCTGGACGCGCTGCGCTGGCTGCGGCTGGAACGCGACCCGGGGCTCGCCTTCCGCTATTCCTGCCTGAATGCGAATTCCTGCAAGGAATGCATGATGCTGCTGGACGGCAAGGTGGTGTACGCCTGCACCGCGCGGCTGGAAGCCCGGCCGATGCGGGTCGAGCCCTTGCCGAACAAGCCGCTGCTGCGCGACCTGGCCACCGCCATCGCCCCGCCGGATGAGCGCCTGGGCTGAGCCGGGCACGCGGCTTGCTTGAACCGCCCGACCTGGTCCTGGAGTTCCCCATGCCGCGCCTGTCCCGCCGTTCCCTGCCTGCCTTCGCGCTCGGCCTGGCCGCCCCCTGCGTCGCCCGCGCGCAACTGCCCTCCGGCACCGTTCGCCTGGTGGTGCCCTACAACCCCGGCGGCATCTCCGACATCCTGGCGCGCGGCCTGGCGCATGAGATGGGCGCGCTGCTCGGCCGCGGCGTGGTGGTGGAGAACCGCCCCGGCGCCAATGGCAGCATCGGCGCGACCATGGTGGCACGCGCGGCACCGGATGGGCTGACGCTGCTGTTCGGCGTGACCGACACCCACGCGGTGAACCCGGCGGCGATGCGCAACCTGCAATATGATGCGGTGAAGGATTTCGCGCCGATCAGCAACGTCACCAACGTGCCGCTGGCACTGGCGGTGGGGCCGAGCCGGAAGGAGCTGACCAGCCTGGCCGCCTTCATCGCCGCGGCGAAGGCGAAGCCGGGCGGGCTGACGCATTCGAGCTGGGGCGTCGGCAGCGTCTCGCAGATCGCCATGCTGCGGTTGGGGGAGGCGGCGGGGATCGAGCTGCTGCACGTGCCCTATACCGGCGCGGCGCCGGCGGCGCAGGCGCTGGCCGCCGGCCAGGTGGATGCGATGATCCTGCCCGCAGGCGCGGCGGAGGCGCTTTCGCGCGACGGCACGGTGCGGATCCTGGCGGTGCTGTCGCCGCAGCGGCTGGCACTGCTGCCCAATGTGCCGACCCTGCCGGAGCAGGGCGTGACGCTGTCGGTCAGCATCATCCAGGCGGTCTTCGCGCCGGCCCGCACGCCGGCGGAGACGGTTGCGCAGCTCAACAAGGCGGTGGTGGATAGCCTGGCGCGGCCGGGGATGCTGGACATCCTGCGCGCCCAGGCAGCGCTGCCCGATCCGCAGACGCCGGCGGAGCTGGCGGCGCTGGTGCTGCGGGAGCAGGAGGCCTGGGGTCGGGTGGTGCGGGCGGGGAACATCCACCTGGATTGAGGGAAGGTCGGCATCCGCCACACAGCGGCTGCAAGCCTCGGAGAAATAGATGAGGGCACGGGGAGAATACTTTCTCCCCGTTCTTCCTTTCACCCGCCGAGATACGCCTCCCTCACCTCCGCACTCGCCAGCAACTCCGCTCCCGTCCCGTTGCGCACCACGCGGCCGGTCTCCAGCAGATACCCCCGGTCGGACAGCGCCAGTGCCGCCATGGCATTCTGCTCCACCATCAGCACTGTGGTGCCGGCGGCGCGGATCTCGCGCACGATGGCGAAGACCTGCTCCACCAACGTCGGCGCGAGACCTAGCGAAGGCTCATCGAACATCAGCAGCCGCGGGCGGGACATCAGCGCGCGGGCGATCGCCAGCATCTGCTGCTCGCCACCCGAAAGCGTGCCGGCGGCCTGGCGCAGGCGTTCGCGCAGTCGGGGGAAACGGTCGCACATGGCATCGAGGTCGGCGGCGATGCCGGCGCGGTCGCGGCGGAGCAGCGCCCCCATCTCCAGATTCTCCCGCACGCTCAGGTGCGGGAAGACGCGGCGGCCTTCCGGGCAATGCGCGATGCCGCGGGCGAGGATTTCGCGCGGCGACAGGCCGCCGATCGGCGCGTCCTCGAAGAGGATGCGGCCGGCGCTGGGCGCAAGCAGCCCGCTGATGGTCTTCAGCGTCGTGGATTTGCCGGCCCCGTTGGCGCCGATCAGGCTGACCAATTCGCCCTCGCGCACCTCCAGCGAGATGCCCTGCAGGGCGGGCGGGCCGCCATAGCCGGCGGCGACGCCTTCAAGCCGCAGCATGCGCCGCCCCGCTGCCGAGATAGGCGCGGATCACCTCCGCATTCTCGCGGATCTCCGCCGGCGCACCACTGGCGATGATGCGGCCCTGGTTCAGCACGACGATGCGGTCGGAGATGCGCATCACCATCGGCATGTCGTGCTCCACCAGCAGCACCGTCATCCCGCGGTCGCGCAGGCGCAGGATCAGCGCCATGCACTCCGCGGTCTCGGACGGGTTGAGCCCGGCCGCCGGTTCGTCCAGCAGCAGCAGCCGCGGCGCGGCGATGGCGGCCAGCGCGATGCCGAGCCTTCGCTGCTCGCCATAGGCCAGCACCTCGGCCGGCGTATCGGCGCGGGCGGCGAGGCCGACGAAGTCGAGCATCGCCGAGGCTTCCTGGCGCAGCCGCGCTTCCTCCCGCCGCTGCCGCGGCAGGCGTAGCAGGGCGTCGAGCAGACCGGCGCGGCCGCGCCGGTGCAGCGCCATCAGCGCATTCTCCAGCACGGTGCAGCCGGCGAAGACGCTGGTGCGCTGGAAGCTGCGCACCAGGCCGCGGCCGGCGATGCGGTCGGGCGAGAGACCGGTGATGTCCTGGCCGTCGAAGGCGATGCGCCCGGCGGTCGGGCGCATGTAGCCGGTGATGACGTTGAAGGCGGTGGTCTTGCCGGCGCCGTTCGGGCCGATCAGGCTGACCACCTCGCCTTCCGGCACATCGAAGCTGGCGTCGGCGATGGCGACCAGCCCGCCGATATGGACGGCGAGGTTCTCGACGGTCAGCAGCGGCGGCGTCATGCGCGGCGCCACAGGCCGGCGACCGCCGGGACGATGCCGCGCGGCAGGAACATGACGAACAGGATCATCGCCGCGCCGTACAGCACCCATTGCGCCTCGGGCGCGGCGCGGCCGCGCAACAGATCCGGGATCAGCCCGAAGATCAGCCCGCCCACCACCGGTCCCCACAGCGTGCCCTTGCCGCCGGTGACGACCATGATGACCATGGTCACGGTGTAGACGAACAGGAATACATCCGGATCGACGATGCGGACGTAGTGCGCAAACAGGCTGCCGGCCGCCCCGGCGATGCCGGCCGAGATGACAGCGGCCACCACCAGATAATGCGTGACGCGGATACCGACGGAGCGCGCCAGGGCCTCGTTCGACCGCAGCGCCACCAGCGCCCGGCCGATGCGGGATTCCACCACCTGCCGCACCAGCAGGAATGCCAGGACAGCGACCGCCAGCACCAGCCAGTAGGTCTGCGCCTTGGTCACCAGCGCCACCGTGCCGAGCCCGGGCAGCCAGAGCGTGACCGGCGGGATGCCGATCAACGCCATCGGGCCTTGCGTGAGCTCGATCCAGTTCAGCGCGATCATCCGCAGCACCTGGGCGAAGCAGATGGTGATGATGACGAAATACGCCCCGCGCACCCGGAAGGCGAGCCGGCCGAGCAGCCAGCCAAAGCCCCCGGCGACGATGATGGCAGAGAGGAACCCGACCCAGACCGGCTGCGGCGCCAGCGTGACGCGCAGCCCGAAGCCGAGGCCGATATCGAAGCCGAGCGTGGCGAGGGCACTGGCATAGGCGCCGAGGCCAAAGAAGGCGCCATGGCCGAGGCTGAGTTGCCCGGTATAGCCCAGCAGCAGGTTCAGGCTGATAGCGCCGATGATGAAGATGCCGGCCAGCGTCAGCACCGCCAGCATGTAGGGGTCGGGCGCCACGACAGGCAGCGCCGCCATCGCAGCGACGAAGACCCACCCCACGTAGCGCCTCACCCGATGCGCTCCTTCGCCGGCACCAGCCCCTGCGGCTTCAGGGCGAGGACCAGGATGATCAGCAGGAAGCCGAAGGCATCGCGGTATTCGGTGGAGAGGTACCCACCGGCGAATTCCTCGACGAAGCCCAGTGCAAAGCCACCCAGCGTCGCGCCGGGCAGGCTGCCGAGGCCGCCGAGTATGACGATGGCGAAGGCCTTCAGACCCACCAGATCGCCCATGGTGGGCGACACCATGAACACCGGCCCGAGAAGCGCACCGGACGCCGCGGCGAGGCCGGAGCCGAGCGCGAAGGTCGCGGTGTTCACCCAGCCGATCCGCACGCCCATCAGCGCCGCGGTCTGCGGGTCCTGGAAGGTCGCCCGCATCGCCATGCCCGCGCGGGTACGATCCAGCGCCAGCCAGAAGCCGAGCAGCAGCGCCGCCGCCGTCGCCAGCACGAACAACCGCAACGGCAGGACGGAGACGGGGTCGAAGATCAGCGGCGAGCCGGGGAAAGGGTTGGGGATCAGCTTGGCCACACCGCCCCAGATCCACATCTGGCCGTTCTGCAGCACCAGCGCGGCGCCGATCATCACCAGCATGACGCTGTCGATATCCGCCCCGCGCATGCGCCGCAGCAGCACCAGTTCGAGCAGCGCGCCGAGCGCCACGCCGGCCAGCGTCGCCAGGGCGATCGCGGCGAAGAAATTCACCCCCGCCAGCGAGACCAGCGCATAGGCCATGTAGGCGCCGAAGGCGTAGAGCTCGCCGTGGGTGAAGTTCACCACGCGCATCACGCCGAAGACGAGCGTCAGCCCGATCCCCAACAGCGCATAGGTGCCGCCGAGGACTGTGCCGTTCACCAGGTGCTGTAACGCCTGGTCCATCAGAGCAGGCTGGTCTTGCCTTCGCTGAGTTTCAGGATGGTGACGTTGGGCCGGTTCTGGCCGCTCTCCTGGCCAGCCGGGCCTTCCTTCTGGAAGGCGATATCGCCGTTCACGCCGGGGATCTTCACCTGCCACAGCGCCTGGCGGATCGCCTCGGGCTCCGCCTTCCCGGCGATGCGGATGGCCTCCACCACCGTCAGCATGGCGTCGTAGCCGCGGAAGCCCTCGGTCAGGCCAGCGAATTCCCAGCCCTTCTTGTTCCACTCCGCGGTGTAGGTCGCGGCCAGCGCCGGATGCGGCGCCTTTTCCGGGAACCACGGCGCGTAGAACAGGATGTGGAAGCTTTCGTTGCCCGCCGGCAGCGGGTTGGCGATGAGCTGGTCGGGGAAGGCGCCGCCGGTGGTGACGATGCGCTTGCCCAGGCGCTGCTCCACCGCCTGGCGCAGCGCCAGCGTGATCTGCTCGACGCCGCTGGTGACGAAGACGGTGTCGCTGTCGTTCTGCTTCAGTGCGGTGAGCTGCGCGGCGAGGTCGGTGGCGTCGGGCGTCATCGTCTCGGTCCGGCCGACCGCGATGCCCTTGGCGGCGAGCGCAGCACCGAACTTCTCCGCCGCTCCCCGGCCGAAATCATTGTTCACCGACAGGAAGCTGATCTTCTTGATCGGCGGGTTGAACTTCGCCAGTTGCTCGGCGAAGGCCAGCGCCTCCATCTCCGAGGTCGGAGAGATGCGGAAGACCCAAGGGTTGCCGGATGTGGTGATGCGCGCGGCGGACGACGTCTCCACCACCAGCGGCACCTTGTACTCGATCAGCTTCGGCATGATCGCCAGGGTGAAGGTGCTGGACCAGGCGCCGATCAGCACCGGCACCTTGTCGCTCAGCACGAGCTTCTCGATCGAGGCCACGGCCTCCCGCGGGTTGGACTTGTTGTCCTCGAGGATGAGCTCCAGCGGCCGGCCGAGCACGCCGCCGGCGCGGTTCAGCACCTCGGTGGCGATCTTGGCGCCGTTGGCGACATAGTTGCCGGAGGCCGCGACGGCCCCGGTCAGCGGCTGCGTCATGCCGATCTTGATCGGATCGGCGGCGAAGGCGGTGCGGGCCAGGGCCGGCATTGCGAGGCCGGCAAGCAGGACGGAACGGCGGTTGAGCATGCGGGGCACCTCGGCTCGGGGCGGGCCGGCGCGAGCGGACCCTGTCGCCGACGAATAAGCAAGGCCGGTGCCATGCCGGCCCCGGCGCCGCCGGGCGCCCGACCGGCCACCGCCGCCCGCGCTTTGGGCGAAGGCTGGGTAGAAAATGTGCGTACAACCACCTATTTCCCATCACAGCCCCGCCGCCGGGCATGGCATGCTGCTTGCGTCACCCGCCCAAGGCCCGGAGACCACCCGATGTCCGACCAGCACAAGCCCTTCGACCTGATCCTGCGCGGCGGTCATGTCATCGACCCGGCGCAGGGGCTGAACGACATCATGGATGTCGCGGTGACGGATGGCCGCATCGCCGCCATCGGCAGCGCCATTCCCGGCCCGGCGACCACGGTGACCGACGTGTCGGGCAAGCTGGTGCTGCCGGGGATGATCGACACCCACGCGCATGTCTTCCGCTACGTCACCGGCCGCTTCGGCCTGGATGCGGACATGGTCGGCGTGCGCTCGGGCGTCACCACGCTAGTGGACCAGGGCGGCCCCTCGGTGCTGACCTTTCCGGCCTTCCGTGAATACATCGCCAGGCCGGCGGCGTCGCGCGTGCTGGCCTTCATCTCTGCCTACATGGTCGGCGGCCTGGAAGGCCACTACTACCCGGAACTCTACGGCCCCGACTGCATCGCGGTGGAGGACACGATCCGCGCCGGCCAAGCCAACGCCGATCTCGTCCGCGGCGTGAAGGGCCATGCCGAGATCGCCGGCTTCACCCGCTGGGGCAACGCCGCGATGCGCAAGGCGGCCGAGATCGCGCGCGGCCTCGACCGGCCTTTATACATCCATTTCGGCCAGCTCTGGCCCATGCCCGGGGAAGGCACGCCCTTCGACCCGGATGCGATCCTTCCAGAGATGCTGGAGATCATGCGCCCCGGCGACGTGCTGGCGCATCCCTTCACCCGCCATCCGGGCGGCTTCGTCGACCGCCACGGCGCGCTGCACCCGGTGGTGCGGGAAGCCCTCGCCCGCGGGCTGAAGGTGGATGTCGGTCATGGCTCGCATTTCTCCTTCCGCATGGCGCGGCTGGTGATCGATGCGGGCGTGGTGCCGGATACGCTCGGCGCCGACATGCATGGCTACAACACAACCCTGCCGAAGCCGCGCGGCACGCCGGAGGAGCACCCCGACGACGCGGAGAACCACCTGTTCGCGGGGAAGCAGAATTTCTCTCTCGCCTCGGCGATGACCAGCATGCTGGCGCTGGGCCTGACGCTGGACCAGGTGGTCCCCATGGTCAGCACGCATTGCGCCGCGATGCTGCGGATGGAAGGCGAGATCGGCGCGCTGCAGGTCGGTGCAGAGGCTGACATCTCCGTCCTGCACGACGAGCGCGGCCGCTTCCGGCTGGAGGACAACGAGGGCAGCGTGGTGACCGCGGAGCGGTTCCTCCGCCCGGCCTTCTGCCTGCGCGCCGGCCAGCGCTTCGATTCGAACTCCGAGGTGCTGCCGCGGCCGGTCATGGCCGAGGCGGCGTGAGTACCAAGGGCGTCGGCGCCAGCCTCCGCCGCAAGGAGGATGCGCGCTTCCTGCACGGGCGCGGCCGCTATGTCGGCGACATCCGGCCCGCCGGCACGCTGGAGGTCGCCTTCCTGCGCAGCCCGGTGGCGCATGCGCGGCTGATCGGCGTGACGAAGCCGGCCGGCGCCACGGGCCGCGTCTTCACTGCGGAGGATCTGCCGGAGATCGGCCCGATCCGCGCCAATTCCGCCCTGCCCGGCTTCCGCCATTCGGAACAGCCGGCCCTGGCGCGCGACAAGCTGCGCCATGTGGGCGAGCCCATCGCCGCCTGCGTCGCGCCGACGCGGGCCGAGGCGGAGGATCTCGCCGCCGCCTGCGAGCTGGAATTCGAGTCGCTGCCGGCGATCGCCGACATGCTGATGGCCCGCGCCCCAGGCGCGCCGCTGATCCACGACCACTGGCCGGACAACGCCTTCCTGGAGACCCGGCGGGAGGAGGACCTGTCCGACCTCGACGCCATCGCCGCCGCCAAGGTGGTCCGCACCCTCCGCACCGCGCGACAGTCCATGGCACCGATCGAAGGCCGCGGCGTGCTGGCGGAATGGGATCCGCGGCTCGACCAGCTTGTGGTCACCAGCGCGGCGCAGATGCCGCATGTGACCAAGACCGGCATCGCCGAATGCCTCGG
>JBMOJU010000215.1:0-9234 GCA_049315625.1 Paracraurococcus sp.
TCGGCACGCTCTGGCTCTACACCTGGACCGCGGCGCCGCTCTACGCCCGGCTCGGCTGGGTTGAGGCGGGGCGGGAGCACGAGATCAAGCGCAACCACCGGGTGGTGCTGATGCGCCGCGACCTGGCCGGAGACCCCGCATGACGCACTATCCCTTGGCCGATTTCTGGGCCGGGGCGACGCCGGACCAGCGCGACGCCGCCTACGACAACACCCGCGCCGTCGCCGACAGCGCCGCGCTGATCGCCGCGCGCAACGCCGCCTCGGCCGCCTTCCGCGCGACGCGGCCGGAGCACCTCGACCTGCCCTACGCGCCGGGCGAACGGACGAAATGGGACCTCTTCCCGGCGCGCGACCCCGACGCCCCCTGCCTGGTCTTCGTCCATGGCGGCTACTGGCAGCGCAACCGGCGGGAGGATTTCTGCGTGCTCGCCGAGGGCGCCCTGCAGCGCGGCTGGTCGGTCGGCTTCCCCGGCTACACGCTGGCCCCCGAGGCGTCGCTGACCCGGATCGTCGCCGAGATCCACGCCGCGCTCGACTGGCTGCGGGCCGAGGGCCCGGCGCATGGCATCGCCGGGCGCGTGGTGCTGTCCGGCTGGTCGGCCGGCGGGCACCTGGTCGGCGCCTGCGTCGGCCACCCCGCTGTCGCCGCCGGCCTCGCCATCTCCGGCGTGTTCGAGCTGGCGCCGATCCGCGACACCTATCTGAACGACAAACTGCAACTGACTGCGGCGGAGATCGCGGCGCTGTCGCCGATCCGGCAGCCGATGGTCGGAAAGCCCATGGCCATCGCCCATGGCAGCGCCGAGCTGCCGGAGCTGCGCCGGCAGTCGCGGGTCTTCCACCGCACGCGGGCGGAGGCGCATATCCCCGGCCCGCTGATCCCCGTGGCCGGCGCCGACCATTTCCGCATCCTCGATGCGCTGCGCGCGCCGGAGGGCGAGTTGCTGCGCGCCGCGGCGGCGCTGCTGGAGTACCCGGCATGACGGCACCCGCGGTCTTCACCCTGCCGGCGCTGGCCGGCTTCTACGCCGCCGGCGGCAGCCCCGTCGCGGTCGCCGATGCGGCGCTGGCGCGCATCGCCGAATGGGACGACCCGGCGCTGTTCCTGGTGCGCGTGCCGCCGCATGCGGTCCGTGCCCGCGCGGCGACGCTGGCCGCGGAGGGGCCGCAGGGCCGGGCGCTGTTCGGCGTGCCCTTCGTGGTGAAGGACAACATCGACGTGGCCGGGCTGCCGACCACGGCGGCCTGCCCGGACTACGCCTACACGCCCGTGGAGGACGCGCCCGTCGTCGCCCGGCTGCTGGCCGCCGGCGCGGTGCTGCTGGGCAAGGTCAACCTCGACCAATTCGCCACCGGGCTGAACGGCACGCGCAGCCCCCATGGCACGCCGCGCAACCCGGTGGTGCCGGACTGCGTCCCGGGCGGCTCCTCCTCCGGTTCCGCCACCACGGTCGCGGCCGGGATCGCCGCCTTCTCGCTCGGCACCGACACCGCCGGGTCGGGCCGCGTGCCGGCGATGGTCAACAACATCGTCGGCCTCAAGCCGAGCCTTGGCCTGGTGCCGACGCAGGGCGTGGTGCCGGCCTGCCGCTCGCTCGACGTCGTCTCGGTCTTCGCCCTGACGGTGGCGGATGCGGCGGCGGTGCTGGAGGTGATGGCCGGCGTCGCACCGGCCGACCGCTATGCGCGCGCCGCGCCGCCCGGCTGGCGCGCCGCGCCGGCACCGCAGCCGGCCTGGCGGCTGGCAGCGCCGCTGTCGGAACAGCTGGTCTTCGACAGCCCGGACGATGCCGCGCTGTACGACGCCGCGCTGGCCCGCGCCGTGGCGCTGGGCGGCACGGTGACACGCGTCGATATCGCGCCCTTCCTGGCGATCGCCCGGCGGCTCTACGACGGCGCCTGGGTGGCGGAGCGCACCGCGGCGCTGCGCGACCTGCTGGCCGCGAAGCCGGAGGCGATCCACCCGGTCACCCGCGGCATCCTGGAAGCCGGCCTGTCCAAGCTGACGATCGACGCCTGGGAGGATTTCCACGCCGCCGCCGAGGCGCGCCGGCTGGCCCGCGCGCTGTTCGCCGGGGCCGACATCCTGCTGCTGCCGACCGCGCCGGGCACCCCGACCCTGGCCGACCTGGCGGCGGAGCCCGTCGCGGCGAACAGCCGGCTCGGCACCTACACCAACTTCGTCAACATCTGCGACCTCTCGGCGCTGGCCGTCCCCTCCGGCTTCCGTGCCGACGGGCGCCCCGCCGGTGTGACGCTGGTCGGGCCAGCCTTCGCCGAGGCACGGCTGGCCGGGCTCGGTGCCGCGCTGCATGCGGTGGCCGGCGTGACTCTCGGCGCGACCGGCGCGCCCACCCCGCCGCCCCCTGCCCCGCCGGTACTCGCCCCCGGCGAGATCCCGCTGCTGGCGATCGGCGCCCACATGGCCGGGCTGCCGCTGAACCCGCAGGTGCTGCGGCATGGCGGGCGCTTCGTCACCGCGGCGCGCACCGCGCCGCTCTACCGCTTCCACGACCTCGGCAACCGGCCCGGGCTGGTGCGGGTGGCCGAGGGCGGTGTCGCCATCGCCGGCGAGGTCTGGGCCTTCCCGGCGGCCTCCATCGGGCCGTTCCTGGCCGAGATTCCCCCGCCACTCGGCTTCGGCCGGGTGACCTTGGAGGATGGCTCGACCCCGCTCGGCTTCCTCTGCGAGGCGGCGGGTGTCATCGGCGCCCCGGACATCTCCGCCACCGGCGGCTGGCGCGCCCACATGAAGGCGAAGGAACAGGCCTGATGGACGTCGATATCCCCGAGGTGCTGGCCGAGATGCAGGCGATGTTCGCCGAGTACGAACGCGCGCTGATCTCGAACGACGTCGCCGTGCTGCAGGAACTGTTCCGCAAGGATGCGCGCACGCTGCGCTACGGCCCGAACGAGAACCTGCTGGGCTGGGAGATGATCGCCGCCTTCCGCGCCGGGCGCTCCGGCGTGGGGCTGGAACGCACGCTGCAGAACACCATCATCACCACCTACGGGCGCGACTACGCCACGGCGAACACGGAATTCCTCCGCGGCCCGCGGCACGGGCGGCAGAGCCAGACCTGGGTGCGGTTCCCGGAAGGCTGGCGGATCGTCGCGGCGCATGTGTCGCTGATGCCGCTGCCAGGCAACGCGCCGTAGCAAGGCAAGGCTGCGGCCTGGGGAGGGGATACCTTTCCCTCCCCAGTCCTGCTTCACCCCGCCAGGAACCGCCCCGCCGCATCCCCCAGGATGCGCATGCAGAGCGCCAGATCCTCTTCCTTCGTATCCTCCGCCCAATGGTGGCTGATGCCGCCGATCGAGGGCGTGAACAGCATCGCCACCGGCATCGCGCGCGCCATGTACTGCGCGTCGTGCCCCGCGCCGCTCGGCATCCGCTGCCAGGCGCCGGGCGCCAGGCTTTCCGCCGCCGCATCCAGCGCCGCCATCATCGCCGCATCACACGGCGCCGGCAGCGACTTGCTGATATTGACCAGCGTCGCCTCGGTGCGCTCCCGCCGGTTGCTCTCCTGCACGCAGGCGCGCAGGCAGCGCTCCATGCGCTCCAGCACCGCCACATCGATGTCGCGGAACTGGAACAGGATGTCGGCGCGGCCGGGGATGATGCTCGGGGCGCCGGGCTCCACCGCGATGCGGCCGCAGGTCCAGGTGCTGCGCTCCCCGCAGACCTTGGGGAATTCCTGATCGATCATCGCCAGCAGCCGCACCGCGGCGAGGCCGGCGTCGCGCCGCTCCGCCATCGTCGTGCCGCCGGCATGGTCCTGCATGCCCAGGATGGTGATGCGCCATTGCCAGATGGCGACGATGCCGGTCACCACCCCGGCGCGCAGCCCGGCGCGCTCGAGCTGGGTGCCCTGCTCGATATGCATCTCGAAGAAGCCCTTGTGGCGGCCCGTCTCCAGTTGCATGCGCGGCTTGCCCGCCAGGCCCGCCGCCGCCAGCGCGTCCCGCAGCGGGGTGCCGTCGGTGCGGTTGCGGCTGCGGTCGATCTCGTCCTCCGGCAGCAGGCCGAGGATGGAGCGGCTGCCGAGGAAGCCGCCCTCGAAATGGCCTTCCTCATCGGCGAAGGCGACAACATCCACCGGCAGCCCGGCGCGGGCCAGCGCCAGCCCGGCGACCACGCCGAGCGCGCCGTCCAGCCAGCCGGCATGGTTCTGCGTCTCGATATGGCTGCCGGCCAGCAGATGCGGCCCGGCGCCCGCGTGCCGGCCATAGACATTGCCGATGCCGTCGATCGCGGGGTCGAGGCCGATCTCCGCCATGCGGTCCATCAGCCAGCGTCGGCTTTCCATGTCCTGCGGCGAATAGGTCGGCCGGTGCACCCCCGTCCGGTAGGCGCCGATCTGCCGCAATTCGTTCAGGTCGTGCAGGAAGCGGTCGGCGTCGATCTGCGGCATGGTCCCTCGCCCCGGCGCTGGAGCATGCTGCGTTCGCTTGCGCTCACCGTGCATGCGCTGGCCATTGTCTGGTCGCGGGATTCAGCGCTTTCGGCGATTCCGCCTCAACGCATCCCGCCCTGGCCGGGATGCTGCCGCGCCGCAGCAAAACGCGCTACCCCTCGACGGTGATCCGCGCCTCGCGCACCACCTTGGTCCAGCGCGTCCGCTCCTCCGCCAGGTAGCCGGCGAAGCGGGCCGGGCCGTAGCCGAGCGGGCTGAAGCCGTTGGTGCGCAGCGTCTCGGCGAAGTCGCCGCCGAGCACGGCAGCGACCGCGGCATCCAGGCTTTCGGCGATGGCGGGCGGGGTGCCCGGCGCGGCGAGCAGGCCGATCCAGGAATCGGCGATCACCGGCAGCCCGGCCTCGGTCAGGGTCGGCAGTTCCGGCACCAGCGGGAAGCGCTGGCCGCTGGCGACCGCGAGGATGGTGCAGCGGCTGCGCTGCGGATGCGCCACGGCGACCGGGGCGATGCCGCAATCCACCTGGTCGGCGGTGACGGCGAGGATGGCCGGCCCGGCCCCGGCATAGGGCACATGCGTCAGCTCGATGCCGGCGGCGAGGCGGATCGACTCGCCCGCGGCGTGGGAGACGGTGGCGACGCCATAGGAGCCATAGGTGAGCGAGGGGCTGGCCGCCCGCGCCTTGGCCAGGAAGGCGGCGAGGTCCGGCGTGGCGAGGCCCGGCCGGGCGACGAGGGCCATGACCACGGCGGCGATGCCGGTGACCGGGACGAAGGCGGCGGCATCGAAGGGCAGCTTCGGGTTGGCCGCCGGCAGGACGGTATGGGTGTCGCCGGTCGCCAGGATCAGCGCCTGGCCATCGGCCGGGGCGCCGAGCAGGGCCTGGCTGGCGACCACGCCACTGCCGCCGGGGCGGTTCTCGATGACCAGCGGCTGGCCGAGCCGGTCGCCGAGGCGCTGGGCGATGAGACGGGCGAGCATGTCGGTGGCGCCGCCCGGCGGGAAGGGAACGATGACGCGGACCGGGCGGGTCGGCCGCCAGGGCCCTTGGGCGAGCGCGGGTGCGGGCAGCGCGGCGAGCGCGGCGAGGTTGCCGGCAAGGTGCCGCCGGGTGATGGTCCTGGACATGCGCGAGTCTCCCCCGCCGGCGCGCCGGCCGGCCTTGCCGCGACGCTGGCGGTCCGGCCGGGTCGCGTCAATCCGCGGGGCGATTCGCACCGGAAGGGCCGCGGCAGCGGTCGCGAGCCGGAGAGAAGCAGCCCGGACAGAGCGGCGCGGATGCCTTGCAACTGTCACGATGGCGTTAGCTAAAAAGCCAAAGGTATCAGGGCACTAGGTCGCGATCGCTACGCGGGAGCAGATGTTTCGCCACTTGCATACGCGCATGGCTGGGCGCGATGCCGCGGAAATTTGGCGGAATTTCGCGGTTCTTGATGCGGACGTGTCGGCATTTCAGGGAACCGATGCTGACTTGCTCTCGATTTGTCGAGGTCGGTCGACCGAGATATTCATGCCGAACTCAATATATTCTATCCCTGCGAAGCGGTCTCGTTCCGCTTGCAGATGCGCGCATAGGCTTTGATATTCCGAATGCCATGCAACTCACGAATGTCCAGGGCGCGGGACCGATAGCGCCAACCATCCAGATCCTGCCACCCACCGCCAGCCTGGCGGACATCCCACCGCGCGAGGACCTGCCCCCCGCCCTCCTGGCCATGATGATGACGGCGAACCGCATCATGGCGACCGAAGCGGTGCGTGCCGTCCCCGACGGCCGGCTGACCCCGCCGCAGTTCCGCATCCTCAACTACCTCCTGGTGGCGCCCGGCGCCTCGCTCTCCGAAGTCGCCGCCTATCTCGGTGTCCGCCTGCCCACCGCCTCCGTCATGCTCGTCAAGCTCGCCGCCGAGGGATACGTGCTGCGCAGCCGCCACCCGACCTCCCGCCGCCGCATGCAGCTCGTCCTCACCGAGCGGGGCCAGGAGATCACCGTCTCGGTCCGCACCGCGCTGTTCAGCCGGCTGCGCGCCGGGCTCGACCGGCTCGAAGCCGCGGAGCGTATGGCGCTGCAGGATGCCATGCCGGCGCTGCGGCGGCTCTTTGCCCAGGTCTGAGCGAGGTCCCCGGGAGGGCCCGCGACGGCCCCTCCCCGGATGCCTCAGTCCTCGATGATCGCCACCGCCCGCGTCCAGCCGGCGGAGCCGCGATGCACCTTCACCGGGAAGCACACCACCTGGAACCCGTCCGCCGGCAAGGCCTCCAGGTTGCTGAGCTTTTCCAGATGCGAATAGCCGATCTCCCGCCCGGCCCGGTGGCCCTCCCAGATCAGCCCGGCATCGCCGGTCGCCTCGACCCGCCGCCGGGTGTGGCTGAACGGCGCGTCCCAGGACCAGCCATCGGTGCCGACCAGGCGGATGCCCTGCTCCAGCAGCCATAGGGTCGCCGCCTTGCCCATGCCGCAGCCGGAATCGATGTAGTCTTCCTCCCCGTAGCGGCTGCCGGCGCGGGTGTTCACCACGACGATCTCCAGCGGCTTCAGGGTGTGGCCGATCCGCGCCAGCTCGGCCTCCACATCGGCCGGCTGCACCACGTAGCCATCCTCGAAGTGGCGGAAATCCAGCTTGACGCCGGGGTTGTGGCACCATTCCAGCGGCACCTCGTCGATCCGCCAGGACGGCTCGCCGCCCGGGACCAGGCGCTCATTCATGCGGGAGAAGTAGTGGTAGGGCGCGTCCAGGTGGGTGCCGTTGTGGGTGCTGATGTTCACCCGTTCGACCGCGGCGTATTCGCCCTCCGGCAGCGCCTCCACCGGCACGCCCATATAGGCCGCCATGCGCGGCGCCGACTGGTGGTGATCGACATACTCGATCTGCGGCAGCATCTCCGGCGGGTCGGACCGGATGCCGGCCTTGAGCGCGACCGAGATGTCGATGAAGCGGCGTGCCATGGGTGTTTCCTCCTCGCGTCCGGACGGGAGGGTGGACCGGAACCGCGGCTCCGGTCCAGGTGGGCGCGGCTCAGGCCTCAGCGGCGAAGAGCCGCCGCAGCACCTCCACCGCCTGTGCGCCGGTGAAGGGCTTCGGCAGCACCGGGCCACCCCGGAAACGCTGCGGCAGGATGGTGGCGGCTTCGTAGCCCGTGGTGAAGACGAACGGCACCGCCCGCGCCAGCAGCGCCTCGGCCACCGGGAACACCGGCGTTCCGTCCAGGTCGATATCGAGCAGCGCCGCGTCCAGCCGCTCGGTCCGGGCCAGCGCGACCGCGCCGTCGACGCTGGCGGCCGGACCAACCACCTCGATCCCGACATCGGCCAGCGCGCCTTCCAGCTCCATCGCCACCAGCAGCGCATCCTCCACCACAAGGACGCGACGGCCCGCGAGTTGCCGCGGCCGGGCGGCTCCGGCAATCGCCGCCTGCGCCGACACCAGGGGCAGCAGTGCGCTGGCGTCGACGATCTGCCGCAGCGGCATCTCCACCCGGCAGCGCAGCCCGGCCGGGTCGAAATCGAGTGTGACCAGGCCGCCGATCTCGTAGGCCAGTCCGCGCTCGATCACCGTGCTGCCGAAGCCGCGGCGGCGTTGCGGCGGCACCGGTGGACCGTGCGATTCGACCCAGTCCAGCACCATCTGCTCGCCGGAGAGCCGCCAGTCGATGCGCAGCCGCCCCGCCGGGACGGACAGCGCGCCATACTTCGCCGCATTCGTCGCCAACTCGTGCAGCGCCAGGCTCAGTGCCAGCGCCGCCTTGGGCTTCAGCCGCAGTTCCGGGCCACCCACCTGGAAGCGCGTCAGGTTGCAGGGCGCCTCGCCGCGATGGGCGCGCAACTCCTCCTCGATCAAGGCGCGGAGGTCGGCCCCCTCCCAGCGGCTGTGTGCCAGCAGGCTGTGCGCCTTGGCCATCGCCTGCAACCGCCGGCCGAACTCGACCACGAAGCCTTCGAGCGAGGCGGCCCCGCCGCTGCTGTGACGGACCAGGGCCTGGATGTTGGCCAGGGTGTTCTTCACCCGATGGTCCAATTCGGCCATCAGGAAGTCCTGCCGTTCCTTCGCATTGGCGCGTTCCCGCGCCACCTCGTCCAGCCGCCGCAGCACGACTTCGAGCAGGGAGACGCGCAGTGCCGCGGCGGACCCCACCTCGACCGCGGTCCAGGGGCGGCTGCGGCCGCGCACCGTCTCTTGCCAGGCAGCGAAGCTGCGGCGGGGAGACAGCCGCGCGCCTTCGGGCCCGGATTCCACCGGCTTGTTGGGATTGCCGGCCCAGGTCACGGTCTGCAGCACTTCCGGCCTGAACCAGAGGATGGTGTCGCGCGGGTCGCGCGACACCGCGAGCGCGAGCACACCGCTCCCCACCTCGACGAAGTCGCGGGCCGGCGGGTAGAGTTCCGGCAGCCGGTCGAGCGCGACGACGCCTTCGGGCTTCTGCTCGGCCAGCCAAGCGGCGAGCGCCCGCACCGCGGGTTCCTCCGGCGTCCGGCCGATCGCCGAGTAGCGCCCCTCGATCACCAGCGCGACGCCTTCGGAGGCGATGAAGTCGAGCAGGTTGGGGCGGTATTTGATCAGGCCGAGCGCCAGATCGGCCTCCCGCGCCATGACCTGCACCAGCGCTTCCTGAATCTTCCGTTGCCGGGTGGTCGCGGCGAAGTCCTCCGCCTGTTCCTGCGCCTCGAATTGCAGGGAGATCATCTGGGCGAAGACTTCGCAGGCCGACCGCATGGCGTAGGGCACCTGGCGCGGCGTGCGGTGATGGCAGGCGATCATGCCCCACAGCTGCCCGTGCCGGACGATCGACAGCGACATCGAGGCGCGCACACCCATGT
>JBMOJU010000216.1:0-9229 GCA_049315625.1 Paracraurococcus sp.
AGCCCAGGACTGGCCGTTGCCCGGCAGCGAGAGGGTGCCCTCCGCCACCATGCTGCCGTCGCCGACCAGGCGGACAGCGCGGACGGTGCCGGAGGAGTCGAGCGTGTAGAGGTGCGTCTCCTCCCGCGCCAGGCCGGTGAGCGTGCCGCCGAGCGCGAGGCTGCCCAGGGCGGCGCCGGTCTGCAGGTCGTATGCCTGCAGGCTGCTGCCGACCGTGGCATAGGCGATGCCGTCCAGCACCTGCACGGCCTGGGCGCCCGCCGCGACGCTGGCGAGCACCTTCGGCGCGGCGACATTGGCGAGCGAGACGAGTTCGAGCGTGGAGGTGGTGGCGACGACCGCGACCTTGGTGATGGGGTCGAAGGCCAAGGCGCGGGCATCGCCCGGCAGGTCTAGGGTTGCGAGGACGCGCGGCGAGAGCGGGTTGCCGACATCGACGACGGCGACGCCGGCCGCGCCGTTGGCGACGAGGGCGGTGCGCGACCCGGTTCCGGCAAGATCGAGGGCGAGGGTGATGTCGCGGGCGGTGCCGTTCAGGGAGAGGCTGGCGATGATGCCGGTGGGGAGGCTTACCCCAGCAAGGGGATCGATGCCCAGGCGCAGGGAGTTGAATTCGGTGATGCCGTCGGCGTTGGAGTCACGGTTGGTGGGCGACGTGCCGATGGCGTGTTCGATGTCGTCCGCCAGGCCGTCGAAATCGCTGTCCGCGGCACTGCCCGGTTCGAACACGAGGCCGGACGATAGGTTCACGCCAATCCCGGACTGTGGGGTCCGGCCTTGGTTGTGGGCGATCAAGCCCGTCTCCGGATCGAATACCACGATATCGTAGTCGGTCTGCGCAGAGAGGAACAGCGAGAAATGGCCCTGCGCGTCGGACTTAGCGCGCAGTGTGATGCCGTTGACGTCGACCGCGATGTAGTCGTCGCCCCAGTCGAAGTTGTAGGCCGCGTCATAGCCGGTCGCCACCGTCGAGAGCGACAGCGTCGGCGTGTTCGCGGCGTTCGACGTCACGAGGATCTGGCCGGCGGCGAGGCCCACCTCGCCGGCGGTGTAGGCTGCGCCGAAACTGAAGCTGTCGCCGTAGTTCAGGGTGATCGGTGCTGTTGCCAGATTGCCCGGCACGCCGACCAGGCTAAAGCCGCTGGCGCCCGGCGCGAAGGCGATGCCACTGATGACTAGCGGCGCGGCGCCTTGATTGCTGATCGTGTACACGGCCGGATCGAAGGCGGTGTCGCCGAGATCGACGCCGCCGAGGTCGTTGTCGAACGCGTCGACCGAGAGAAAGGGCGTCGGACTCTGGCCGGTCCCCAGCAACTTGATGTCGCCGTCCGTGGCGTCATCGTTGCTGTCGACATGCAGCGTCCCACTCAGCGCGCCGACCATTCCCGGATCGAAGATGAGGTCGAAGGGCAGCGTGGCACCGGGCGCCAGCGTCGTCCCCGATGCCGGCAGGGTGGCACGGAAGGCCCCGCCGCTAAGGCCGAGCGCACCAAGGGTCAGCGGGTCCGCGCCGAAATTCAGCAGGGAAAGGTGCAGCGTGACAATATTGCCGCCGGTCCCGTCGACCAGCCCCGCGCCGAAATCGACGAGGTTGCCGATGAGGAGGCCGGTATCGGCATCGAAAAGCGCCAGATGCGCGCCAGCGGGTGCGTCGCGTTGCCCGGCGGCCTCGTTTGTACCCTCGACAGCATCGAAGTTGCCGGGATTCTGGATGTAGTAGCTCAGCGCGTTCCTGGCGTCAGACGTCGCGTAGCCGATGTTAGACGCCAGCAAGACCGCTCCGCGGGTAATGCTGGTAATGATCAATGACCCAGCGGTGTCGATCCCCTGCGCCATGAGATCGGTTTGACCGCTCACGCCATTGATTGTCACCGTCTGGCCGGTGCTTGCACTGAAGGTGTGCGTCAGTCCGAGCGTGTGGCCGATCTCGTGCGCAGCGGTCTTCGCCAGTGTGTTTACCAGCTGTGCGACACTGGTAATGTCTCGCACCTCGAGCGGCGTGTTGACGTAGGCGTCAATCGTTCCGCTATAACCCTGGTTTACCGCCTTATCGAGACGGAAGCCATTCTCCGTGGCACTCAGAGAAAACCGATTGGCAACGACCTGACCAATCTGCGCGGCGTTGTCGATGCCGCCAGCCGGGGCGGAGTCACCAAGCAAGCCCGACCTCGCCGTAGTGAGGAAACGCACTGTCATCAGATCGGCGGCGCCCGCGGCCCCCGCCGTCAATCCCGGGGCGGCGGTGGAGAGAATGCTGGCGACCTTCGCCGCGATGGCATCCGCGATGGCGCTGCGTTCGTTCGTCGCATTGCCGGCCGCGTCCTTGTCATCGAACAGGGCTTTCTCGGCCGCGGTCGTCTGCGCCGTAATGTCGGCCGCGGTGCCGTCCGCGATGGCCTTCAGGGTGGCGATGATGCCGGCCTTGTCGATGAAGAAGTGTTGCACCGGCGCGCCTACGCCCTTCAGCGCGAGGGTCTGACCAACCTGGACGCCGCCTGAATAGGCGAACTTTAGATTGCCGGTCTTCGTGCCCTCTCCCGTCGGGTCGAATGTTAGCTTGCTGGCAGAAGCTGCAAAGTCAGCGCCACCTTGAATGGCCATCGCCAAGCCGGTGCTGCCAGCCTTCACTTCTACGTCGCGCTCGCGCGCAACACCGTTTACGATGGCTGCATTGAACTCGGCGGTGGCATCGGTGTGGTTGTCGTCCGACGCATCGACGTAGCGGGTAACGTAGATGTCCTGCTTCTTGGTATCGGTTGAGCCATCGGACTTCCCGGTGACCTCGGTGATGCTGATCTTGCTGCCGTAAAGTATGTCCTTCTCGACATTCTTGAGGCCGCCGGTGATCAGGTCAGCAAAGCTCTTGGCGTCAAAGCTCAACGTCTTTGTTTTGCCGGAGCCAGCGGTCAAGGTGAAACTCGTGTTCGTCAAGTCGACGTTGCCGGTCTTCTTCATGTAGTCGGCAAGCAGACCGTCGATCTTGATTTCGACCTTAAGATAGGGCTGCTTTTTGCCGGCAGGATCCTTCGGTGCGTTCGGCACGGCCCACTGCCCGCCGCCGTCAGGCGGCGTGTCCGGCAGCTTCTCGGGCGCCTTCCATTCTTTCTTGAAGATGTTCGCAGCGGCATCGCCGGTGACGAGATTCAGAATCTGCGGCGCCAGTGTCGCCTCGGTATCATTCGGCGTGGGCTTGGGCGGCGGCGGCGGTGCCCCGCCATCGCCCGCACAATTGCCCGGTGGGGTCATCCCATGCCAGCCGGGCTTGGTGACGCCCGTATCCGGGTCCGTCACCACATACAGCCCGTCCTCGCTCACCGTCCCCGTGCCGTCGATCACCAGGCGGCCAGTGGTGTGGTCGAAGCTCAGCAGGTTAAGCTTCGTCCCCGGCGCCGCGTTGAACACGTTCGGCAAGGTCAGTTGCAGCGGCGTCGTGAAGCCCGCCGCGCCCGGCGCCTGGATCGTTAGGTCGAAGGTGTGCTGCAGCAGCCCCGTCGGCAGCATGTCCCGCACCAGCTCGGGCGGCACCGTGGCGATGCCGATCTGCGCATCCGCCAGCGGCTGGCCGTTCGCGTCCACCACGCTGCCCGGCTGCACCACCAGCGTGATCAGCTCGCGCTCCGCCTCGGTGATGTTCGGTGCGCCTTCCACCGGCGTGCGTACCACCGTCGGCGCGTCGCCAGCGATCTCGGTCAGGACGCTGAGCGGGATGCGCGGCAGGTAGACCTCGCCGCGGCCAGCATTCTCCAGCTGGGACTCCGTCGTTCCCATGCTGCCCATGATGGTGTTGACCTGGCCGGGCCGGATGGTGATGTCCATCACCATCTCCGGGAAGAAGCTCCCGTCCGGCGCATTGGTCGCGGTGCGACCGTCGATCGCCACCTTGACCACGCCGGTCGGCACCTCGTCCAGCGTGAAGCGGCCCTGCGCGTCGGTATAGACCGCCTTGTCCTCCAGCCCGAGGATATAGACCTTCACCCCGGTCAGCCGTTCGAGGAACACGTCGTCCGCGGTGTGCGCGGCGCCGTCCGGGCCGGCGCGGAAATCGTCGAAGGTCATCGGCTTCAGGTCGGCGCCGGGCCCGGTGATGAAGCCAGTTAGTGAGGTGCCCGGCACGATGGTGCGGCTGACGGTCTGGAAGCTGCTCGCCAGGTCGCCGCCCGGCGTGCCGTCGCCGTCGCCATCCAGCAGCACTCCGTCGCCGGCGGCGCGGATCGCCTCGCCGTCGAGATGCAGCGTGACCTGGGTCGCGCCCGGCATGGCCTGCTGCAGGAAGAGCCAAGCCTTGGTCGCGTCGTCCGACAGCACGATGTTGCCGGGCAGCACCGCGCCGGCCGCATCGGTCGCCCAGAAGCTGCCGGCGGTCAGCGTCGCCGCGTCCACCGCGCGGGTGAAGCTGACCTGTGGCTGGACGGTCACGCCGACATCGCCGGCCTCATCCAGCGGCGTGACAGAGGCGACGCTGAAGGGCACCGCGTTCGGCAGGTTGACGGTGATCGCCGAAGCCGTCACCAGGCCGGCGGCGTCCTTCGCTGTCACGGTCAGGGTGTGGGTGCCCGGCAGCAGCGTGCGCAGGTCGAGCGCGGCATCGAAGGTGCCGGTCGCGCGGTCGTAGACCAGCGGCCGGTCGGTCGCCTCGCCATCCCAGCGGTAGCCGAGGACCGTCAGCGCCGAGTCGGTACCGTCGGCAGTGCCCGCCAGATGCGCCCCGGCGACGATCGTCGCCCCGTCAGCCAGGCCGTCGAGCGTGATGGTCGGCGCCCGCGTGTCGACCGTGAAGGTGAAGCTGGCCGGCGAAGCGGTGTTGCCGGCGCCGTCCGTCGCGCCCAGCCGCACCGTATGCGTGCCGTCGCCGATCGTGCCGAAGGCGGTGTCGAGGTCGAGGCTGAAGCGGCCGCGCCCGTCCACCGTGACCGTCACCGCGCTGCTGCCGTCGAGCGTGGCCGTGGCGGTGGCAAGGCCGGAGAGATTGTCGAGCGCGTAGCCGGTCAGCACAGGCGCGTCGGTCGCGGTGCCGCCGCGTTCCTGGTCGATCGTGATGGTCGGCGCGCGAGTGTCGGAATCGGTGCGGAAGGCATCCAGCACCCAGTCCGCGACATCCTGGCCCAGCGCCTGGCCGTCAGTGTTGGAAAAGCTGAAATGGATGCCGCCATAGATGCGGCTCACGCCGGCCTCGACCGCCGCGGCCTCGAAGCTGCTGAAGCTGCGGGTCACGCCCGGCAGGCCGGGGCTGGTGGTGGAAAAGGCGACCTGACCGAGCAGCGCCGTCAGCACGTCCGCCGCGGCGGCGCTGTAGGTGGAGTGGCCGGAGACGTATTCCGGATGGTTCGGGGTGATCAGCAGCGGCTGCCAGGCTGGATCGGCGGTGGTGGCCGGGTTGCCGTCGGTATCCGCCTCGCGGATGGCGGTCACCGGGCGCCAGCCGCCGAAGGCGTATTTGGTGTCCCAGGCGGCGATGCTGGAATCCGCCAGTGCGACGTTGAGGATCGCCAGCAGGCGCGCGGCCGAGCCGAGCCCGTAGCCGGCATCGGCCGCGACCTGGTCGGCGATGGCGTTCCAGTGCCCGGGTGGCGTGTAGGTGCCGAGGCCGTCCGCCCAGAAGCGGGCGATCTGCGTCTGCTCTGCGGTGCGGGTGGCGCTCGTCGCCGACCCCAGGCTCTGCACCTCGGCCAGCGCTGCGGCGTATTCGGCGCTGTCGAGCGCGGGCGGGCCGTCGGGGCGGAACTGGTCGCCGGTCTGCAGGGCGAAGGGTGTCAGCGTGCCCCATTGCGGCGCATCGGCAAGGGCATAGGCCGGCAGGGTCGGGCGCCACTCGCCCGGGTCGGTGCCACCGTCATAGGTGACGAAGCTGTCCCAGCCATCCTTGTCGCGCAGTGCGATCACAGCATCCGCCACCGCCGTGCCGAAGGCCACCGCGGTATCCCGCGCCGCGCCGGCGGGGATGCCCACCAGGTCGGCCGCCAGTTTCGCGTCGAGCGCCACGTGCTGCGCCGGGTAGAGATGGCTCAGCACCGTATGCGCCGCTGCCGCTACCGCCGCGGCAGCGGGGATGCCTGCCGGCGCGCTCAAGCCGACCAGGAAGGCCGGCGTGCCGTCGATGGCAGCCAGGGTGTCGAGTACCGCGATGCTTTCCATCGCCAGCGCCCGGGTCGCATAGGCCGGGGCGGAGGCATCGGCACGGATGGTATTGAGCGCCATCGTGTTCCACGCCAGCACCGGGTCCGTGCCGGGATCGGCGGACTGTCGCGTCAGCGCGAGCGTCGTGGTCGTGGTGTTGCCAGCGGTATCGACGATGCGGATGTTCAGCGCGTTGGCGCCGGCGGCCAGCGCCACGTCGGGCAGCACGAAGCTGCCATCGCCGGCGACGAGCGCCAGCGTGCCGCTGCCGACGAACTCGACCGTCGCCCCGGCCTCGCCGGTGCCGACCAGGGTGACGCGGCCGAGCGACGTGATACCATCACCGACCGTGCCGGTATCGGAGGACGCGGCAAGACCGACCGAGGGCGCCGCCGGCGCGGTGGCGTCGACGGTGACAGCGAAGGGCGTGGCGAAGCCGCCAATTCGGCCGTAGGCGTCGAACTCCCGCGCGGTGAAGTTGTAGCTGCCATCCGCAAGCAGCGGCCCGGAGAGTGCGACGGACCAGGTCCCGTCAGCGGCGACCGTTGTGGTGCCGAAATCCGTGCTGCCGGCGAGCAGGCCGATGGTCAGACCGGCGGTGCCGGTGCCCGAGACCACCAGAGTCTGGTCGGCGGTCAGGCGGTCGCCGACCACGCCGGTATCCTGGCTGAAGCCGGTGATTGTCGGCGTCCCGGGCGCCGGGCCAACGCCGGTCACGGTGATGGTAAGGTGCTGCGTGGCGGAGCTGGCGCCATGGCGGTCGGTCGCACGCCAGTCGAGCGTCAGCGTCTCCGTGGCGCCCGCGGCAAGGCCATCGAAGGCGCCGTTCGGATCGAAGACGAAGGCGCCGCCCGCGCCGAGGCTCAGCGTGCCCTTGCCGGCCGCGACCGGGTTCACAAGCGTGTAGATCAGACTGGCGGCGTCGTCATCGCCGTCGATGTCGTCAGCGGCAAGCTGGCCGCCGACGTCGTGGATGGCGACGGTGCCGAGCGCAACGTCCGCGGCCACCGGGGCATCATTGGCGCCGGTGACGGTGACGACGATGGCCTTGCTCGCAGTGCCATCGAGCGACGTCACCGTCAGGCTGTCGGTAACCAACTGCCCGGCGCTCAGCGCCTGGACATTGGCTGCCCCGTCGCGCAGCACGTAGGACCAGAGCCCTGTCGGGGCGATGAAAATAAAATCGCCATAGGTCCCTGCCAGGGATGCCGGCGTGGCGAAAGCGGCTTCACCGACGTCGGTATCGGCGATAGTCAATTGGCCGATGGGCGGCAGAAAGCCGAGATCCTCGGTGACGGCGCCGGTGGATGTGCCGCCGATGGTCGCGGCGTCGTTGGCGCCAGCGATGGTGACGACGATGGCCTTGCTCGCCGTGCCGTCGAACGAGGCGACCGTCAGGCTGTCGGTGACCGACTGCCCGGCCTTGAGCGCCTGGACACTGGCCTGCGCATTGGCCAGTGCGTAGCCCCAGGCACCGCTCATCGCATTGAAGCTGAAGGTGCCGTAGCTGCCGGCCAGCGAGGCGGGGGCCGCGAAGCGCGCCTCGCCGGTATCCGGGTCTGCGATGGCCAGCGCCGCGCTCGCAGTCAGCGTGCCGTCCTCGGTCACCGCGCCGATTGCGGTGCCGCCGATGGTCGCGGCGTCGTTGGCGCCGGCGATGGTGACGACGATGGCTCTGCTCGCCGTGCCGTCGAGCGAGGCGACCGTCAGGCTATCGGTGACCGACTGCCCGGCCTTGAGCGCCTGGACATTGGTCTGCGCATTGGCCAGCGCGTAGCCCCATGCTCCGCTCGTCGCGTTGAAGCTGAAGGTGCCGTAGGTGCCAGCCAGCGAGGCCGGCGTGGCGAAGCGGGACTGCCCGGCATCCGGATCGGTCACGGTCAGCGCCGCACCGGCGGTCAACGTGCCGTCCTCGGCGACCGAACCGGTCCCCGTGCCGCCGATCGTCGCCGCCTCGTTGACGTTGGTCACCGTGATGGTGAAGGCCTGCGCCTTGGACAGGCCGCCCGGGTCCGTCGCGGTGACGGTCAGCGGCAGGCTCGCCGCCGCTTCGAAGTCGAGCGACACGCCGGCCTTGAGCTTGAGCGTGGTGCCCGACACCTCGAACCGGCTGTCCGAGAGGGCGAAGGTGAAGCCGCCCGCGTCGTTCGGATCGACCACGCCCAGCGTGCCGATCGCGGCGCCGGCGGCGTTCTCCGCCACCGTCGCGGCCGAGAGCGTCACCGCCGTCGGTGCCTGGTTCGGCGTGCCACCGCCGGCGAGGATGAAGTCGCCGGCGGTCAGGATCGACCGGGAGACGCCGACCAGCCTGATGGCCGCGCCGGCGGCGGTGTTGATCACCGTGTCGCTGCCGATCTGAACGGTACGTGCCATCGCCTGGGCAAAGCTGGTGTAGCCGGCGGCAGTCAGATCGATCCGGTCGGTGCCGTGCACGAAGTCGTTCACCGCGTCGTAGCTGACGGTATCGGCGACGAAGATGTCGGCACCGGCGCCGCCGGTCAGGCCGTCATTGCCGGCACCGCCGACGATCACGTCGTTCCCGAGCCCGCCCCTGAGCGCATCGTTGCCAGCGCCGCCGCGCAGCGTGTCGGCGCCGGCCGTGCCCTCCACATAGAGGGCCTGACCCGCTGCGAAGCTCCGGGCATCGAGGTTGAGCGACGCGGCTGTCCCACCATACAACGTCAGCCCGCCGCCGAAGGCCGTGGCCGCGTTGGCGCCGACGGTCAGGGTCGAGGCGCCGGTGCCGTTCAGGATCAGCGTCTCGAGACGGCTGAGGCCAACGAAATTCGCGTCCGTCAGGGCGGCATCAAATTGCAGAGTCAGGATGTCGCGTCCCGCGCCGCCATCGATGATCCGCCCGGCAGCGAGCCCCGCGGCGGCTTTGAGGAAGAAGACGTCGTTGGCCGCGCCACCGCGCATCGTATCAGGACCCGCGCCGCCGTAGACCACAAGCTGGGTGCCAGCACCGAGCGCGGACCCGTTGAGATTGAGAGCCTCCGCCAGTGTCCCGAGCACAGTCAGTTTTGACCCGAACGCCGCCGACGCATTGGCACCGAACGTCAGGCTTTGCGTACCCCGGCCGGACAACAACAGAAATTCCAGATGCGAGAGGCCG
>JBMOJU010000620.1:0-2080 GCA_049315625.1 Paracraurococcus sp.
GATCCGTGGCGGAACCATCGTCGAGGGCAGCGGCGGCGCGCCCTTCGAGGCCGACGTGGCGATCGCCGGCGGCCGGATCGTCGCGGTCGGCAAGGTGGCGGGCCGCGGCACGGAGGAGGTCGAGGCCAAGGGCAGGATCGTCACCCCCGGCTTCGTCGACATCCACACCCATTACGACGCCCAGGCGACCTGGAGCAGCCGGATCGACAGCAGCAGCTACAACGGCGTCACCACCGCGCTGATCGGCAATTGCGGCGTCGGCTTCGCGCCCTGCCGGCCGGCGCAGCGCGAGGCGCTGGTCAAGCTCATGGAAGGCGTCGAGGACCTGCCCGAGGTGGTGCTGGCCGAGGGCCTGCCTTGGTCGTGGGAATCCTTCGGCGAGTTCATGGATACGCTGGCCGCGCGCCACTACGACATGGACATCGCCGCGCAGGTCACCCACGCGCCGCTGCGGGTTCACACCATGGGCGCGCGCGCCGAGGCGCATGCGGTCGCCACGCCTGAGGAGATCGCCGAGATGGCGCGGCTGGCGGCCGAGGGCATCCGCGCCGGCGCGCTGGGCTTCTCCACCTCCCGCGCCATTGCGCACAAGACGCTGGATGGCCGGCATATCCCGACGCTGGGCACGCCCGAGGACGAGCTGGAGGCGATCGGCCGCGCGGTCGGCGCCGCCGGTGCTGCCTGGATGCAGGTGATCTCCGACTTCGACGATCCCGAGGATGAGTTCGCCCGGCTGCAGCGCATCTGCACCGCCTCCGGCCGGCCGATGACCTTCTCCCTGCTGCAGCGGGAAAGCCGCCCCTGGCTCTGGCGCCTGCTGCTGGAGAAGATCGAGGCGGCCAACCGGGACGGCGCGCAGATGACCGGCCAGGTCATGGCGCGGCCGGTGGGGCTGATGTTCGGCTTCGAGCTTTCGCAGCACCCCTTCGTCGCGCGGCCGTCCTGGAAGGCGATCGCGCATTTGCCCTTCGAGCAGCGGATGCAGGCGCTGCGTGACCCCGACCTGAAGGCGCGGCTGATCGCCGAGGAGATCACCGATCCGGCGCTGCGTGGGCGGCTGAACACCTGGGACATGATCTTCAAGCTGGGCGACCCGCCGGATTACGAGCCGGCGCCGGAGACCAGCCTTGGGGTCGTCGCGGCACGGCGCGGCATGGCGCCGTCTGAGCTGGCCTGGGAGTGGATGATGGAGCAGGACGGCCGCGCCATCCTCAACCGCCCCATCATCAACTACGCCGATGGCGACCTGGAAGCGGTACGGACCATGGTCGAGCATCCGCAGACGCTGATGGGCCTCGGCGATGGCGGCGCGCATGTCGGCATCATCTGCGACGCGTCGTCGACCACCCACATGCTGTCCTACTGGACGCGCGACCGCACCCGCGGGCCGAAGCTGCCGCTCGAATTCGCGGTGAAGCGGCTGACGCGTGACAATGCGCTGGCACTGGGCCTGGCCGATCGCGGCCTGGTGGCGGCGGGGAAGAAGGCGGACCTGAACGTCATCGACTATGGCCGGCTGCAGGTGAAGGTGCCGGTCATGCGCTACGACCTGCCGGCCGGCGGCAAGCGGCTGGTGCAGCGCGCGGATGGCTACACTGCCACCGTGGTGAACGGCGCCGTGACCTACCGCGAGGGTGAGGCGACCGGCGCGCTGCCGGGGCGGCTTGTGCGCGGCGCGAAGGCTTGAGAGAAAAGGCTGGGGGAGAAGGTATTCTCCCCCAGGCCCCCTCATCTATTTTTCTGAAAGCCTGTTTGAGAATGTCATCGCGGCACAAGATGTGGCGCCTACTGGTGTGGCGGCGCCCCTACTGCTTGGAGGTGCAGGCGCATTCTCAAACGGGCACTTAGGACGCGGCCGCCGCCGGATGCCCGGGCCGATCTCGGATTGATCGGCGGGTAGATTAGCGACTACAACGACAACTATCCGCATTCAGGGCTGAAAATGTGCTCGCCTGCGAGTTCATCACATACAATCCGCAACCGCCTGAGTGTCGGGTTAAACGGGGAAGGGGTCAGTTCAGTGAGTATAGATTTTGGCGTAGTTAGTAAGTATTTTTCGGATAAAGGTTTTGATATTTGT
>JBMOJU010000217.1:0-9228 GCA_049315625.1 Paracraurococcus sp.
GAGGGCCTCCTGGACGTAGGGCTCAAGCTTCGGCCCCGCCGGGATGACGCCGCCCCGCGCCCCGCCTACCCTGTGCCCCACCCCAGGGGAGAGAGACACATGGCACGCATCGGCTTCGTCGGCCTCGGCAACATGGGCTTGCCGATGGCGCGCAACCTGCTCAAGGCCGGGCACCAGGTCGCCGGCTTCGACCTCGCCGCACCGGCGCTGGCGGCCTTCGCCGCCGCCGGCGGCACCGAAGCCGCCAGCGCCGCCGGGGCGGCCGAGGGCGCCGAATTCGTCATCACCATGCTGCCCGCCGGCCGCCACGTGCGGGACGCCGTGCTTGGTGCCGGCGGCATCGCCGCCGCCGCCCCGGCCGGCGCCATCCTGGTCGACTGCTCCACCATCGACGTCGCCACCGCCCGCGACGTCGCCGGCGCCGCCGGGCGCGCCATGCTGGACGCCCCCGTCTCCGGCGGCACCATGGGGGCGGAGGCCGCGACGCTCACCTTCATGGTCGGCGGCCCCGCCGCCACCTTCGCCGCCGCGCAGCCGATCCTGGCGGCGATGGGCCGCACCATCGTCCATTGCGGGGAGGCCGGGGCCGGCCAGGCCGCCAAGGCCTGCAACAACATGATGCTGGCGATCAACATGATCGCGGCGTCGGAAGCCCTGGTGCTGGCCGAGAAGCTCGGCCTCTCCCACCAGGCGCTGTTCGACGTGGTGAGCAAATCCTCCGGCCAGTCCTGGGCGATGACCACCTATTGCCCGGCCCCCGGCCTGGTCCCGACCAGCCCCGCCAACCGGGACTACAAGCCGGGCTTCGCCGGCGCGCTGATGCTGAAGGATCTCGGCCTGGCGCAGGAGGCCGCGGCCGCCACGGGCTCCGCCTCGCCGCTCGGCGCCCAGGCGCTGGCGCTGTACCAGCGTTTTGTGGCGGAGGGCGGCGGCGACGTGGATTTTTCCGGAATAATCCGGATGCTGCGGGAAACCTGACGCCCTGTTCGCCACGTTGGATCGAGAAATGTAAATTTTCACCGAGTTGTGAAGCGTCCCATGGTCATCTCTCGGGCAGGTTGATTTGGTTGATGAAGGCTGGCGCGGCGCTCTCCCCGGGGTGCCGGCCGGTCTGCCACCGGCGCCTGCCCCCTGGTTCCCCCCCCATCTGCTGCCGCGGATCGCCCTTGACGCATCTCCTCCTCCGCCCGCGACCGAGTGCCGCCGGCCTCGCGCGCATGCTCGACCTCGTGCCGGTCTCGACGGTCATCCTCGACCGCCCCGGCCTCGGCGTGCTGGCGGGCAATGCGGAGGTCGCCGGGCTGCTCGGCTGCCGGCTGGACCGGCTGTCGGAGGCCTGGGAGGCCGCGCTGGAGGGGCCGGCCGGGCCGGCGCTCCGGCGCCGCCTCGCCGCGGTGACCAGCCGCGACAAGCCGGAGGTCTTCGACGCCCGCCTCGAACTGCCCGACCGCGCGCCCAAGGCCATGCTGGTCCGCGCCCGCGCCATCGAGCTGGAAGGCTGGGAGCTGATCGCCGTCGTGCTTGTCGACATCACCCGCCGCACCCGCGCCGAGGCCCGGCTGGCCACCGCGCATCGCCGGCTGGAGGTGGCGCTGGATGGCGCCGCGCTGGGCGCCTGGCAGCGCGACCTGCGCACCGACCTGATGGAGGTCTCGGCCCGCTGGTGCGCCATGCTCGGCCTGCCGCCGATGAAGACGGTGCCGATGACCGTCTGGAAGACGCTGGTGCACCCGGACGACCAGGCGCATCTCCGCACCGTCGCCGATGCCCACATGGCCGGCATGCTCGACCGCTACGAGGTCGAGCTGCGGCTGCGCCACGCCGATGGCCGCTGGGTCCCGGTGCTGGCGCGCGGCGAGGTGATCGAGCGCGACGAGGCGGGCAACGCCGTCGTGCTCAGCGGCACGCATCTGGACCTGACGCCGCAGCGCGCCTCAGAAGCCGCGCTGGCCGGCAGCGAGCGGGAGGCGCGCCGGCGCCTGGCGGAGCTGGAGACCCTCTACCGCTCCGCCCCGCTCGGCCTCGCGCAGTTCGACCGCGACCTCCGCTTCGTCCGGGTGAATGAGGCGATGGCCGAGATCAACGGCTTCCCGGCCGAGGCGCATGCCGGCCGGCCGGTCTGGGAGCTGGTGCCCGACCTGCGCGCGGCGGCCGAGCCGCTGATGCGGCGGGTCCTGGCAGGCGAGACCGTCACCGGCGTCGCGCTGTCCGGCGAGACGCCCAAGGCGCCCGGCGTGCAGCGCGACTGGGTCGAGCAATTCTACCCGGTGCACGACCCGGCGACGCAGGAGGTCGTCGGCGTCGGCGTGGTCTGCGAGGAAGTGACCGAGCGCCGCCGCGCCGAACGTAGCCGCGAGCTGCTGCTGCGCGAGCTGGACCACCGGGTGAAGAACCTGTTTGCCATCGTCAGCGGCCTGGTCAGCTTCAGCGCCCGCGCGGCGGGAACGCCGCGGGAGATGCGGGACGCGCTGCTCGGCCGGGTCGGCGCCCTGGCGCGGGCGCATGACATGGTGCGGCCGGCCATCGCCGGCGACGCGGCGGGGCTGCCTGGCACCACGCTGCCGGCGCTGCTCCAGGCGCTGCTGGCGCCCTTCGGCGGCGGCGGGCTGCCGGAACGACTGACCCTGGCCGGGCCGGCCCTGCCGCTCGGCGCCGTCGCCGCCCCGCCCTTCGCCCTGATGGTGCATGAGCTGGCGACCAACGCGGCGAAGTACGGCGCCCTGTCGCGCGATGGCGGCGCGGTGTCGATCGCCTGGGCGGCGGCGGAGGGCCGGTTAAGGCTTCGCTGGACCGAGCTGGACGGGCCCTCGGTGACCCCGCCCGCCAGCCACGGCTTCGGCCACCGGCTGGTGACGCAGAGCGCCGCGCAGCTCGGCGGCACCGCCGAATTCCGCTGGGCGCCCGAAGGCCTGGTGGTCGAGCTGTCCCTGCCGCTGGACCGGCTCGCCGGTTAGGGCCTCGGCAGGCGGCCGGCGTCGCGCCGCTGCTCGAAGGCCTTGGCGTGCAGGTAGGCTGCCTCGTGGATCTCCTCCGGCACGCCGGCGGCGCGCGCCCGGTCGAGCAGGAAGCCGAGGATGTGGTCCGCCTCGATCCGCCCGCCGGCCTCGAGGTCGCGCAGCATCGAGGTGGCGTAGCCGCCCGTGGTGTCGGCGAACAGCGCGCGGAATTCGGCCATGAAGCTGTCGGGCATCGTGTGGCCGTTAGCCGCGGCGATCGCCGCGTTGCGCTCCAGCACCCGGTGCATGAAGGCGATGCCGCCGGGGGAGCGGGCGATTTCCCCGGTATTGGCGCGCAGCAGCACCGTGCCGACGGCGCTGGTGCCGAGATGCACCAGCTTCTCCCACATCCGCTGCAGGATGTCGGGCACGGCGGTCGCCACCATGCCCTCGGCCCGCGCGGCGAGGTCGGCCAGCGCCTGGACCCGCGGGCTCATCCGGCCGTCCAGCTCGCCGAAGGTCAGCCAGCGCCAGTCGTTGAGCTGCCGCACGACGCCATCGGCGCCCATCGTCGCCTGGATCTTGGCCAGGCCGCCGAGCACCGCGGCGTCGCCGAAGGTCGCGCGCAGCGTGGCGACGTGGGACAGGCCGTTGAGCACCGGCAGGATGGCGGTGCCTGCACCGACCGCGGGGCGGATCGCCTCGATCGCCGCCTCCAGGTCATAGGCCTTGCAGGTCAGCAGGATCACGTCCCAGCCGGCGGTCGCTTCGCCGGCGGCGATGGTGCGGGCGGACAGCCGCGCGGCACCGAAGGGGCTTTCGATCACCAGCCCGTCGGCAGCGAGTTGCGCCTGCCGGCGTGGCCGCACCAGGTAGGCAACCTCCGCCCCCGCCTGCTGCAGCCGCCCGCCGAAATAGCCGCCGAGCGCGCCGGCGCCGAGGACCAGGATGCGCATTCTTGTCTTCTCCTACCCGACCACGATGCTGCCCTATCGCCAGCGGCGATGCATCCACAACCACTGCCCGGGATGCTCCCGCACCCAGCCCTCGACGATGCGGTTCATCAGCGCCGTCGCCGCCGCCACATCGATCCGGCCCTTCGCGTCGCGCGGCAATTCCACCGCCTCGGTCAACTCCAGCCGGAACCCGCCATCGGCCTCGCGGATCGCCCGCGCGCCATGCACCGGGCAGTCGAAGCGCCGCGCCAGGTGGGCGACCAGCGGGTTGGAATAGGCCGGCCGGCCGAGGAAGGGCACCTGCGGGCCACGGCCGAAGCGCTGGTCGATCAGCATCCCCACATGCAGGCCCTGGTCCAGCGCCTCCATCATGCGGATCGGCGCCTCGATCCCGGCCGGGATCAGCCGGCCCATGCTCTCGGTGCGCAGCGCGACGATGTCGCGTGCCACATGCGGGTTGTTGGGCGTGCGGTAGAGCGCCGCCGCCGGCAGCCCGTGCTTCGCCGCGGCGATCGCCGGCAGCTCCCAATTCGCCAGATGCGCGGCGAAGAACAGCGCCGGCTTCCCGTCGTCGCGCAGCGCCAGGAAGCGCGCGACGACATCGGGCGCGATGCGGATGCGGCCGGGCCGCGGCGCCGCCGCGTCGAAATCCCACAGCCGGTCGAGATGGACGTATTCCGACGCGGTGCGGCCGAGATTGTCCCAGGCTTCGAGGGCGATGCGCGCGTGCTCGGCGGCGGACAGGTCGGGGAAGGCGTGGCGGATGTTGTCGAGCGCGATGCGATGCGGCTTCAGCAGCGGGCCGAGGCTGCGGGCGAGGAAGGCGCCGAGCGATGCGGCACGGTCCGGGCCGAGCAGGCGCACGAGGGCGAAGAGGCCACGCACCACCGCCGCGACGGCGGCATCGGCCGCGCGGCGCAGCCAGGTTTGCATGGTCAGCGGCGCGCGGGCGGAGACGGCGGCACCCCCACCCTCCCGCGCGGCGCGCGGGTCCCGTCGGCAGCATGCCGCCGAGCCCCCGCCCTGCGGGGGAGAACCGGGGTGGGCGTGTCGCGCCGCAGAACGCCCAAGGCCACTACAGCGTCACCACGATCTTGCCGAAGACCTGCCGGCTCTCCAGCCGCTGCAGCGCCCCGGCGAAGCCCTCCAGCGGCGTCACCGTATCCAGCACCGGCGTCAGGCCGCCCGCCATCTTCGCCAGCCCGTCGCCAATGTTGCGCATCGAGGCGCCGAAGCTGCCGAAAATGTGGAGCTGGCGCTGGAAGATCATCATCAGGTTGGTCTCGGCCGAGACGCCGCTGGTCGACCCGCAGGTGACCAGCCGCCCGCCCATCTTGAGGCTCAGCAGGCTGCCGGCCCAGGTCGTCGCGCCGACATGCTCGAACACCACGTCGACGCCGCGCTTCCTGGTCACCTTGCGGGCCACGCTCTCGAAGCGGTCGTCGGTGTAGTTGACGACGTAATCCGCACCCAGCGCCTTGGCCTGGGCGCATTTCTCGTCCGACCCGGCGGTGGCGATCACGGTGCAGCCCAGCGCCTTGGCCATCTTCACCGCGACAGTGCCGATCCCCGAGCCCGCCGCCTGGATCAGGATGGTCTCGCCCGGCTCCAGCTTCGCATTGTCGAACAGCATGTGCTCGACGGTGGAGAAGGTGATGGCGGCACAGGCGGCGTCGTTGATGGAAACCCCATCCGGCACCGGCACCAGCAGCCGCGCATCCTGGTTCATCAGCTCCTGCGCGAAGCCGTCGACATGGAAGCCCTTCACCCCGGCGACGTTCTCGCAGAGGTTGTCGCGGCCCCCGCGGCAGGCCCGGCAATGGCCGCAGGTCAGCGCGCCATAGGGCACGGCGCGCTGGCCGATGCGCCAGCCGGTCACGCCCTCGCCCAGCGCCACCACCTCGCCCACCGCCTCGGCGCCGACCGTCAGCGGCAGGGCGCGCTTGGCGAAGGCCATGCCGCGCCAGCCCCAGACGTCGATATGGTTCAGCGCCACGGCGCGCATGCGCAGTTGCACCTCGCCCGGGCCGGGCGGCGCGGGGTCGGGGACCTCGACCAGGCGGGTGTCACGGTCGCCGAAGAGCTTGAGGGCGCGCATCAGGGGTGGCACTCGCTGGCAGAATAAAAATGAAAGTCTGGGGAGAAGGTATTCTCCCCAGGCCCCTCATCTATTTCTCTGAGTCGGCACTCGCCGCGCGGCAGGTGCCAACCCGCAGAAAGGAAGGGAGGGGTCCGGGGAGGGAATACTTTCCCCTCCCTGGCCTTGCCTTCGCTCACGGTGCCGCCCCCAGCACCAGGCAGACATTCTGCCCGCCGAAGCCGAAGCTGTTCGACAGCACCCGCGCGACCTTGGCCGCCCGCGCCGCGTTCGGCACCACGTCCAGCCCCACCGCGGGGTCCGGCGTCTCGTGGTTGATCGTCGGCGGCAGGACGCCGTCGCGGATGGTCAGCAGGCTGAACACCGCCTCGATGGCGCCTGCGGCCGACAGCGTGTGGCCGATCATCGACTTGTTGGAGGAGATCGGCGGGCAGGCCTCGCCGAACACGGCGCGCATGCCGAGCGTCTCCATCTTGTCGTTCTCCGGCGTGCCGGTGCCATGCGCGTTGACGTAGTCGATATCCGCAGGCGCCAGCCCGGCATCGGCGATCGCCGCCCGCATGGCGCCGATGATCGCGCCGCCATCGGGGTTGGAGCGCGTCCGGTGGAAGCTGTCGGCGCGCTCGCCGGCGCCGAGCACCAGGCCGATCACCGTCGCGCCGCGCGCCTCGGCACTCTCCAGGCTCTCGAGCACGAGCGCCGCGGCGCCCTCGCTCATCACGAAGCCCTCACGGGTCTTCTCGAAGGGGCGGGAGGCCTTGGTGGGGTCCTCGTTGCGGGTGGACAGCGCCGAGAGCAGGGAGAAGCGGATCAGCGCCTCCGGCTGCACGCTGCCCTCGGCGCCGATGCAGAGCGCGGCGGCGGCCTCGCCGCGCTGGATCGCCTCGATGCCGAGCTGGATCGACGACGCGCCGGTGGCGCAGGCGGTGGTGAGTGAGATCGGCGCGCCCTGGGTCCCGAAACGGTCGGCGAGCCGCTCGCCGACGCCGCCGAACAGGATGCCCTCGAAGATGTCCTGCCGGCCGGTCGCGGCGGCGATCATCGCCGGATAGCGCGACGTCTCCTCGGTGTTGCCGCCGCGCGCCAGGTCCAGCCGCTGCGGCCATTCCATCTCGACCGGCGGCATGCCAAGGAAGAGCGGGCCGGGGAAAGCCCCATCCGTGCCGAGGCCGGCGCCGGCGATCGCCTCTGCGCCGGCCAGGACCGCCATGCGCTCGACCCGCTCGGGGGAGGTTGCGCCGTCGCCGCCGGCCTCCGCCGGCAGGTCGACCTGGCCGGCGATGGTGGTGCGCAGGTGGTCGGTCGGGAAGCGGGTGATGCGGCGGATGCCGGAACGCCCGGCCAGCAGCCCGGCCCAGCTTTCGGCGACGCCGATGCCGAGCGGGGTGACCAGGCCGATGCCGGTGACGGCGACGATGGGACGGCCGAGATGGTCGCGGGTGCTGCTGGTCATGCGATGGGCTCCACCAGGGCCAGCGCCTCGCCACGCCAGACGCCGAAGCCGGTGACGAGGGCCTGCGGTGCCGCGCCGGCGGCGACCGTCAGCGCGGCCAGCGCCAGGCCCGCCGGGAAGGCGGCCTCGACCGGGTGGCCGATCAGGTCGGCGGTGTGGTGCATCGCGCCCTGGGCCGGGCCGGCAGCGCGCAGGCCGGCGAGGAAGGCGGCCTCGGCCGCGGTCGGGACGGCGGCGCCGGTCGCGCCCGACAGCACGGCGTAGTCCGGCTTCAGGGGCAGGTCCGCGGCCAGCCGGGCCGCGCTCGCCTCCGCCGTGTCGGCGCCGCGCCGGCGGGCGGCGCCGGTCCGCACCGCGCCCAGCCGGGCGATGCCGGTGGCGCCGCGGGCGCGGGCATGGGCCTCGGTCTCCAGCACCAGGAAGGCGGCCGCGGTGCCGGTGACCAGCCCGCCGCCGGCCGCCATGCGGTCCGCCAGCGGCACCCAGTCGCCGCGCCAGAGCTGGCCGGAGGCGCCGTAGAGCAGCAGCATGTCCCAGCGTCCGGCGACATAGGCGCCGCCGACCAGGGCGATGCCGCCGCGGCCTTCGCCGAGCCGTGCCGCGGCGATGCGCACCGCATCGGCCGCCGCGCTCTCCTCCCCCATGAAGGTGCGGGAGGAGCCAGTGACGCCGTGCACGATGGAGATGTTGCCGGCCAGCAGGTTGGAGAGCTGCGCCAGGAACAGGGTCGGCCGCAGGCCGTTGGCCAGCCGCTCGTTCAGCAGCTTCGCGCCTTCCGCGGGCGGCAGGGCGGCGATCTCGGCGGCGACCGCCTGGTCCAGCGCGGCGTCGCGCTCGCCGCCGCCGGCGGCGACGATCAGGTGCATGTCGCGCACCAGGTCGCGCGCCCCGGCATGGTCGATGGCGAGCCCCGCGGCATAGGTGCCGAGCCGCTGCCAGGGCTCCATCTGCCGCTGGTCGCCCTTCTTCGGGATCTGCCGGTCGAGGTCGAGGGCGGGCAGCGGGTGCACCGGGTAGGGCGCGAAGCTCTCGGCATCCACCACCGGCGCGGCGCCGGCCAGCGCCGCCTGGTGCAGCGCGATCCCCTCGCCGAGCGAGGAGACGAGGCCGATGCCGGTGATCCAGATGCTCTCGGTCATGGGGCGGACGGTCCAGTGAGACCTATGCGCGCGGCCTGGGCACGCATCGCGGCCTCCAGCTCCGGCGCGGGGAAGGGCAGGGTGCGAAAGACCAGCTCGGCATCGCAGATGCGCTTGCCGGCGACCGAGATGCTGGCCTTGGTGACGGCATAGCCGGAGCCGTCATGCTCGAGCTTTGCCGCGACCTCCAGCCGCGTCTCCGGCACCACGAAGCTGCGGAACTTGGCCTCCTTGACCGCCGACAGGAAGGGCATGCGGGCGAAGCCGAAGCGGTGCAGCAGCATGTAGCCGCTGGCCTGCGCCATGGTCTCCACCAGCAGCACGCCGGGGACCAGCGGGTGGCCGGGGAAATGCCCCTCGAAGACCGGGCTCTCGGCCGGCACGACCGCCTCGGCGGCGATGCTCTCGGGATCGACCGCATGGACGCGGTCGATCATCTGGAAGTATTCGAGGCGCACGAGCCTGCCGTCAGGCCCCGGCCGTCTTGGCCGCCACCAGCTCGTCGATGCGGGTCGCCAGGTTCTTCAGCACGAAATACTGCTCGGCCGGGGCGGCGCCGGAATTCACTTCCTGCGTCCAGGCCTCGACCGGAACCTTGATGCCGAAGGCCTTGTCGATGGCGAAGACGATGTCGAGGAAGTCCAGG
>JBMOJU010000621.1:0-2076 GCA_049315625.1 Paracraurococcus sp.
GATACCGCGCGCGCGAAGGGTCCACCTTCGTACGCATCGAATGCCGGGGCGGCCTGGCTTCGCCGCACCTGCGGCGGGCGCCATTCGGCGCCTGGCCCGGTGAGCCGCAGGTCGGGACGTCTTGCGCCAGGCATGACCCCGCCGACGGCCGTCGCGGCCACGCAGGGCTGCGCCGACGCCGGCGCCCGCACCGCTCACGCTCACGGCCGGAGAGGGCAGCCCCCTCCAGGCTTCCCGGCCGCGGTCACGCCCGGTCGGCCAGGCTGCCGTTGCCCGGCGCCCCCCCCCGGCGCACGGCGCGCGCGACCTGGCCCGGACCCACGCCGTCGCATCGCGCCTCGCATGGGCCTCCCAAGGGGGCGATCGACCAGCCAAAGACCCAGGACGCCGCGCCACGGATCCTCGCCGAGGCGGGTCCGTCACGACCTGCGGCAGGGCGCAGCACCGGCCGCACGGCGCCAGGTCAGGCCCGCGCCCCCCCACGGATGCGGCACGGGCGGTGCCCCTGCGGCCCGTCCCGCGGCTTCCCCTTCCTGCCGGAACGGCTACCCGGCAGCGATCGCCAAGGGCTCCGGCGTGCCGTGCGTCGCCGAGAACGTCGGCCCCGTCGGCACACCCTGCGGCGCCAGGGCCGCGGTCAGCCCGGCCTCGGCGAACTGGGTCCAGATCGCCCGCCAGATCATCCCGCGGGCGAAGCTGACATGCTTCTTCTTGGCGACGTTGAGGGCGACGATGTAGCGCGCGGCCCAGCTGCCTTCCTTGTTCTCGACGCCCGTCATGCCGACGACCTCGAGCTCGAAGGCCGGGGCCTTGACCGTCTCCAGCGCCTTGCCCAGCAGCTCGATCACCCGCTCGGGCGGCACGGCGGGATCGACATGGACGAACATGTCGGCCGAGAAGTGCCCGGCCCGCGTCAGGTTCTCGATCTTCGCGCCGACCACCATGCCGTTCGGCAGCGACACCAGATGCCCCTTGCCGGCGAGCAGCCGGGTGGTGCGCCAGGAGATATCGGCGACCTCCCCGGACAGGCCGTTGATCCGGACGAAGTCGCCGATCGCGAAGGGCCGCTCCACGTTCAGCATGATGCCGGAGAAGATGTCCCGCAGGTTGGACTGGATGGCGAGGCCGATGATGAAGGTCAGCAGGCCGGAGGTCGCCAGCAGGCTGGTCACGTCCCGGCCGAGGACGAAGGCGATGATGCCGAAGCCGGCCAGCACGAAGAAGATCAGGGTGACCAGCACCCGGAACACGGTGGGGATCTTGCGCCCGCTGGTCATCTCCAGCGGTGCCCAGAGGAACCGCTCCACCGCCATGGTGACCAGCAGCGCCCCGATGATCCAGCCCAGCGCCTTGATGACGAGGTTGATGCCTTCGGCCGTCGAGGTTCCGCCATCGGCCACCGCATAATCGAGCAGCATGGTCCCGACGCTGAGCAGCAGGGCCGGCCAGGCCACCAGCCGCAGGACCAGCGAATAGATCCGCCAGACATGGCCGCGGTCGCGCCGATCGAGCAGCCGCGCCAGGATCGCGCCGGCCACCGCGAAGATGGCGATGTAGGGCAGCGCGTCCTTGGGCAGGAGCCGCGCCGGGTCGATGCCCTCCGGCTTGACGAGGAGGTCGAAGGCGATGCGGGAAAACCGTGCGTCCGGCTTGCCGTAGCCGATGTAGCGCGGATCGCCGCCCGTACTGGCCGCCACCACGTCCTGCGACATGAAGGCATCGTGGATGGCGGAGCCGGGAATGCCGGCCAGCACCCCGTCGGACTCCAGCTGGCTCACCAGCGGCGACGCCCGGTCACGGCTGATGCCGACCAGCTGCTCCAGCCAGGTGGGGCTGGGCTTGCCCATCGCCGCATCGCCCGCCCGCGCCAGATCCATGCCGATGACGTCGGACACGTACATCAGGTTGTTCACCGCCAGCGTCGCGTGCCGGAAGCTGATCCCGATGCTGTCGACGCCGAACGGGCGGCGGATGGGCGAGGTGTTGAGGAAGAAGGCGCCGCGGACCCGCCACGCCCGGTAGTGTTCCTGGTCGTTGTCCTCGCTCCGCTCCGGCGTCCCGAGCCGGATCGGCGTG
>JBMOJU010000218.1:0-9199 GCA_049315625.1 Paracraurococcus sp.
CTTCCTTGGCGCCATCGGGCTTTCGGTGCCGGCCGGGGAGAAGGGCCGCAGTGCGCTGGAGATGGTCTGGTCGCGGCCGACCTGCGAAATCAACGGCATGGGCGGCGGCTACCAGGGCGACGGCTTCAAGACCGTCATCCCCGCCATGGCCTCGGCCAAGATCTCCTTCCGGCTGGTCTTCGACCAGGACCCGCACAAGGTGCGCGCCGCCTTCCGCAAGCATGTGCTGGACCGGCTGCCGGCCGATTGCCGCGCCGAGTTCATCGAACATGGCTCGGGCCAGGCGATCCGCTTCCCCGACGACGACCCGGCCTTCGCCCTGGCGCGTGGCGCGCTGAGCGACGAATGGGGCAAGCCGGCGGTCTTCATCGGCGGCGGCGGGTCGATTCCCGTGACCTCGCAGCTCAAGCAGTCGCTCGGGATGGATGTGGTGCTGGCCGGCTTCGGCCTGGATGACGACCGCATCCACAGCCCGAACGAGAAGTACAACCTGCTGAGCTTCCAGAAGGGCATCCGCTCCTGGGCCCGCATCCTCGACGCGCTGGCGAAGTAGGGAATTCCGGCATGCCCATGGACACCGCCACCACCGCCCCGAAGACGGGCATGCAGAAGCTGCTCGACACGGTCGAGCGGGTCGGCAACCAGGTGCCGCACCCGGTGATGATCTTCGTCTACCTGATCGGCAGCATCATCGTGCTATCGACACTGCTGTCGGTTTTCGGCGCGAAGGTGAGCTACCAGGCCTACAACGCCGCCACCGGCAACATCGAACCCGCCTTCACCGAGGCGCGGAGCCTGCTGACCATCGACGGCATCCGCTTCATGTACACCGGCGTGGTGGCCAACTTCATGGGCTTCACGGCGGTGGGCGTGATCATCATCGCGATGGTCGGCGTCGGCGTCGCGGAGGAAGCCGGCCTGGTGAAGGTGCTGATCCGGAAGCTGGTCATCGTCGCGCCACGCTGGGCGCTGACCTGGATCCTCACCTTCATCGGCATCATCTCCTCGATCGCGGCGGATGCCGGCTACCTCGTGCTCATCCCGCTCGCGGCCGCGGCGTTCCTCTCGGTCGGGCGGCATCCCCTGGCCGGGCTGGCGGTCGGCTTCGCCTCGGTCGCCTCGGCGTTCCTGGTGAACATCCTGATCGTACCGGTGGACGGCATCCTGACCGAGATCACCAACGATGCGATCCGCCTGGTGAACCCGAACCAGTCGATCGATCTGGCGGCGAACCTCTGGTTCTCCATCGGCTCGGTGGTCATGCTCACCGTGCTGATCGTCGTCATCACCGAACGCGTCATCGAACCGCGCCTCGGCAAGTATACCGGCGATTACCAGGTGCCCGGCGAGAACGTGCTGAGCGAGGCCGAGTATCGCGGGCTCCGCTATGCCGGCTATGGCCTGCTCGGGGTGCTGGGCTTCATCGCCCTGCTGCTGCTGCCGCCCGGCGCACCGCTGCGCAACCCGACAACGGGCGCAATCATCAGCGGCTCGCCCTTCATGAACAGCCTGATCGTGACGATCGCGCTGATCTTCCTGGTCACGGGCGCCGCCTTCGGGCGGGGTGCCGGCACCTTGAAGACTTCCGGCGAGATCATCGGCGCGATCCAGAAAGCGATCAGCGGGCTGTCCGGGCTGATCCTGCTGCTGCTGGTGATCAGCCAGTTCATCGCCTTTTTCAACTACACCAACATGGCGACGCTGGCCGCGGTCTCCGCTGCCCGCTTCCTCGAATGGTTGAACCTGCCCTCGATCGCGCTGATCATCGGCTTCGTCATCGCGGTGTTCGGCATCGACCTGATCATCACCGCGGCGATCGCCAAATGGGCGATCTTCGCGCCGGTCTTCGTGCCGCTGCTGATGCAGCTCGGGGTGGAGCCGGAGGTGGTGCTGGCGGCCTATCGGGTCGGCGACAGCCCGATGAACTCCATCACGCCGCTCAACGCCTATTTCGCGATGATCGTCACCTTCGCTATCAAGTACCAGAAGGAGGCGGGGGTCGGCACGGTGATCGCGCTGATGCTGCCCTATGTCATCTGGATATCGGTGATCTGGACCGCGTTCCTCGCGGGCTGGTACCTGCTGGGACTTCCCTGGGGCATCGGGTGAGCCCGCCCCGATGAGCCAGATCACGATCATCGGCCTGATCATCGTCGCCGCCGTCATCCTGTTCGTCTGGAACAGGCTGCCGGTGGTGATCGTCGCCATGGGGGTCGGGCTGTCGCTCTACGCCACCGGCATCCTGACGCTGCACCAGGCGCTGTTGGGCTATGGCGACCCGGCGGTTCTCTTCATCGCCACGCTCTTCGTCATCAGCGCCTCATTGGAAAAGAGCGGCGTCACCGCCTGGGCCGGGCAGATGCTGATCGCCGGCGCCGGGGAGGAAAGCCGTACCAGGCTGCTGACCCTGATCGGCCTGCTGGTGGCGGTGCTGACGGCGCTGATCAGCGTCAACGGCGCGGTCGCCGCGCTGCTGCCGGTGGTCGTCGTCATGGCGGTGCGGCTGCGGCGCAACCCGTCGCAATTGCTGATGCCGCTGGTCTTCTCGGCGCATGCCGGCTCGCTGCTGGCGCTGACCGGCACGCCGGTGAACGTGCTGGTCTCGGAGGCCGCGGCCGATGCCGGGCTGGGCGGCTTCGGCTTCTTCGAGTTCACCATCGTCGGCATCCCGCTGCTGATCGGGTCCATCGCCATCATCCTGCTGATCGGCGAGAAGGTGCTGCCGCAGCGCGGCGGCCCGACCATCCCGGCCGATTTCAGCCGGCACGCCCGTACGCTGGTCGAACAATACGGCCTGACCACCGGCATGTACCGGATGCGGCTGCGCGCGACCTCCTCGCTGGTCGGGCTGGCCCCCGAGGCGCTCGACCTGCAGGGCCAGGCCGGGCTGCGCCTGGTCGCCATCCAGGAGGGCAGCACCGGCGACCGGGTGCGCCGCGCGACCTTGGCGGAGGGCGACTACCTGCTGGTCTCGGGCGATGCGGATGCGGCCGCGGTCTACGCGGCGGAGCGGCACCTGGCCTTCCGGCCGGAGGAGGCGGCGAACGAGGTCGAGGAGACCCTGTTCAACCGCAGCTCAGGCCTGGCCGAGGTGATGATCCCGCCGCGCTCGGCGCTGATCGGCGAAACCGTGTTTCCCGGCATGGTGACCGAGAGCGGCGACCTCGTCGTCATCGCGGTGCAGCGCGCCGGCGAGACGCTGGACGAGGAGCGGACGGAGCTGCGCGCCGGCGACACGCTGCTGCTGCAGGGCACCTGGAAGGCGCTCGACGTCCGGCTCGCCGATCCGCAGGTGCTGGTGGTGAACTCGCCCGAGCTGGTGCGGCGCCAGGCGGTGCCGCTGGCGGTCGGCGCGAAGCAGTCGATCATCGTGCTGGGCGTGATGGTGCTGCTGCTGGCGACCGGCATCGTGCCGCCGGCGGTGGCCGGGCTGCTCGGCGCCGGCGCGCTGGTGCTGAGCGGCGTGATGACCATGGAGCAGAGCTACCGGGCAATCGACTGGACCACGGTGATCCTGGTCGCGGCGCTGATGCCGCTTTCGGCTGCCATGGAGCAGACCGGCGCCGCAGCGATGATGGCGCGCGGGCTGGTGAGCCTGGTGGGCGATGCCGGGCCGATCGCCCTGCTGGCCGGCCTGTTCATCCTGACCGCGGTGCTGGGGCAGTTGATCAGCAACACCGCGACCGCGCTGATCGTCATCCCGATCAGCGTCGCCGCGGCCAAGGGGATCGGGGTGTCCCCGCTGCCGGTGCTGATGAGCGTCGCGGTGGCGGCGGCGGCGGCCTTCCTGACGCCGATCGCGACGCCGACGAACCTGATGGTGATGCGGCCCGGCGGCTACGCCTTCGGCGACTACTGGAAGCTCGGCCTGCCGCTGATGATCTGGTTCTTCGTGGTGTCGGTGTTCATCGTGCCGTTGGTCTGGCGGTTCTGAAGACACGACCGGCGCGCCGGGTTGGACCTGGACCCAAGGCCAAGGGACCCGGATGCGGATGACCTGCCGGTTGCGCCATCGGCTCACCCGGGCCGGGCGCGGCAGAGCTGGATCGCGTAGGAGCGGTTGCGGAAGACCGTTTCCGGGCAGGATTGGCGCAGCCGGTCGAAGGCCGGGTCGCCACCCCAATTCCAATAGGCTTCGCTGATCACCAGCGCCGCGCCGCCGGGGCCCGGCGGGGTCTGCAGCATGTCGTGGAACTGCCCGCCGCGCGGCAGCAGGTATTCCAGCTCGCGCGGCACCCACCAGGCGGCGCCGGCCAGCGGCACCGTGGGGTTCGCCGCCTGGAAACGCTGCAGGGCCGCCAGCGCCTCCCGTTGCTCGGCCTGGCGCGGCACGGGCCGCAGGGCGAGCCGGGCGCTGGCGCCTACCGTCTCGGCGGCGAGGAAGGTCCTGCTGTGGTAGCCGGGCGGCAGCTCGGCCAGCCGCGCCTCGCGCGTCCAGCCCAGCCAGGCCGCCAGCCCAGCCAGCGGCAGGGCGGCCAGCAGGCGCCAGCGGCCGGGCGCCAGGGCCGGCAGCAGGGCCACGGCAAACAGGGCGATCCAGATCGCCGGCAGCCCGTGCCGCAACAGCCGCGCATTGCCCAGCGGCAGCCACCACAGCAGCAGCACCAGCGCGCCCGCCGGCAGCCCGGCCAGGACCAGCAGCCGCAGCGCCGCGCCCGGCGGCGCGCGATGGCGCCGCACGACAAGAAGGCCGCCCAGCAGGCCAGCGGCGGCGAGGCCGAGCCCCGCGGCGCCGCCCAGCCAGTGCCAAAGGATCCCGGCATTCACGGCCAAGCGTTCGGCGACCACCGCGCGGAACTTGGATCCGCCCTTGCCCAGCCCGCCGAACCCGGCGCCCGCCCCGTTCATGAAGCGGGCCTCCTGCGCCGGATCAACGTGACCGAGACGCAGCAGCAGGAAGAGCACAGTCGGCAGTACGCTGAAGGCCAATGCGGTACCGGCAATGAGCACGGCGCGGCGCCGCCCGTGCCGCTGCAGCGCGGCAAGGGCAAGGATCCCGATCAGGCCAAGCGCCGGCAAGAGGACGAGAAGCTTGGTCAGGATGCCGAGGCCCAGGCAGAGGCCGCCGAGCGCCGCGTCCCGCAGTCGGCCCGTCTCCAGCGCGGTGCCGAGCGGCAGCACGGCGAGCAGCAGGAGAAGCATCGCCGGCGCCTCGCCCATGCCGATGCTGAGGAAGCCCATCGCGCCGAACAGCCAGATCAGCCCGAGGAAGGGCCAGAGCGCGACACCCGCCAGCAGCGGCGGCGCCCCCGCGGCGACCAGCGCCCGCGGCAGCCCGGCGGCCAGCAGCAGCAGGGCGATGGCCGAGACCAGCCAGGTCGCCAGACCCGGTGCCCAGATGGTCGGGCCGAAGCCAGCGATCAGCGCGGCCATGGGCAGCAGCACCGTCGGGCCGGTGGTGATCTCCGGATTGTAGGGGACGACCCGGTGGTAGGAGGTGACGTAGCCCTCCCCCGCCGCCACCGCCTTGGCGACGGTCGCGTTGTAGGCCTCGTCGTATTCGACCGAGAGGGCGAAGCAGCCGATCAGGGCGAGGCCCAGGAACAGCGCCGCCCCGCCGAGCGAGAGCAGACGTGCGGTGCGCATCATCCGGCCAGGATCTCCTCCGCCACGCGCCGGCCGAGTTCCAGCGCGAAATTTGTGCCGCGGTCCCAGGGCTGCACATGCGCCATGCTGGCGTGGAACAGCCCCGGCGCCTCCGCCACCCGGGTCGGCGGCCGCGTGCCGGCGACATCCGCCGGCATCACCGGCTGCGCCTCGGCGGCGCGGAACACCCAGGCGCGGCGCAGATCGGCCTCGCCCAGCCCGGGTGAGAGCCGGGCACAGGCGGCCAGCGCCTCCGCCGTCAGCGCGGCATCGTCCAGCGCCCAACGCGGATCGGCGGTATCGAGGTATTCGGCGACATAGACCAGGTGCTCGCCGCCGAATTCCTCCGGCGGGACCATGCGGGTATGCTCGATCACCGCGAGAAAGGGGTGCCCTTCCTTGCGCAGGCTGGTCCAGTACCAGGGGCCGAGCGAGCGGCGGAGCGACAGCAGCACCACCTGCGCGCCGAGGCTGCGTTCGCCGCCGAGCCGCGCGGCATGCGCCGGGGCGAGATGGCCGAAGCCCTCGCGGAAGGCGCGCACGCCGCAGGCGGCGACGACATGGGTGAAGCCGCCCTGGGCGCCGACGCGCCAGCCGGCCCCCTCGCGCGAGACGTCGACCGTGGCGTCGAGGTGGATGCCCACCCCCTGCCCCCGCAGCACGCCGGCAACGTGGTCGAGCAGCGCGCTGAAGCCGCCGCGGTAGGTGAAGAGCGCGGCGGTGCGGCAATGCAGCCGGGCCCAGAGCCAGGGCATGCCGACCTGTTCGGCATGCTCGCCGAACTTGCCGCGCAGCAGCGGCCCCCAGATGGCGTCGAAGCCCAGCCGGCCCATCCAGCGGCGGCACCAGGCGGCGGCGGTCACGCCGTTCAGCCGCCCCGGGTCGCGCAGCAGCTTCAGGAAGGCGAGCGCCGCGCCCATGCGCAGCCGGTCCGGCAGCGGGATTTCCGGGTAGCGCAGAAGGCTGAGCGCCGAATCAAGCTGCACCACGCCATGCGCCCGTGTCTCCATGCCGGTCAGGGGCCGGGCGGAGACCAGCCCGGCCTCGGCATCCCAGAGCCGCAGGAAGCGGCGCAGCTCGGCATCGGTGCCGAACCAGTGGTGGTAGAAATGCTCGACACCCGAGCGCCAGGCGGCATCCTGGAAGCCGGCGGCGAGGCCACCGAGCCGCGGCGCGCGCTCGAAGATTTCCACTGTGGCGCCACCGCGGGCGAGGATCGTGGCGGCAGCCAGCCCGGCGAAGCCGCCACCGATGATTGCAACGCGCGGCGTCATGCGCCGAGGTTCCGCCGCAGCGCCACGACATAGAGCGGGCGGCCCTTCACCTCCTCGTAGATCCGGCCGACATATTCGCCGAGCAGCCCGACCGAGACGAGCAGGGTGCCGCCGATGATGCAGAGCAGGGTGACGATCGTCGACCAGCCAGGGCTGTAATCCTCGCTCACCGGCAGGCCGAGCATGTGCCGCAGGCCCTGGCCAAAGGCGTACAGCCCGACGGCGAAGCCACCGAGCGCGATGGAGCCGCCGAGCCAGAAGAAGGCCCGCAGCGGCGCGCCGGAGAAGGAGAAAGCGCCATCGGCGGCGAGCCGCAGCATCCGGCGCAGCGTGTAGCTGGTCGTCCCGGCGTGGCGCGGGGCACGGACATAGGGCACCGCGACCTGCGGAAAGCCGATCCAGGCACCCATGCCGCGCAGCAGGCGGTGGCGCTCGCGCATCGCCAGCAGCGCATCCAGGCAGCGGCGCGACATCAGCCGGAAATCGCCGGCATCGACCGGCAGATCGGCATGGATCAGCCGCCGCTGCAGTCGGTAGTAGAGCCAGGCGCTCAGCCGCTTGAAGGCGGTCTCGCCCTGCCGCTCGATGCGCTGGCCATAGGCCAGGTCATAGCCTTCCCTGTAGCGGTCGAGCATGGCGAGGATGATCTCCGGTGGGTCCTGGAGGTCGGCGTCGAGGATCGCAACCGCATCGCCCCGCGCGGCGTCGAGGCCGGCGGTGACCGCGACCTGGTGGCCGAAATTGCGGGACAGGGCGAGCAGCTTCACCCGCGCGTCGCCCTCGGCCCAGGCCAGCATGCGGGCGAGGCTGCCATCGGCCGAGCCGTCATCCACCAGGACGAACTCGACCGCGCAGGGCAGCCGCAGGGCGAGCGCCTCGAGCGCCGTGCGCAGCGCCGGCAGGCTCTCGACCTCGTTGAAGACCGGGATGACGAGGGAGAGCAGCCCGGGTACCGGGCGCGGTTGCAGCAGGGCGGTCATGCGCACCCGGCCCGACGGAAGCTGATCAACCGGTTCAGATTGTACTGGATGACGAAGACCAGCGGGATCGAGAGCAGCTTGGCGGCCGGCGGCCAGAGCCCGGCGCGGTCGACCAGCAGGGCGATGACGAGGTCGGAGACCAGCAGCCCGAACAGGCCAACGCCGAGGAAGGCGAGGAAGCGGCGCAGCGGCCGGTCGCGCACGCCGAAGCTGTAGGCGCGGTTCAGCAGGAAGCTGAGCAGGATGCCGCAGCCGACGGAGAGGATATTGGCCGGGCGGATGCCGAGCAGCCCGGCCTCGGTCAAAGCGGTGAAGAGCAGCAGGTCGAGGCTGGCGGACACGCAGCCGAAGATGGCGTAAAGGATCGGCCGCCGCGTGGCGTCGTTCGCCAGCACTTCGGCGATGCGCTGCCGAAGCGCCTCCCCACCCAAGCTCATCAGCCGCCGCCCGTCGTTGCACCGGCGGGCTATAGCCTCAAAACGGCGTGATGGCCTAGCGGGGGGGCATGGTGAGCCGGGTGGGATTCGAACCCACGGCCACGAGATTAAAAATCCCTTGCTGACCGGACGCGCTGGTTTCCGCCACCCTCCGCAGCCTTCCTGAAAGCCCTCTCTGTACAGGGCTTTCCGGCCTTACGCCTTTCCGCTCGCCTCCGTCACTTTCCGCTTGCCAACGCGCTGTGTGTCCGGTCAGTGTCCGGTCAGGACAGCCACGCGATTTCGCGTCCGGTCAGGGATTGGCGACGATGCAGGTTCTTCGGGAAGGCCCGGTGAAGATCGGCAAGGCGACCATCGAAGCGGCATGGAAGCGGCGCGCGACCGGCCAGCGGATCATGCTTGGCGATGCGACCTGCCGCGGCCTGGCGCTCGTGGTGAACCCCACCGGCATGACCTGGCGCTTCGACTACAAGCCGCGCGGGACCGACGCCGCCACCGGAAAGCGGTTCGCTACTCAGTCCGTCACCATCGGCACCCCTGAGAGCCACACCCCGGACGAAGCCCGGGACGCGGCCAACGCGATGAAAGGACAGGCGAAGTCGGGGACCGACCTTGCCGGGGAGCGGAAGGCGAAGATCGCGGCCAGCGCAGAACGCCGCTCCCGCACCCTGGAAAGGCTGGCGGAGGACTACGCGAAGGCTCTGCCGAAGCGGCCGAAGCTGCGCGGCACCGGCAAGCTATCTGCGGCCCATGCCGCCGCCGAGCTTGCGCATGTGAAGGCGGCAATCAAGGACATGAAGGCTGGCGGGAAAGCCGTCGCCGACCTTGGCGCGACCGACCTCCGCACCCTCCTCCGCGCGAATGCGGAGCAACCCGGCGCCGCCCGGCATCGCTTTGGCGCCCTCTCCCGCTTCCTCGACTG
>JBMOJU010000622.1:0-2072 GCA_049315625.1 Paracraurococcus sp.
AGACGGCGAGCCCCGGCAGCTCCCGGTTCGGCAGGTAGCCGACCTTGCGTTCGGCAACGACGCTGTCCGCCACCGCCTTGGTCACCGTCAGCGTGCCCAGCGTGACGATCGGCCGGTCCTCCGGCCAGGCGATGGTCGGGTCGTTGGTCGGGTCGCCGGCGGCGGCGACCTGCGCCTGCAGCGTGTAGGCCACCGGGCCGGCGGCGACGCGGGCCGGCATCTCCTCGAACAGCACGTTGGGTGGCAGGGCGGCGGTGGTCCCCGCGGCGCGATAGGCGGTGCCGCCGACGGGCACGACCCGGAAGCGGGCGAAGTGCGTCTCGCCCTTTGCGTTGGTCAGCTTGTAGGCGTGGAGAGCAAAGAAGCGCTCCGTGGCGAAGCTTTCGGGCATCGGCTTGGGAATGCCGAAGAAGGCCTTGGTCTCCGGATGCGCCGCAAGAAGCTGGGCGATCGGCGAGGGCTGCGGCGAATCCGGCTTCGTGGCGCCGGCCGCCTTCAGCAGCGCCAGGAAATCCTCCGGCGTCCGCGTCACGAAGACGGGGACGTTGATCATCATCAGGTCGGTCTCCGTCCCGTCCGGCAGGCGGAAGGTGAAGGCCATGCCGCGTACGGCGGCGGAGGGCGCGTTGTCCGCCACGTCCGGCACGCCGCCGGAATTGGAATAGCGGACCAGCACGGTCGATGGTGTCGATTGCAGGTGCGGCGCGGCGGTCAGCGCGGCGGCGCCGGGCGCCGGCGTGAAGCTGCCTTCGTACAGCGCGCCCTTGGCGTGGTTGATGCGGTAATGCGGGAAGGGCTTCGGCAGCGCGCCCGACATGGTGTCGAACAGCGCCTTCGGCAGCGGCGCATCCTGTGCCCGGGCGGGGGCCTGGACGAGGACAGGGCAGGCCAGCAGGGCCGCCAGCAGCAGGGGCCGGGTCGATCGCATCCTGGGTCGTCTCCGTCTGAATCCCCGAGCCTACCCGCGGCCAGCCCCCCGACGGAACACACGAAGCCTGCAAGGTGGATGACCCTTTTCCTTCGTTGCACGGCCCGCCACATTGGCCGCCAAGCAACGGGAGGAACTCCATGCCGAATGCCGGAACCGGCCGCCGTGCCGTACTCGCCCTCGCCGCCGGGGGGCTGGCCACGCCCGCCCTGGCGCAGGGGAAATTCCCCGACCGCCCGATCCGCCTGATCGTCCCCTGGCCGCCCGGCGGCTCGGCCGATGCGCAATTGCGCTCGATGGCGGAGCTGGCGGCGAAGACGCTCGGCCAGCCGGTGCTGGTGGAGAACCGCCCCGGCGCCTCCGGCACGCTCGGCGCGCAATTCCTCACGACGCAGGCGCGGCCGGACGGCTACACGCTGGCGCAGATGCACATGTCGATCGTCCGGCGGCCCTACATCGTCCGCACCCCGCCCTGGGATCCGGTGGCCGATTTCAGCCACATCATCGGCCTTTGCGGCTGGATGTACGGCATCGCGGTGAAGGCGGACGGGCCGATCAGGTCCTGGGCCGATTTCCTGGCCTATGCCCGCGCCAATCCCGGGCGGCTGACCTTCGCCACCAGCGGCATCGCCACCACCAACCACCTGGCGATGGAGGAGCTGGCGGCGCGCGAGAAGGTCGAACTGGTGCACGTGCCCTATCGCGCCGCCAACGAATCCGCCGTCGCGGTGGCGTCGGGGGAGGTGATGTGTGTCGCCGATGCGTCTTCGTGGGCGCCGCTGGTGGAGGGCGGGCAGTTGCGGCTGATCTGCGTCTGGACCGCCGCGCGCTCCCCCCGCTTCCCGGAGGCGCCGACCCTGAAGGAGCTGGGCTACGACATGGTCATCACCTCGCCCTACGGGCTGTCCGGGCCGAAGGGGATGGACCCGGGCGTGGTGCGGGTGCTGCACGATGCCTGCAAGGCGGCGCTGTTCGACCCGGCCAATGCCGCGGTGCGGGCGCAGTTCGACATGCCGCTGGAATACTACCCGACCGAGGAATACCGCGGCTTCATCGCCCGCCGGGCGGAGTACGAGCAGGCGATGGCGCGCCAACTGAACCTGCGGATCGATTGAGGCAGGAAGGGAAGGGGGGGGGGGGGGGG
>JBMOJU010000623.1:0-2056 GCA_049315625.1 Paracraurococcus sp.
GCCGCTTCAGCGACACCGCCTTCCGCCGCGTGGTGCTGGGGCTGCTGGCGATTTCCGGCGTGGTGCTGGTGGTCGGCGCGGTCGGGCGGTTTCGGTAGCGCCACAACCGGGGCAAATCGTCTCAAATTTGTAACTCTGGCTAGATTCGCGCGGTTCCGCTATCAACTATGTCGGATCCGTGAAGGGTAAGTTTGATGCGTCGCCTGCTTCTCCTGGCCGTGCTGGCCGCCGTTTCGTCGCCTGCGCGGTCGGAGCCGGTGCGCTTCGTGGCCTTTGCCGACATGCCGTATTGCCGGCCGGAGACACCCGAGCGCTGCCCGGCCGAGGAAGGCGGCGTCGCCCGGCTGATGGGGGCGATCAACGCGGCGCGGCCGGCCTTCTCGATGTTCCTCGGCGATACCAAGGGCGGCTCGGAACTCTGCACGGACGAGAAGGTCCTGCGCGCGCTGTCCTGGATGTCGCTGGCGAACCACCCGCTGGTCTATTCGCCGGGCGACAATGAATGGACCGATTGCTGGCAGGACCGCGGCGGCCGCTACGACCCGCTGGAGCGGCTGGCGCTGGTGCGGCAGCGCTTCTTCCCGGCGCCCGAAAGCCTCGGCCGGCGGCCGATGCCGCTGGTCCGCCAGGCGGCGCCGACCATCGAGAACGCCCGCTGGATGCGCGACGGCGTGCTGTTCGTCACGCTGCACGTGCCAGGCAGCAACAACAGCCGCCCGGCCGATCCGGGCGAGCCGGCCGCCGACACGCTGCCGCGCGGCGAGGCGGCAATGGCCGAGTTCATCGCGCGCGACGCCGCCAACCGCGCCTGGCTGGCGGAGAGCTTTGCCGCCGCGCCGGACGCCAAGGCCGCGGTCATCGGCATGCAGGCCGACATGTTCATCCGCCAGATCTGCGGCAAGGGCTACGACAGCGGCTACCGCGCGATGCGGGAGGCGATCGGCAGCGCCGCGGCGGCCTTCGGAAAGCCGGTGCTGCTGATCAACGGCGACACCCACATCTTTGCCCAACAGGACCCGCTGGAGGCGGTGCCCAACCTCACCCGGCTCATCGTGCCGGGCGAGACGGACGTCCAGGCGGTGGTCGTCACGCTCGACCCGGCGGCGGCGAAGCCCTTCCGCTTCGAGGTGATCGGCGAGGCGGGCGGGGCGCCGCAGCGGCCGCCCTGCCCGGACTACACTTCCTCGATGCGGTCGACGCGGGTCGAGTAGAAGGCCAGGTACCCGGCGATGTCGGCCATCGCCGGGAAGGGGCTCTCGTAGCTCCAGATGGCGTTCTCGGCGCGGCGGCCGCCGGCCTCGATGCTGTAGTAGCTGGCGTCGCCCTTGTAGGGGCAATGCGTGCCGTGCGCGGTGCGCGACAGCAGCGCCATGTTGGCGTCCTCCCGCGGGATGTACTGCACGGCCGGGTAGCTGGCCTCCTGCAGGGTCAGGGCGCGGCTGGTCTCCGCCACCACCTGGCCGGCGAAGGTGACGCGCAGCCGCTTCGGGTTGGGCGTGATGGTGATGGGGTGGTCGGGGCCGGGAAGCTTCATCGGGGGTCCTCCTGCCGCGAAGATGGGGGCGGCGGCGGGGCCGGTCCAGGGCGGTGGAAAATCGTCGCGCCGGCGGCGTAACCGTGCCGCGCGGCCCGGCGAACCATCATCGCCAACAGGAGACCACGGCAATGACCCGCAAGACCCTTTTCGCCGCCGCCCTCGCCTTCACCGCCTTCGCCGGCCTCGGCGCCGTCCAGGCGCAGAGCCTGACCAGCGGCTCGCTCATGCAGCCCGGCCAGAAGATGCAGATCGTCTCCGGCCTCGGGAAGGGGACCGTGCAACAGGTGATGATCTCGCCGGATGGCGGCGGGATCGACATCATCTACGCCATGCCGGCCGGCGCGCCGGAATCCCGCCGCGTGCTGCGGCTGGAGAACGTGAACGGCATGCTCGAAGTCGTCTATGACACCAAGATGCCGCAGCAGATGCCGCTGGCCACCGGCGGCACCCCGCGGCTGATCGCCAACGGCCAGGGCATGTACGACGTGGTCTACGACAAGAAGTAAGCCCTGCGGCGCG
>JBMOJU010000624.1:0-2056 GCA_049315625.1 Paracraurococcus sp.
GGGTGGCCTTCCAACTGCGGGACTACGGGCACCTGGCGCAGGGCTACGCGGCGACGGTGCACAAGGCGCAGGGTGCCACGGTGGACCGGGCGCACCTGCTGGCGACCCCGGGCATGGACCGGCACCTGGCCTATGTCGGGCTGACCCGGCACCGCGAGGCGGTGGCGCTGCACTGGTCGGCCGAGGAGCATGGCGACCGCGCGGCGATGGTGCAGCGGCTGTCGCGGGAGCGGGCGAAGGACACCACGCTCGACTACCCGGGCGAGGCGGCGCGGGAGGCCGCCGCGGCCTTTGCGGCGCGGCGCGGGCTGGTGCCGGTGGGCGACATCCTGGTGCCGCGGCAGGCGCCGGAGCGGCCGGTCGAGCCCGTGGCGGCGGAGATGACCGGGCCGGTGCCGCCGCTGCTGGCGGCGCACCGCACCCCACTGGGCCGCGACAGCCTCGGGCGGGGCACCACGCCGGGGGAGGTGGCCGCGGCGGTGGACCGCGACCGGCAGGTGGAGGAGGAGCAGCGGCGGCTCCGCCTCTGGCTCGAGAACGCCTACCGCGACCCGGACGCGGCTTGGCGCCGGCTGGAGGCCCTGGAACAGGCCGAGAGCGGGCCGCGCGGCGCGGCGCGGGCCTTGCGGCAGGGTGGGGCGGCACTGCTGGGCGAGTTGCGGGGCAAGACGGGCTGGTTCGCCGCCAAGGTGTCGCAGGCGGAGCGGGAGCAGGCCGAGCGCTGTGCCGGGTCGATCGGGCCCGGGCTGGTCCGGTTGCGCGAGGTGCAGGAGCATGCCGCCGGGCGGTACCTGGGCGAGGTCGAGGCGCAGCGGGCCCGGGACGCGGTGGCGATCCCCGGGCTCAGCCCGGCGGCCTGGGCCGCGGTGCGGGCGGTGGAGGCAGCCGGGACGCCGGAGCAGCGCCGCGCCGCGGCGCAGGATCCCCATGGCGACGCGGCCTTCGACCGATCGATCGCGGCGGGCGAGGCGTGGGCGCGCGCGGTGGTCGCGCGGCCGGCGGTGGCGGCGGAGTTCCAGGCTTTCGTCGCGGCCGCCATGCATCGCCTGGGCGAGGACAAGGTGCGGGCGTTCCGGCGCAAGGCAGGAAGGGAGGCGGCGCAGGTGGCCGACCGCCCGGGTCAGGGTTTGGCTGGCATCGGGCGCGTCCTGGCGGCCGAATCCACGGCCCGCCAGGGTTACGAAACGCGCGAGCGGGCGGTGGCGCGACAGCGTGAGGTGCAGCAGGAGCGGCCCGGGCTCCAGCAGGGACGCGGGATGCGGATGTAGCGCCGCGCCGGATCAAAGCCACAGGCTTGAAGCGGTCGGCTTTCAGCCGACCAGTGTCACCAGGTCCAAATAGGGCGGTAGCAGCGGCGCGGCCGCCGGACCGGAAGACGCCACTCACGCGCAGCGTGGTCCCCTGGTCGTGGCAATGCCGGCCGGGGGAACGGCGAGCTTGGCCCGAAGCTCTACTACGTAGCTGTCGACAATGGTCTGCCGGGCCGCGGCATGCTCGATCAGGTAGGGGTCCTGCCGCCGCAGCAGCTTGAACGCGCTCACCATGCTCGCCAGGGCGATCGTCACGCCGAGCGGCGGGACGTCATGGCCGCACAGGCCGCTACGCAACGCCGCCGCAATGGTCGCTTCGGCCAGGTTGGTCAGGCCGGCGTAGTTGATTTCGTGGTGGTTCTTGTACAGCGACTGCCAATCATCGGGCAGGCCGTCCAGGCTCTGGTTGAAGTCGCGCAGCAACTCATCCGCCGTGTAGCCGGCCAGCGACGCCACGTCGGGGAAGTGCTGCTGCGACATGCGCCAGATCAGCCGCATCGCCATGCGGATCTGCATGAGGCGGACGCCGACCCGGAACAGCGCCTCCACGGTCTCGAAATACCGATAGGCGGCGGGCGTGGTCACCTGCGCCTCGGCGGCGATGGCCTCGATCGTCAGGCCAGCCAGCCCGTTGCGGCGGAACAGATGCCCGGCCGCGGCCAGCACCGCTTCCATGGTTTGGATGGCGCGCCATCGTGTTGCACGGGTCGGTGGCCTGGATGCAGTGATCCCTGTTTGCGACTGGG
>JBMOJU010000010.1:0-35268 GCA_049315625.1 Paracraurococcus sp.
CTGCCGAAGTTGCGCAGCGGCGAATTCGTCGGCTGCTTCGGCCTACCGAGCCCGATGCCGGCTCCGACCCTTCCTCGATGCGCACCCGCGCGAAGAAGGTCGATGGCGGCTACATCCTCAACGGCTCCAAGACCTGGATCACCAATTCGCCGATCGCCGATGTCGCCGTGGTCTGGGCCAAGGATGACGAGGGCATCCTGCGCGGGTTCCTGGTCGAGCGCGGCATGAAGGGCTTCACCACGCCGAAGATCGAGGGCAAGTTCAGCCTGCGCGCCAGCGTCACCGGCATGATCATGCTGGACGACGTCTTCGTCCCCGATGAGAACCGCCTGCCCGGCGTGAAGTCGCTCGCCGGCCCCTTCTCCTGTCTCAACCGCGCCCGCTACGGCATCGCCTGGGGCGCGCTGGGCGCTGCCGAGGATTGCTGGCACCGCGCCCGCGACTATACGATGAACCGCAGGATGTTCGGCCGGCCGCTGGCGCAAACCCAGCTGGTGCAGAAGAAGCTGGCGGACATGCAGACCGAGATCACGCTTGGCCTGCACGCGGTGCTGCGCGTCGGCCGCCTGTTCGACGAGGACCGCGCGGCGCCCGAGATGATCTCCCTGGTCAAGCGCAACAACTGCGGCAAGTCGCTCGACATCGCCCGGGTCGCCCGCGACATGCATGGCGGCAACGGCATCGTCGACGAGTACCACGTGATCCGCCACGTCATGAACCTCGAGACGGTCAATACCTACGAGGGTACCCACGACGTACACGCGCTGATCCTCGGCCGGGCGCAGACCGGGCTGAACGCCTTCGGCGGATGAGACCGATGCGCCCTTCCCCCCGGCATGGGGGAAGGCGTGCGGATGCCTGATTCCATCGAACTGACGATCGAGGCCCTGGGCGCGGCCGGCGACGGCATCGCCCGGCTCGACGGTCGGACGGTGTTCCTGCCCGGCACGCTGCCGGGCGAGAGGGTCCGCGCCCATCTCGCCGGCAAGCGCGGCGAGGCGCTGCTGGCCGAGGCAGAGGAGGTGCTCATTGCCTCCCCCGATCGGGCGACGGCGCCCTGCCCGCATTTTTCCGTCTGCGGCGGCTGCGTGGTGCAACATCTGGCCGCTGCGCCCTACGCCGCCTGGAAGCGGGCCAGGCTGATCGATGCACTGGCCCGTGCCGGCTTCCCCGACGCGCCGGTCGGGGCGCAGGAACGGACCCAGCCCGGGACGCGACGTCGCGCCGATCTGGCGCTGCGGCGCAGCCCCGGCGGTACGGTGCTGCTCGGCTTCCACCGCCTCGGCAGCGATGCCGTGACCGACCTGACCGTCTGCACCGTGCTCGACCCGCGCATCGTCGCATTGTTCGAGCCGCTGCGCGGCCTGCTGAAGCGCCTCGCGGCACTGAAGCGGGACGGCTCGGCAGTGGTGAACCTGCTGGATACCGGGCCTGACCTGCTGCTGCGGACCGATGGCGTGCTGGACGCGCCGGCGCGCAGCTTGCTCGCCGCCTTCGCCAAGGATTACGGCATCCCGCGCATCGCCTGGGCCCAAGGCAACGCGCCGCCGGAGACCGCGGCGCAACTCGGCAGTGTCGGCATTGCCTTTGCCGGGACCGTTGTGGCGCCGCCCGCCGGGGCCTTCCTGCAGGCCAGTCCGGCCGGCGAGGCGGCAATCATCGCCGCCGTCCTGGCCGGGCTGCCGGCAAAGCTGCCCCCACGCGCGGCGATCGCGGATCTGTTCGCCGGCCTCGGCACGCTGTCCTTCCCGCTCGCCACAAGGGCACGGGTGATGGCCTTCGAGAGCATGACCGAGACGGTCGTTGCGCTCGGCGCCGCGGCGGGCAAGACCGGCGCCAGGGTGCAGGCCGTCCGACGTGACCTGGACCGCCAACCTCTGGTCGCGAAAGAGTTACAGAGCTACGCGACCGTGGTGCTCGACCCCCCCTTCAACGGTGCGGCGGCACAGGTGCCGCTGCTGGCGCGGTCCGTGGTGCCACGGATCATCTACGTTTCCTGCAATCCGCTGGCGCTGGCGCGCGATGCGCAGGTCCTGGCGCAGGGCGGCTACAAGGTGCTGGCGGCGACGCCGGTGGACCAATTCCTATGGTCGCCGCACCTGGAAAGCGTGGTTGTCTTCACCCGATAGCCACACGCAACGGGTTGATCCGGCGCGCCACCTGCCCATTCAATAGGGTGGCTTCCCCGGGGAGGGATTTTTCCATGACGCAGACCTTCAATCGCCGCCTGGCCCTGGCCGGGCTGCCCACGCTGCTGGCCGCCCCGGCCTTCCTGCGTGGCGCCGCGGCGCAGACCGCACCGGCCGCGACGCCGGCTGCGCCGCAGGCCCCAGGCTTCTACCGCTTCAAGGTCGGCAGCTTCACGGTAACCACGGTGCATGACGGCTTCTTCACCCGGCCGGTGAAGGATTTCGTCCGCAACGCCCCGCTGGAAGACGTGCAGAAGGTCCTGGCCGAGAGCTTCATGCCGACCGAGACCATCCGCATCCCGTTCACCATCACCTTCGTTGAGACCGCGACGCAGTTGGTGGTGTTCGATGCCGGCAACGGCGTGACCCCGCCCGGCGCGACCCAGGGGCGGATGATCGAGAACATGAAGGCCGCAGGCATCGACCCGGCCAAGGTGACGACCGTGGTGCACAGCCATTTCCACGGCGACCACGTGAACGGCCTGCTCGACGCCGCCGGCAACGCCGCCTTCCCGAACGCGGAAGTGGTGGTGCCCGCGGCCGAATGGGCCTGGTGGTCCGACGAAAGCAATTCGACCCGCAGCCCGGAAGGCCAGCGCGGCAATTTCGCCAACAGCGCCCGCCGCTTCGCCCCCTACAAGGGCAAGATCCGCCAGCTTGCCGAAGGAGCCGAGGCGGTGCCCGGCATCCGCGGCATCCCGGCCTATGGCCACACGCCCGGCCACACCGTCTACCGGATCGCGGATGGCGATGCGCAGGCGATCTTCGTCGCCGATGCCGTGAACCGGCCGGAGTTGTTCGCGCGGCGTCCAGACTTCCACGCCGTCTTCGACTTCGACGCGCCGACCGCCGAGGCGTCCCGCCGCAAGCTGTTCGACATGCTGGCCGCCGACCGCATCCGCATCACCGGCTACCACTTCCCCTTCCCGGCGAATGGCTTCGTGACCAAGGACGGCACTGGCTACCGTTTCGTGCCGGCCGATTGGTCGAGCGCGGTCTGAGGAGGCGACGATGAACCGCAGGACTCTCCTGGGCGCTGCCGCAGCGGCACCGCTGCTGTCCGCCGTGCCAGCCGCCGCACATCATGGCCATGACATGGCGCAGGCGCCGGGCTTCTACCGCTTCAAGGTCGGCAGCTTCACCGTGACTACGGTGTTCGACGGCTTCACCCCGCGGGCCAACCCGGGCCGCACCGGGATGGTGGCGAACCAGCCGGCGGAGGCGGTGGAGCAGGCCTTGACCGAGGCGTTGCTGCCGACGGCGCGGCTGGACAACCCGTTCACCGTGACCTTCCTCGATACCGGCAAGCAGGTGATCGCCTTCGACACCGGCACCGGCGGCGGCCAGCTCTCGGCGACCTCGGGACTGCTGGAGCACAATATGGAGGCCGCCGGGATCGAGCCCGAGCAGGTCACCCAGGTGGTGGTCAGCCATTTCCATGGCGACCACATCACTGGCCTGACCACCAAGGACAACGCGGTGGTCTTCCCCAACGCGGAGGTCGCGGTGCCGGCGGTGGAATGGGCCTTCTGGACCGACGAGTCGAACAGCGGGAAGGTGCCCGAATTCCAGCGCGGCACCTTCGCCAATGTGCGGCGGCGCTTCGGCCCCTACCAGGCGAAGCTGCGGCAGTTCGCCTGGGGTGCGGAGCTGGTGCCGGGCGTACGTGCGATCGCGGCGCCGGGACACACGCCGGGGCACACCGTGTTCCAGGTGACGGATGGGGCGGAGCAGTTGTTCGTCATGGCCGATACGTCGAGCCGGCCGGAGTTGTTCCTGCGCTATCCCGGCTGGTTCTCGGGCTTCGACATCGACGGCCCGATGGCGAGCGAGAGCCGCCGCAAGCTGTTCGGCCAGGTGGCGGCGGAACGGGCGCGCGTCACCGCGTACCACTTCCCGTTCCCCGCCAACGGCTACGTGGCGCGGTGGGGCGACGGGTTCCGGTTCGTGCCGGCGGATTGGTCCAGCACGGTTTGAGGCAGCTGGGTAGGCGGTCCAGCGCTACGACGGCCTCGCACCCACCCCCACCGTAACCCTCTCCCGCCGGCGGGGGAGGGAACGTCGCTTCCCCCCTCCCTCGCTTTGCGGGGGCGGCGGTGAACGCATACATTCAACCGGGGTAGGAGTGCCGCGGCCTCAGAACATCGCGTCCTCGAACTCCCGCAGCGTCGCCCCACCCGCCAGCACCTTCGCCGCCAGCGATGATGTCTCCGGCAGGATCCGCTGCATGAAGAACCGCGCCGTCGCCAGCTTGGCCTTGTAGAAGGCGTCATCCTTGTCCAGCGCGATCTCCGCCATGCGCGCCCAGGCGTAGGCCATGGCGGTCAAGCCGAACAAGCGCAGGTAGTCGGTCGCCGCGGCACCGGCCTCGAACGGATCGCGCAGGCCGCGCTGCGCCACCTCCCCGGTCACCTGCTGCAGCCGGCCGAAGGCCTTCGACAACGGCAGGATGAACGCCTCCATCTCCGGCACGTCCTGCTGCGCCTCGATGAAGGCGAGGACCGGGTGGAAAAAGCTGCGCAGGTAGCGGCCGCCATTCGCACCCAGCTTGCGGCCAACCAGGTCAAGCGCCTGGATGCCGTTGGTGCCTTCGTAGATCTGGGTAATACGAGCGTCGCGGGCGAATTGCTCCATGCCGTTGTCGCGGATGTAGCCATGGCCGCCCCAGACCTGCATCCCCAGCATCGCGGCGTCCCAGCCGGTGTCGGTGAAGACCGCCTTGATGATCGGCGTCATGAGCTGGACGAAATCATCGGCCTGCTGCCGCACCGCCGCATCCGGGTGGCGGACGGAGACGTCGTGCTCCAGCGCAGCCATCGCCGAAAGCGCGCGGCAGCCCTCGGTCATGGCCCGCATGGTCAGCAGCATGCGTCGGACATCGGGGTGCACCAGGATGGGGTCGGCGGCCTTGTCCGGCGCCTGGGTGCCCTGCAGGCCGCGGCCCTGGATCCGGTCCCGCGCGTAGGAGACGGCGTTCTGGTAGGCGATCTCGGCGACGCCCAGCCCCTGCACGCCGACGCCGAGCCGCGCCTCGTTCATCATGGTGAACATGGCGGCCAGCCCCTTGTGCGGCTGGCCAACCAGCCAGCCTTTGGCCTCGTCGAACGCCATGGCGCAGGTGGCGGACGCCTTGATGCCCATCTTGTGCTCGAGGCCCGTGCAGGTGACGGCGTTGCGCGGACCCGGGCGGCCATCCTCGGTCGGCAGGAATTTCGGCACGACGAACAGCGAGATACCGCGCGTGCCCGGCGGCGCATCCGGGAGCTTGGCGAGCACAAGGTGGATGATGTTGTCGGCGAGATCATGCTCGCCGGCACTGATGAAGATCTTGTTGCCCGTGATCCGGAAGCTGTCGTCATCGGCCGGCACCGCCTTGCTGCGGATCAGGCCGAGGTCGGTGCCGCAATGCGGCTCGGTCAGGCACATGGTGCCGGACCATTCGCCGGTGGTCAGCTTCGGCAGGTACAGCGCTTTCTGGGCCGAAGTGCCATGCTTCGACAGCGCCATGTAGGCGCCATGCGACAGGCCGGGATACATGCCGAAGGCCATGTTGGCGGAGCAGATCATTTCCTCGACCAGCAGGCCGATCGCCTTCGGTAGGCCTTGGCCGCCATACGCCGGATCGGCGCCGAGGGAGGACCAGCCCGCCTCGCAGAAGGCACGATAGGCTTCCGGGAAGCCGCGCGGCGTGCGGACCACACCGTTCTCCAGCACGCAACCTTCCTCATCGCCGCTGCGGTTGATGGGGAGGAGGACCTCCGAGCAGAATTTCGCGGCTTCCTCCAGCACCGGCTCGACCAGGTCCGGGCCGATGTCCTCGCAGCCCGGCAGGGCGCGCAGGCGCTCGGTCCCGGCGAGCTCGGTGAGGACGAAGCGCATGTCGCGCAGCGGGGCGGTGTAGGTGGGCATGGTGGGTCTCTCGGTGCCAATGACCCCTCCCCCGCTCCGCGGGGGAGGGAGGGGCCCGCGCGCAGCGCGGGAGGGTTGGGGGGCGGGCTGACGTGGGACACCCCTACCTCAGCCCTCCCCTCCGCGGCGTCAGTTCCGCAGCGGCCGGCCGGTTTCGAGCATGTGCTCGACCCGGGCCAGGGTAGCCGGCGTCCTCAGCAGGGCCATGAAGCTTTGCCGCTCCAGCGCGTGCAGCTCGGCCTCCGTCGTATCCTCGGTGTGGTCGTGCCGGCCGCCGGTCAGCGTCTCCGCCAGGTGCGCGCAGACCACGACGTCATGCGGCGTGGCGCGGCCCATTGCCATCTGCTGCTGCACCGCCATCGCCAGCGCCGCGCGGCCGGTCGCGCCGGGGAGGCGCAGCGGCTTCACCTCCGCCGGGGCGTAGCCCTCAACCAGCGACAGGGCCTTCGCCTTGGCATCCGCCAGCAGCCGGTCGCGGTTGAAAGTGATACCGTCGGTCGCCCGCAGCAGCAGCATCTCCTTCGCCTCGAAGGCCGATTTCGCCACCTGGGCGGTCGAGATCATCTCGAACGCCTTGGCCACCGGCGGCATCGGGCCACGCGGCGCCTTCGGGTGCTCCGCCCAACGCCGCAGCATGGTGGTGCAGCCGCCCCAGCCGGGGATCAGCCCGACACCGACCTCGACGAGCCCGATGTAGCTTTCGGCATGCGCCTGCACCGCGTCGCAATGCAGCAGGATTTCGCAGCCGCCGCCGAGCGCCATGCCGGAGGGCGCGCCGACCACCGGGAAAGGCGCGTCGCGCAGCGCCTTCATGGCTTTCTGGCCCTGCTCGATCAGCCCCTCGATCTCGCCCCAGGCGGCGATGTTGGCGGCAAAGAGGGCGAGGCCGATATTGGCGCCGACGCTGAACTGCTCGCCCTCATTGTGGATCACCAGGGCTTTGATGGTCCCCTTCTTCCCCATGGCGATGGACTTGCCGATCATCTCAACCGTGCCGGGATCGAGCGCGTTCATCTTGCTGTGGAATTCGAGGCAGGCGACGCCGTCGCCGACATCCCAGAGGGAGGCCGACCCGTTCTTCGCCAGCGGCTTGGTCCGGCGCTTCACGTCGGCCAGCAACAGCACGCCCTCCGGCCGCGGTACCGCGTGGTAGCCGCCATCAGCGCCGAAATACTCCAGCGTGCCGTCCTGAACGCGGTAGAAGGACCCCTGCCCTACCTGTGCCAGCAGCGGCGGCACCGTCCGGCCATCGGCTGCGAGCGCCGCCGCCAGCCATGCTGCGCCGAGACGGTCGATCAGCTCGAACGGCCCATATTTCCAGTTGTAGCCAAGCCGCATTGCGGCATCGACATCGGCGACGCTGTCGGCGATTTCCGGCACCAGCGACGCGGCATAGCCCAGCGTGTCCAGCAGCACGGCGCGGGTATATCGCCCGCCGCGATCGGGGTGCTCGGCCAGCGTGCGCAGGTCGCGCAGGCCCAGGCTTTCGAGTTGCGGCTTTTCGCTGGCGCGGTAGTCGCCGGTCGTCAAGTCCAGCGCGCGCCGCAGGCTTTCGCCCGAGGGCCCCTTCTCCCGGGTGTAGAAGCCACCCCTGCCCTTCCGGCCGGTGCGGCCCTCGGCGATCATGCGGGTGATCAGCGCATGGTCACGCAGGCCCAGCACGTAGGCATCCGTCTCGGGCAGCGTCGCCTTCATGCTGGCGGCGACGTGCGGCATCAGGTCGATGCCGACCAGGTCGAGCAGCCCGAAGACGCCGGTCTTCGGCACGCCGATCGGCCGACCCATCGCCGCATCCGCCTCCTCGACCGTCAGGCCGAGGTCGAAGGCGCGGTTGATGGCGGACTGCATCCACAGCCCACCGATGCGGTTGGCGATGAAGCCCGGACGATCCTTGCAGGGGATCACCGTCTTGCCCAGCACGCGGTCGCCGAAGGCGTTGATTACGGCGAGCGCATCGGCCCGCGTCGCCGGGCCCTGCACCACCTCCAGCAGCCGCATGTACCGCGGCGGGTTGAAGAAATGGGTGATAAGGAAATCGGTGGCGAAGCCCTCGCCAAGCCCTTCGGTCAGCGCCGCAAGCGGGATGGTCGAGGTGTTGGAGGAGACGATCGAGCCCGCCTTCCGCACCGTCAGCAGCCTGGCGTACAGATCGCGCTTGACGTCCGGCCGCTCGATGATCGCCTCGACGATCCAGTCGCAATCGGCCAGCAGCGGCAGGCCGCCATCGATGTCGCCAGGCGTGACCAGCCGCGCCGCGCCCTTGCTCATGAAGGGCGCCGGATCGGTCTTCAGCAGGCGCTCGACAGCCTTGGCGGCGCCGCCGGGGACGATGTCCAGCAGCACCACCGGCACGCCGGCATTGGCCACTTGCGCGGCGATGCCGGCGCCCATCACGCCGGCGCCGATGACGCCAACCTTGCGGATCTGCGCGGCCATCACACCGCCTCCAGCACCGTGGCGATGCCCTGGCCGCCGCCGATGCACTGCGTCGCCAGCGCGTAGCGCCCGCCCTGGCGCCGCAGCAGTTGCGCCGCCTTGCCGGTGATGCGGGCGCCGGTCGCGCCCAGCGGATGGCCGAGCGCGATCGCGCCGCCATCCAGGTTCACCTTTGCCTCGTCGATGCCGAGTTCTCGCATGCACGCCAGCGCCTGGCTGGCGAAGGCCTCGTTCAGTTCGACAACATCGAGATCCTGCGCGGTGATCCCCGCCCGCGCCAACGCCTTGCGGGTGGCGCCGACCGGCCCCATGCCCATCACCTCTGGCGCACAGCCATCGACCGCGACCGATCTCACCCTGGCCAGCGGCGTCAGCCCATGCCGCTTCGCGTACTCGGCCGAGCAGACCAACAGCGCCACCGCACCGTCGGTCAGCGGCGAGGAAGTGCCGGCGGTGACCGTGCCGTCCTGGCGGAAGGCTGGTTTCAGCCCGGCCAGCGTCTCGGCCGTGGTCTCGGCGCGGATGCAGCCGTCCTCCGTCACGCGCTTGCCCGCCGCCTCGATGGCGACGATCTCGGCCTCCAGCCGGCCTTCCTTCTGCGCCGCCGCGGCCTTCTGCTGGCTGCGGACCGCGAAGGCCTCCTGCTCGGCGCGGGTGATTTGGTGCCGGCGCGCGACATTCTCCGCCGTCTCGCCCATGGACACGTAAGCCTGCGGATAGTCCTTCGCGAGGCCGGGATGCGGCATGGGGTTGAAGCCCATCATCGGCACCCGCGTCATGCTCTCGACGCCGGCGCACAGGAACGCCTCGCCCGCGCCCATCATGATCGCGCCCGCCGCCTGGTGGACGGACTGCATGGATGATCCGCAAAAGCGGTTGACCGTGGCGCCCGCCACGCTTTCCGGCAGGCCGGCGATGAAGGCGACCAGCTTCGCCGCGTTAAGCCCCTGCTCCCCCTCGGGGAAGGCACAGCCCAGCACCAGGTCCTCGATGGTCGAGGGATCGATGCCGGTCTGCCGCACCACGGCGCCGACCACCTGTGCCGCCATCTCGTCCGGCCGCACCTTGGTCAGCCCGCCCTTATGCGCGAGGTGGAAGGGGGAGCGGCGATAGGCCGCGATCACCACGTCAGTCATGCCGCATCTCCTCGGGTTCGGGTGGGGCGGGTCGTCGCTGCCGCCTCATTGTCGGTATTCGCTGCCTGCGGAGGCGTCCTCGCCGCCAGCACGGCCATGGCCTCGCTCTCGACCTGGCGCAGTTCGCCGAGGGTCTGCTCAAGGTCACGGCGCTGCTGTTCCAGCTCCGCCATTCTTTGCCGGGTGCGCGTCAGCAGCAGGTTGAGCTGGCTGCCCTGGCTCGGGTCGGCGTCGTAGAGATCGAGGAATTCGCGGATCTCGGCCAGCGAGAAGCCCAGCCGCTTGCCGCGGAGGATGAGCAACAGCCTGGCCCGATCGCGCCGGTCGAAGACCCGGGTGGTTCCGGCGCGGCGCGGTGCGATCAGCCCCTTCACCTCGTAGAAGCGGATAGCCCGCGCGGTGACGCCGAGGTCATCGGCTAGCTGGTTCACGGTGAAAAGGTCGGGCATCAGGGCCTGCTCCGCGCCACCAGTTCCGCCTTCAGCTCCTTCTTGGAGAGCTTGCCCACCGCGGTGCGTGGCAGTTCGGGACGGATCTCGATCAGCCGCGGCATCTCGATGGCGGAGAGCCGTGCCTTGAGAAAATCGCGCAGGGCGTCGGGGGTGAGTGCGCTGCCCGGCAGCACCTGCACGAAGGCCGCCGGGCTTTCGCCACGATACGGGTCGGGCTGCCCGACCACCGTCGCCGCGACGATCTCGGGATGCTGGTACAGCGCCTCCTCGATCACCCGCGGGTAGACGTTGTAGCCGCTGCAAATGATGAGGTCCTTGATGCGGTCGACCAGCGTCACGAAGCCGTCCGCATCCATGATCCCGACATCGCCGGTGCGCAGGAACCCATCCGGGCCGAGCACGCTGGCGGTCTCCGCCGGGCGGTCCAGGTAGCCCGCCATGATGTTCGGCCCGGCGACGCAGAGTTCGCCCCGCTCGCCCGGCGGCAGGGTGCGCGAAGGGTCGTCCAGCGCGCGGATCTCGGCGCGGATCCCCGGCAGCGGCAGGCCGATGCTGCCCTCGCGCAGCACACCCTCGACCGGGTTGCAGAAGCAGACCGGCGATGCCTCGGTCAGGCCGTAGCCTTCCACCACGCGGCAGCCGCTGCGCACCTCGAAGGCCTTCTTGATCTCCATCGGCAGCGGCGCACCACCGGAGATACAGATCTTCACCGAAGCCAGGTCGGCAGCGGTGGCCCCCTGGTCGATGACCGCCTTCAGCAGCGTCGGCACGCCGTGGAAGATGGTGGGCCGCGTGCGCCGCAAGGCGGCGATCAGCATCTGCGGCTCGAAGCGCGGCAGCATGATGAGCAGCGCGCCCTGGCCGATCGCGGCGCCCAGCACGGCAGTCAGCGCGAAGACATGGAAGAAGGGCAGCACCGCAAGCATGCGTTCCTCGCCGGGGCGGCATTGCGGGGACCACGCCATCACCTGGCGCAGATTCGCCGCCAGGTTGGCATGCGTCAGCATCGCGCCCTTAGGCGTGCCGGTGGTCCCGCCCGTGTATTGCAGCACGGCGGTGTCGTCTGGCCGCGGCGCCGGCAGGGCTACCGGCGCAGCGCCGAGCAGCGTGTCCCAACGCAGCACGCGCGGATCGCCGGCCGGGATGCGGCCGATCGCCCTGCGCTTCGCCAGGCGGAACAGCCAATTCTTCGGGAAGGGCAGCGCCGCGGCAAAAGGGCAGACGATCACCTGCCGCACCGGGTCGCCGTCCAGCAACCCGAGCACCCGGCCCAGCACCGGCTCCAGGTCCGGCGCGACCATGATCTCGGTACGTGAATCGACAGCCTGCGACGTCAGTTCCGCGGCGACGTAGAGCGGGTTGAAATTCACCACCGTCGCGCCGCAACGCAGCGCCGCAAAGAACGCGATGACATAATGCGGCCCGTTCGGCAGGCAGAGCCCGATGCGCGTACCCGGCCCGGCGCCGAGCGCGCGGAAGCCCGAAGCGGCGCGGCCGACCAGCGCGCCAACCTCGGCATAACTCCAGCGCCGGCCCATGAAGTCGAGGCAGGGACGGTCGCCGAAGCGGGCGACCGCGGCATCGAAGACCTCGACCAGCGTCGCGGGCGGCAGGGGCATGTCCCAGGCAATGCCCGCCGGATAGGCACGCAGCCAGGGCAGCGGCGTGTCTGGGGAACGCATGTCCATGCCGCCCGGCACCTCCTTCAGAAGGCGAAGCGAAGCTGCGCGGTCACGATGTCGACCGACGCATGATAGGTGGAATTGAGGTTCCCCCGGAACAGGTTGGTATTGTTCGGGCCAGGGTCCTTCAGGTTCACCGTCGCGTCAGCCGCGAAGATATGCGTGTAGGCGGCGCTCAGCGTGATGTTGCGGTGGACCTGGTAGCTTGCGCCGACCGAGAGCCAGTAGCGGTCATTGTCGGGGATGCGCGGCGTACGTTCAGCATTGCGGACCGGCGTCTGGTCATAGGCAATGCCGGCGCGGAGCGTCAGCTCTTCGTTCCAGCGATACTCGCCGCCGATCGAGGCGAACACCGAATCACGCCAACGCTCCTCGGTCACCGAGGGCGCGCGGCCATTGTCGAAGCTGACGGTCAAATCCTTGAAGCGCGACCAGTTGGTCCATTCAAGTCCGGCCAGCGCCGTCCAGCGGTCGCCGATCCGCTGCGTCACGCCAAGGTTGACCGTCTCCGGCGTCGTCAGCTTGGCCTGCGCCAGGGTGGTGGCGAAGCTCGGCGAGAGCGAGATCGGGAAGGGCACGTTCTGGAACTGCGCGTCACCGCGCAGCGTGTGGAACATCGCCGAACGGAAGGCGAGGCCGAGCCGCGTGCCGACCATCGGCTCCCACTGCGTGCCGAGCTGGAAGCCGACCGCGGTGTTGTCGCCGGTGATCGTCGACCGCCCGTCGCGTTTGCCCGGGACGAAGCCCGGGATGTGCTGGGCCGCGCCGATGGCGCCGAAATCGACGGCGCTCGACAGCCGCGCCGTCGCGTACTCGACGTTCAGCGCGGCACCGATCGACAGGTTCGGCAGCACCTGCCAGGACAGCGCCGGCGCGAAGTTCGTGGTCTTCAGGGAGGACGTGAGCGCGTGGTAGCGCGCGATGCTGTCTTCCGCGTGCTTGGTCACCAGGCCGAAGGGCATGGTGACCGAAAGGCCGAAATGCCAATCGGGCGCCAATTGCAGCGTCGTGTACATCGCCGGCACGAAGGCATCGAGACCGATGTCGCCGCCGAGCGAGCCGGCGATCGGCGACCCGCCGAGAGCAGAATTGCGAGTGGCGGTCCCGGACTTCGCCTCGGCATTCGGGAAGATGCCGGACCCGACGAGGGCGCCTTGCACGCCCGGCAGGGAAGACATCGCCGCCGGGTTGAAGAAGATCATGGTCGGATCGTCGCCACGCGCCGCGGCGCCGGCGAAGGAGGCGCCCTGCCCGACCGCGCTCTGCTCGCGCAGTTCGAACCCCGTGGCATTGGCCTGACCGGCCAGCGCGAGCGTGCCCAGGCCGAGCCCGGCCGCGCGCAGGAATGGATGACCCATGTGTTCCCCCCTTTTGGTCGCCCGCCCCCAGGATGGTTCGGACAGGGTCGTCCACCTTGTTGGTGGATTGGCCTTAGAAACTAAGCTAGAGATGGGTGACGTATAGGTCAACCTCTGTCTTTATGCGACATCACGAACCGTGGAGGACTAGGGTCATGGCAAACGCGGAAACCTTGATGTCGGCGATGCGCGATAAAGCCGGCGTGCTGCGGCGCTTAGGCTACCGCATGCGGTTCGACCTGACCGATATCGGCGAAAGCGTTCTGCTCGACGCAACGGGGCCGGAATTGGCGATCGCCCAGGCGGATGAGGAAACGCCGGCGGACAGCGTTCTGCTGATAACCGCGGAGAATCTGGAAAAGCTCATGGCCGGGCGGCTGAGCCCCATGCTGGCCTTCTCGACCGGAAGGCTTCGGGTCGAGGGCTCGAAGGGGGTCGCCTTGAAGCTGGCCGGCCTGCTGGATGAGGACTGAACCGCTCGGGGCATTCGATGCGTCTTGGCACAGCCAAGTGTGGCCGGGACGCACCGAATTTCGAACCAATGCGGCGAAAGGCCCATCGATTGCACATTGTGGATTGTATAACATCTGCGTGAGCCGCTAGGGTTGCCGCTCAGGCCGCCACTCCCGGCGCTGCCGAGCGTCCCCGACGAGGCCCGCATCATGACCTTTGTCCGCAGCCCGATGGCCGCCGGTCTTCCCATGCTTGCCCGGACGAGCCCGTCGGCCCGCCCTGCGGCAACGCACGAGACGCTCGACACCGCCTATGATGTCGAGAGGGGACTTTACTGGTGCCGGCTGCGGCCAACCGGCCGGCCCTGTTTCAGCCCAGAATTGCTGCGTGACATCGCCAGCATGCACGCCGCCATCCCGGACCTCTTCGCCGCGGGCGCACCATTGCCGCCGCCGCGTTGGTTCGTCTGTGGCTCGGCGATCCCCGGCATCTTCAATCTCGGCGGTGATCTCGGCCTGTTCCGCGGGCTGATCGCCGCCGGCGACCGCGACAGCCTCATCCGCTACGGCCATGCTGCGGTCGAGGCGATCCACCGCAACCACACTGCGCTCGATCTGCCGATGATCACCGTGGCACTTGTTCAGGGCGATGCGCTGGGCGGCGGCTTCGAATGCGCCCTCGCCCACGACCTGATCGTCGCCGAACGCAGCGCAAAATTCGGCCTGCCCGAGGTGCTGTTCAACCTCTTCCCCGGCATGGGGGCCTACAGCTTCCTCTCGCGCCGGATCGGCCGCAGCGCGGCGGAGAAGCTGATCCTCTCCGGCACCATCCATGGCGCCGCGGAGCTGCAGGCGATGGGATTGGTGGATATCCTGGCCGAGGATGGCGAGGGCGAAGCGGCGCTGCTGGCGTATCTCGACCGCAACGGCCGGCGGCACAATGCGCAGCAGGCGATGTACCGCGCCCGCCGCAGGGTCGATCCCGTGACGCTGCAGGAACTGCGCGAGGTGGTCGAGGTCTGGGCCGAGGCCGCGCTGCGGCTCTCGGAGCAGGATCTGCGCCGGATGGCGCGGCTTACCGGGGCGCAGGACCGGCGGATGGCGACCGCCGGCTAAAGCGTTCAGGCCGCGCCGTCCGCCGCGGTGCGGCCGGCGACCCGGACCCGTTCCAGTTCCTCGGCCAGCAGCCCCACATGGTGTCGGCCCGCGACCGCGACCTCCGCCGCCGGGATGGCCTCGGCCGCGCTGCCCAGAGCGTACACGCCGCGGGCGCCGATATTGGCCGCGCTGCTGCGCAGCGCATGCGATGCCGCGCGGAACTGCGCGACATCCTGACGCAGCAAGGCAAGTTCCAGCGCCTGCATGACGTCCGCCGCATCGGCCAGGAAGTCGCGCACCAGATCCTCGGCGAAGCGCCGCCCGCCGAGCGCGACCAGATCGGCCAGGACCGCCGGGTCCAGCGCCGGCGGTGCCGCCGGGCGGAAGCGCGGATGCACGCCGATGGGCGTCACCGCCGGCGGCGGCGCCGCCTGGGGTGGCGCATGCGCGGCCACGGCCGCTGCCAGGTCAGCCGGCTCGATGGGCTTCACCAGGCACCCATCCATACCCGCCTCGCGGCAGCGGCGCGCCGCCTCCGGCGTCGCGTCGGCGGTCAGTCCCAGGATGGGAAGGTGCGGCCGGCCCATTGCGTTGAAGCGGTAGAGCTTGGTTGCGGCGATGCCGTCCGTCCCGGGCATGTTCAGGTCCATCAGCACCAGGTCGAACGTTCCGCTCTCCAAGGCATCCAGCGCCGCCTCGCCATCGGCGACCGGTGTGACGGCATGGCCCTCCCGCTCCAGCACCTTCTGCACGACCAGCCGGTTCACCCGGTTGTCGTCGGCGACCAGGATGCGCATGCGCGGCCCTTTTGGTATACGGCGGGCCGTGGTCGCGGCCCGCGGGAGCATCGCGGCGGCGAGTGCCAGCGGCATGGCCCAGTCAGCCGGCGCGGGCCTGGCCGGCAGCACGGCGGTGACGCTTTGCCGTGTGACCTGATCCGGCAGGCCATCCATCCGTCCGCCACCGATGGCCAGGATCGGCAAATCGGCAGCGGGCCCGCTGCCGCGCAGCGCCGCGGCCACCGCTTCGGTCGCCGGCAAGGGCCCGGGACCGGCGCAGGCGATCAGCGCCGCCGGGGCGGGGAGATCCCTGCCCCAGAGCACGGCAAACGTCGACGCCGGGATCAACCGCGTCACCGCCACCATGCCGAGCCCGGTCAGCGCCACGGCGAGGGGGCCCGCCACGTCGGCGTCCGCGGCCAGCAGCAGCGCCTGCGGCGGCACGGCCGGTGCCGCCGGCACCGCATCGGGCCGCACTGGCAGAAGGACGTGGAAGCAGCTTCCCTCCCCCGGATGGCTGCGCACGCCGATCTCGCCACCGAGCAGGCCCGCCAGCCCCTTGCAGAGCGCGAGGCCGAGGCCGGTGCCGCCGAACCGCCCGGCGATGGTGTCGTCCGCCTGGGTGAACCGGTCGAAGATGCGCGCCTGGGCCGTGGCGCTGATCCCGATGCCGGTGTCGCTCACCTCCAGCCGCAATTGCAGCGTTCCAGCCGCATCCGGTGCGACGTCGACCGCCAGGACGACGCCGCCCTCGGCGGTGAATTTCACCGCGTTGCCGCCGAGGTTGAGCAGGATGTCGCGCAAGGCCGCCGGGTCGGCCAGAATGCGTCGCGGCGTCCGCGGTGTCGCGTGCAGCCGCAGCGTCAGCCCCTTCCCGCGCGCCTGGGCCAGCAGCAGGCCCCGGGCTTCGGCCAGCAAGGCCGGCAGGTCCACGCTTTCCGACCGCATCACCGTCGCTCCGGCCTCGATCCGCGAGATGTCGAGCAGCCCATTGATCTGCGCGAGCAGCCCGCGCGCGGCAACCTCGATGGTCTGGGCCATGTCCTGTTGCTCGGCGTCGAGCGGGGTCTCCCGCAACAGGCCGCCCATCCCAATGACCGCGTTGAGCGGTGTCCGCAATTCGTGGCTGACGCCGGCCAGGAAGCGGGTCTTCGCCGCGCTGGCCTGTTCCGCCGCCAAGCGCGCCTGGGACAGCTTGCGGATCAGCGTGCCGGCATAAAGGGAGAGGATGACCGGCCCAACGAGCAGCCCGGTGGCCAGATGCGGCAGCGCCTGCCAGTACGGCGTGGTCAGCCAGACGGCACCGAAGCCCAGGACGAAGGCGACCATCGCCGCCAGTAGCCAGGCGGCGCCGAAGCGGAACCCGTTGCCCAGCGCGACCCAGAGATAGATCGGGAAAAACGGCGCGGCATGCGGCCCGCCGACATGCAGGTAGCCGGAGAGAAATCCGGTATCGACCAGCAAGGCAAAGATCCGGCGCGACGTGTTCGGCCCTGGCCGCCACCGGATATGCAGGAAGATGCCGAGCGCCAGCGCGCTCCAGATCAGCAGTATCGGCAGGCTGGCGGCGAGGATCGGCGCCCCCAGCGTCGGCAGGTAGATGGCGAAGACGGAGGCGAAGACGAGCCGGTTGAAGCTCATCTCCCGCTCCGTCCCGACCTCGCCCCGCAGCCCGCCGAGGCGTGGCACGGCGAAGGCGGTCACCTCGCCGGCTCCAGTCCCAGGGGAATGGAGGTGGTGATGACGGCGGTCACCTCGCCGGTTGGATCGCGCAGCGGTGCCTTGGTGGTCAACAACGGCCCACCGGCCGCATCCTCGCGGTAGGGCGGCAGCGCTCTGCCGGTGGCCAGCACAGCAAGATCGGCCGCACGGCTGCGCTCGCCGCGCACGGCGCCGAACAGCGAGGCCGGCGCGGCGCCCAAAAGCTCGGCCGCGCGGGTCCCGAGCGTCGCGGCGAGCGCAGTGTTGGCGTAGATGCAGCGGCCGTCCCGATCGGTCGCGCTGACCTGGGCGGGCAGGCTGTCAAGGATGCGTGCCAGGTCATCCGCCCCCTGAACCGGCGCCGGCCCGGACGGCTGCAGCCGGGGCGGTGCCTCACTCGCCACCACGCCACGGCGCCCGAGCGCCAGCAGGTTGCGCGCGCGCGTCACCAGCTCGAAATGATCGATCGGCGATTGCAGGAAATCGGTGGCGCCGGCGTCGAGCGCGCGGACCCGGAAGCTGCGGTCGTCATGCGCCGTCACGACCAGCACCGGCACCGTCCCGCCACCAGGCAACGCCCGGAACCGACGGGTGAACTCGGCGCCGTCCATGCCCGGCATCTTGAAGTCGGTGATGACCAGGTCGACCCGGTTGCCCTCCAGCCATTCGAGGGCATCGAGCGGATCGCCGAAGACCTCCACGGCGATGTTGTCCTCGATCACCGACGCCAGCCGCGCATAGATGCTGCGGTTGGTGGCCCGGTCGTCGAGGATCAGGATCATCGCCATGACGGTCCCTCAGCTGCGGCGCGCGCCGTCGCCGCGGGCCACGACGCGACCGAGCGGCAACTCCATAAGGCAGACCAGCCCGGTCGGTTGCCATTCGAAGGCGACGTCACCACCGAGTTGGTCGTGTATTGTGGTGCGGATGACGCGGGAGCCGAAGCCGCGGCCGGTCGGCGGCGAGTCGATCCGCGGCCCGCCGGTTTCGCTCCAGCGAAGCCGCAGACGGTCCGTCGCCTGGTCGATCGACCACCGCAATTCCAAGGCCCCGCCGGGCGCGGAGAGGCTGCCATATTTCGCCGCGTTCGTGGCCAGCTCATGCAGCGTCATGGACAGCGGCTGCGCCGCCATGGGTGCGACGGTCAACACCGGGCCGTCGAAGCTGACCCGCGTGCTGCCGTGATTGCCGAGAAAAGGGTCGAGCTCGCCGCGCAGCATGGCATTGAGGTCGGCGCCCATCCAACGGCTCTCGGTCAGCAGGGTCTGGGCCCGCGCCAGGGCGGCGACGCGGCCTTCGATGGCCCGGCCGAAATCCTGCGCGCTGTCGGCCTTGGTCAGCCGCAGCACCGCCTGGACAACGGCGAGCGCGTTCTTGGCGCGGTGATCGACCTCGCGCATCAGCAGGAACTGCCGCTCCTCGGCCTCCTTGCGGGCGGTGAAGTCCATGTGGACGCCGAGGATGGGGCCGAGCCGTCCGGCCGGGCCGGGCATGCGACGGCCGCGGCCGAGCAGCCAGCGCAGTTCCTCTCCACCCTCGCGGACCGGGCGGAGAATGCGGAACTCCGCCTCGTACTCGCCGCTTTCCAGCGCGCCCCAGGCACCGGCGCGCACCGCCGCGCGATCATCCGGATGCACGAGGGCCAGGAATGCCTCGAGCGTCAGCGGGGCCGACCCACCCGCCGCCCCCCCGAACAGGGTCGAATGCTCCGGCGACCAGAGGAACCGGTCCGCTTCGGGATCCCAGTCCCACGTCCCGATGCCGGCCACTTCCTGCGCCAGGCGGAGCCGCGCCTCGCCGGCACGGAGCGCCGCTTCGGCCGTTTTCAGTGCGGTGGCGTCGGCATGCACCTCGACCACGGCCCCGGCATCACCTCCGTGGCGATGGATCCAATGCGCCGCGACGACCACCGGCGCGCCGCCGCGCCGACGATGGCGGAGCTCGCCATGCCACTCGCCGCTGGCCATGAGGCTGTCCTGTACCGCGCGCCTGCCGCCGTCGGGGAATCGGGTGCCGAGCAACTCGTGCGCCCGCTGACCGACGGCCTCCGCCGCGGTGAAGCCGAAGAGGCGCTCGCAACCGGTCGACCAATGGCGAATCGTGCCGTCGGCATCGCGCAGGATGACGGCGCTGACCTCGAAGGCATGGCTGAGATCGGCGACGCTGCGCAGCCTTTCCTCGAGCGCAGCCTTGTCCCGCCGCAATTCCTTCTCGCGTATCCTGGCCCGGAACAGCGTGCCGGCGCCAAGCATCATCGGCAGGACAAGGCCGAGGCCGAGCCACACCGCCGGATGCGCCGCGTGGCGCCGGGCGTCGGCCGTCGCCATCGCCAGCGGACCGACAAGCGCAAGGACCAGCGCCCCGAGTACCAGGACGGCGGCGAGGACTCCCGGAGCCGCCGCGAACCCCGTGGGCGTCCACATTGGGGAACGGAAGACGCCGGGGCGTCCGCCTGTGCGCCAGGGGCTGGACATTGTGCCTCCGGATGTGGCGTGGGTGCCGGCGTCGGCGAGGACCACCTCGACCCATTAGAGCCGCGCCTATCCACCATGGCCCGGGAAGGACCGGTTGGACGCGCGGAGCGTCGCATAGTTGTGTACAATACTCAATCACGAAAGCGCCGGCCGGCCAAACGCTAACGCAAGCGTTCCGGACTGGCGGGCTCCCCGGATGGTAGCGCGTGCGGCGACAAGGGTGCCCGCCCGGCCGCAGCCGGGCCGCGCCCCCTATTGCGCCATGGTGGCCGAATAGGCCCCGGTCTGCGCAATCGGCAGGATGATCTGCAGGAATTTCAGCAGGTCAGTGCTCGGCGCGTTGGAGACGAACATCAGGTCGTTGTGGCGCATCGGGAAGCGCTGCACCAGAAACATGGAGGTCGGGTTGAGCAGATCCGCCCGATAGACGGTCGGTATCTCCTCGCCTGCAAAATTGGCCGTGGCGACGCCGAGGCGCTCCAACGCCGGCCGCTTCTCGAAACGGAAGAGGAAGACGGCGCGCGGGTTGGCGCGATCGTCCTGCAGGCCGCCGGCGCGGGCGATCGCGTCGCCCAGGCTGAGCCGCCTGTCCTCGAACGGGAAGCGCCGATTGAGCTGGGTGACACTGGCCGTCTGACCCACCGCACCAAGCGCCAGGAAATAGCGCTGCTGGCGCGCAACCACGATGGTGTCGTCCGGCGCCAACTGCACGTTGAGGCGCGGATCCTCGACGATGTCGGCCATGATGGCCGCTTCCGAGACACCGGCGCGCTGCAACGTCACCAGTGTCTCATGCGGTGCGAACCGCGTGCCGCCGGCGCGGGCGATGGCGCCGAGGATGCGCTCACCGCCGGGATCGAGCGAGAAGCGAAGGGACTGGTCGACATCGCCCACCACTGAGATCACGGCGGAGCGTCGCTCCACAAGCGTCACGATCACTTGCGGCTCGAGCGCGCGCTGGCGCAGCCGGCCGGCGATCGCCTTTTCCAACTCACCAGGAGTGTGCCCAACCGCCCTGACCTCCCCGCCGAAGGGAATGGTCACCATGCCGGACCGTCCCACCTGCTGCTGCGGTAGCGTTACGAAGTTCCCCGGCCGCGCTCCGGAATCGGCGGGGATGAACAACCCGCCGGACTGGGTCTCGAAGATCGTGATGCTGAGGATATCGCCGACACCGAAGCGGACCTCGGCGGCCGCCCGCCCCTGCAGGCCGCTGCTGAACATCGTCGTAGGCTTGTCACCTTCGACACCGGCAACAACCGCAGCGTCCAGCGTCAGCAAGGCATATTTCAACGACGGCGCAGAGAGGGTTCCCGGGTCGCCGCCGCGGGTTGTCGCGGGTCTTGTCACACCCTCAATGCGTGGGCCGCTGCTGGGAATGAAATCGTTGCACCCGGCAGTTGCCAGGGTCGCCGCCGCGGCGCCGAGGCGAAACAAATCACGCCGGGCGATGGGCCGGATAATGTCGGAGGCAGACATCAGCTATCCCTATGGAGGCGTTGCACGCCGTCCGCCGAACCCCGCCCCCGTGGCGGCCTGGCTTGCGACATTCCGCGTCCAGGCCGGGCACAGGCGCGAACCATCCGAGAGGACGCCCATCGCCGCGACCTGGACAGGCCGTGGCTACGCCACACCTGCGGATACAACCAGGGCGGAACAGGCACAACGGCGCGTTCGCTGAAAAGAAAAGATGCGTTCAACGCAAACTATCTTCACCGCTCTGAGAGTTCAACCATAAGGTATTCCACAGCACATAAAACTCCGGCGGCAGGTCGGCTGCGCCGGCATCACCCGACTCGTTCCTCCTCCCGCACCGGGGCCGCGATCAGCACTGGACTCACGCTGGGCGCAGTGCTGCGGCCGCCGGAGAGGACGCTCTTCACGAAACCGGTCGCCCAGCTGAGATGCATCGTCAGCAGGGCCGGCCCGGCAGCGACCAGCCAGGGGTCACGCTTGCCGATCGCCTGGGTCGCCCCCCAGGCCAGACACGCCACCAGATACATGATAGCCGGCAGCGCAAGCACGGGCAGCAACGGCAGGGCCGCAAGCCCACCCAGGCAGAGACCGAGCGCCACCACCGGCGCCATCTGCCGCGGCCGCGGTGGCAGCCGATGCTTCAGAAGCGTCCGGGCACGCCCGGCGCCGTGGCGGACATATTGCCGCGCAAGGGCGAACAGATCGCGCCGCGGGAAGTAGGTGACCGGCTCCTCCGCGCACATCCAGACCCGGCCCCCGGCCAGGAGGGCCCGATGATCCAGCTCCGCGTCCTCGTTATGGGTGAACGTCTCGTCGTAGCCGCCGACCGAGAGGAAGAAGGCCCGGTCGAAGGCGGCGTGGTGGCCATGATCGACGAAACCCGAGCGCGGCCTCGCCCGATGGGCTGATCCGCCATTACCCAGCCGGCTGGACTGCGCCGCGGCGATCGCGCGCTGCAGACCAAGGCCCGGTTGCGACTGGTTCCGCATCGGGACGACGACCGAGGTAGCACCGGTCCGCAGCAGGTCCGTCACACAGCGGCGGATGAAGCCGTTCGGGTACTGCGCATGCGCGTCGGCGCGGATCAGGATGGTGGCGCGCGGCGAGGCCAACCGGGCCGCCAGGTTCACCGCGGCCGACTGGATGCGATAGGGGTTGGGCAGCACGCGGATCGCGGGGAAATCCGGGCCCGGATGGCGGGCTGCGAAGGCCTCGACAAGGCTCACCGTGTCGTCCTTGCTGCCACCATCCATGACGATGATTTCGCAGGCGGTGGCCGGCCACTGCTTCACCAGACTGGCAAGGCAGGTCTCGATGTAGCCGGACTCATTCAGCGTGGGGACGACCACGGTCACGTAGGGATGGGCTGCCGGGCCGCCGGGCACGAATTCCATCGGCACCGTAGCGGCAGGCGCGATCGCGGCAGAGCCGGCATCCTGGACAAGCGTCCCGGGCGTGACGGTCATGCGATGCCTTCCTTTATTGGTCGGGCGCCCGCAAACGCCGGCATGCGTCCGTCTGGACGGCGGCGGTGCGGGGCCGGGTGCTTCGGGGTGGTGGGCGGGGCTTTGGGGGGCGGGTCAGTGACGGGGAGAGGGCCATCCATCGGGGCGCCGCCGTCGGATCCGGTGCCGGTCATGCTCCCTCACCGTCAGGCAGTTCGCCGCCATTGGCGCCGGCCATGGTGTTGGCGAGGGAGACAAGGGCAGCGCGGTGCCGCGGATCGGCGATGGAGGCGAAGGCACGCGCCAGCGTGGCGAATTCGTCCGGATGCGGCATGGCCGCCTCCGCGGTTGCCGTTCCCTCGTTCAACAGATCCTCAACCCGCACATCCAGGGCACGGGCGATCGCAACCAGCCGACTCGCCGCGACACGGGAGATCCCGGCCTCGTAGCGGTGCAGCTGTGCGTTGGTGACGCCGACGTGGGTGGCCAACTGCTTCTGGGTCCGACCGGCCGCCCGGCGCAGGGCGCGGATACGGATCCCGACGGCGGCATCGGCCGCCGTTGCCGCCCGGGTCTGCCGGCTGGACTTCGTCGCCTCGGCACCATCGCCTGCCGCGGCCGGCGCCACCGGCGACGTTGCCGTTGCGGGGATCAACTGCGCGTGGCGCATGAGGGTCGTGGAGGACATCGCGCGCCGTGCCTCGGCGCTCAGATCGCGCCGCGACGCATGAGAACCGCGGGGATCGTCTTCAGCAGGATCTTGATGTCCAGGCCGAGGGACCACTCGCGGACATACCTGGTATCGAGGGTCACCCGCTCGGCGTAGGTGGTGTCGCTGCGGCCGCTGATCTGCCAAAGCCCGGTGATACCCGGCCGGGTCTGCGCATAGGCCGAGGCGGCGGCCGGGCCGTAGTGCCGGTCGAGTTCCTCGCGGACCACCGGGCGGGGTCCGACCAGGCTCATCTGACCGCGCAGCACATTCAGCAGTTGCGGCAGTTCATCGAGGCTGGTCCGACGGAGGAAGGCGCCGATCCTGGTGATCCGCGGATCGCGCGGAAGCTTGCGACGGGCGGCCCATTCCGCCGCTGCCGCCGGGTCTTCCGCCAACAGCTTGGCCAGCCGGGCGTCGGCATCGGTGACCATCGAGCGGAACTTCAGGCAGGGGAAGGTCCGGCCGCCGAGGCCGACGCGGGTATGGCGGAACAGGACCGGGCCGCCGTCGCGTCGTACAATCAGGGCGATGGCAAGAAAAAGCGGCGCGGCGACGAACAGCAGCGCGGCGGCACCGATGATGTCGAGGCTCCGCTTGAGCAGCGCATCCGAACCGGCCCGACCATCCCGGCCGACCCCGGCGAGGAAACCGTGGGTTGGCGACGATGCCTGACTGGGAAGATAAATGTCCGACATATGTCGCCCCGTTGCCCGATGCTGCGGCGCCCGCCGCGACCAAGTGTCGATCGCTTTGGGTCGCTAACGGCCCGCACCCTCTAACAGAGTGAATGATTAGGCAAGATTTTCGCGCATCTGGTTTGCGAAAAACCGCCGGGGGATGCGGCGGTGCAGCGAGGGGAAGTTGCGCAGAATGCAAACGCTGGTAATCCGGCAAGAAAATTCTCAGCGGGCGGGACCGTGCTGGGAGACCGGGTTGGACGCCCAGGCTACGGAATTTGCCTCAGAGAGGGCCGTGAAGCCGGTCCCGGTATGCGAGTCAGCGCCCAGCCAATACAACCTATGGTTGTTTTCCGCCAAACGTAAATCTCACGAAAACGTGATTTCGCAAGTGCGAAACACTTTTCATCGCATTGCAAAAACCTAGATCGCGCGAACGGCGAAAAACGCCCATCAACCCGTGGTTTTCACCGGTGCGCAGCGAGACGGAGCCGCGCGCAACACAGGGCGCCGGCCGAGGCGGTTCGCGCATCTGGCGAGGCCTGGCCATTGCAGCGCTGCCCCCTGGCGTCCCGCACTTCGCCCTGCCATGGCCATGATTGCCGCGTACACGGTGATTGTCGGCACCCCTGCCACCACCGGTCGCGCACCGATCACACGGGTCGTGGGGCACTAGCGACGATGCTGGCTTCGGCAGATTGAGATGGACGAGTTCGGCAATCAGGCTCGCGCTGGCATTCCCTGGTCCGATGATCAGGCCATCGGATGGCCCCATGCCTCCCCGCACGGTGTGGCCGTGGCGATGATTCCGGGGGGGCAGGTCGAGCGGCGGCAACTGCGTGAGGGCGCCCGACTGAACCAGTCCGTCGAGGTCCGCCGCCGCGATGGCTCGGTCTGGCGTGCCTATGCCAGGCAGCTCCCGCTCCCAGCCGATCCAGGCGAGGCCGATCGTGCGGCGGGCCAAGCCGCCTGCGTGCTCGATCTGCTCGTGCAGGCGGTTGCTGCGGCTGATCTGGCCCGGCAGGCCAGGAGCGCGATGCTTGCCTGGAATGCCGCGCCTCCCCCTTGGGCTGCTCGTTTCACCTAGTCAGCTCAGGCTCCGCTCGGGCCAGACGTGCGACTGCGCCCGAAGCTCGTGAAGCATCGGAAGATTCGTGCGGGGCAAGACAGTGGCAATGCGCACGAGGCGTGATTAGCCCAGTCCGATCCTGACCGCAGAGTTGCTGGAATGCCGTCTCTCCAATCTTGCCGCAACGTTGTGCCGGGGTGCCGTTGATCATGACCGCGCTCCGGTCGGCATCCGGCCAGTACGGGATCGTCCTCCGGCAGGCTGAGGTGACCCCGGCCGAGGCAGAGGCCCTGCTCCAGGGGCGACGCCCGGCCGCTCGACCGAATGCAACCGCGATCCGCGGCTACGCGGAGGCGATGCGGACCGGTCGCTGGGTGCTGAACGGCATGCCCATCATCCTCTCGGAACGCCGCGTGTTGCTGGACGGTACCCAGCGCCTGGCCGCCTGCGTCGAGGCGGGGGTGGGCTTCCCCACCTTCATCGCCGAGAATGTCGCCGACGACGTGTTGCATACCATCGACCAGCAGCGCCGGCGCTCCTTCGCGGGGGTGCTGGAGGCCCGGGGCATTGACCACGCGCACGCGGTGCAGACCGCCCTCGTCAAGCTGCTGCATTATGATGATGGGACATTGGGGCGGTCTGGCGGGGCGCCGTCCTGGGCGCGGATGGACCGCGCCCTGGCCGCCAACGCGGACCTCACGACTCTGGTCGCCGAGAGCCTGACCGCTGCCGATACTACCCTGCCGGAGGCCGTCCGGACGCCATTGCTCTTCATGGGACGGCGGGCTGCGCCCGATGCGATCGCCCACCTGCTCGCGGTGCTGGCCGATGCCGACCGGCATCCGCTGACGGAGCCAGGGGTTCTGTTGCGCCATGAACTCGACCGGGGACGGGAAGACCGATCCGCCCGTCCCTCCCCGATCAGGCTGCTGGCGCTTTCCATCCTTGCCCTGAATGCGACGCAGGCCGGCACCCCATTGCGGCGGCTGAGCTGGGCGGGGGCCGGGCCCGGGGAGCAGGGCGACAGCTTCCCGCGGGTCAATGGCTACGCCGGGCTGGGCGATACGCAACCGGCACCGCCGGCCGGGCTGCCCGCCCCGCCGGAGATGCCTGCAGCACGCCAGGTCAGCTGCCGGATCGAGACGATCGATCCGATGCGGGCGGCGGCCTATCTGCGCCAAAACACCCGCAATCGCCGGGTGGTGCAGGCCCATGTCGCGTCGATCGCCCGGGACATCGTTGCGGGGCGCTGGATGCTGAACGCCCAGCCGATATGCTTCGACCGCGACGGGCTCCTGCTGAACGGGCAGCATCGTCTCCTCGCGGTGATCCTGGCCGATGGCGCCATCGAGGTGCCGGTCATTCGCGGGCTGCCCCAAGCGGCGCACGCCACCTACGACCTGCACGCCAAACGGTCGCCTGAGTTCGGCGCCGCTCTCGACAGCTTCGGCGACCGCGCACTGATCTCGGCCATGGCGAACATGCTGTGGCGACGAGAGTTGCGGCCGCCAGGGGCGCGGCACGCCAAGGCCACCGCCTCCGAGATCCGCGCCATCGTCGCCGACCATCCGCGTCTGCTCGAACTGCGCAGCTTCGGCCGCAAGATGGTGGACCATGGCCGCGCCTCGGTCATGGGCTACGGTGCCTATGTCATTGAGCGGGCGGACGCCGTTCGCGGCCCCGAATTTCTGCGGTCGTTGGAAAGCGGCGGCGAACTCCCGGCCGGCCACCCCATCCTGATGCTCCGGCGTCAACTCCAGCGCCTGCGGCGCGACAAGGTCCCGCAGGAGGAACAGCTGGCCGCGCTGCTGACCGGATGGGAACGCTATCGTGGGCGGCCGCAGCGCTGAGACGGCACATCGCGTCCCTCAGTGCAGAGCCAACACCCGTCCGGCCAACGCCACCGCGCAGGTCGCGTCCGGCGTCACCGCGTCCGCCCCCAGCGCCGCGGCCGGCGGTGGTGGGGCAGGCAGCAGCCATCCTGACAGCACCCGGATGCCGTGATTGCAGGAGGCGCGCCGCATTTCCGCCACGGTGCCGCTGAGGCGTCCAAGGTCGGTCGCGTCGTCGACGCTGAACCAAACCAGGTCGAAGCGATCATGCCCGGCGATGGCGGTCGGGTCCTCCTCCGCCAGTCGTCCACAATTCCGCACCGTCCAGCCGGCGCGTTCAAACAGGCGAAGCACCACGGCGTGTTCCAGGGTGGGCGCCAGCGAGCCGCCGGCCACCAGCAGGGCGGAGGCGCCACCGCGTGGACGCGTCGCGGTGACCTGGCCGTCGTCATCCAGGCCGATCAGCAGCATGCGCAGGCGCCAAACACCCATCAGATAGCCGGCCTCATCGGGTGTCTCGCCATCGCGTTGCAGCCGAAGCCGTGCGGCGGCCGGGATCAGCACGTCGTGGCAGATTGCCTCGAACCGCTTCCCGCCGGGGTTGAGACACCGCAATGCCTGGGCCGCTTCAGCCAGGTCGAGCCGCGGCAGCGCCTGGGCCAGGGCGGCGGCATCGGCCGCCCAGGCCCTCTGCAGCACGCCACTGACGACGGAGGGCGCCTCCGGGCGACGGGAGCGGACAAGCCTCGGCACGACGGAATGCCGCACCACCGCCTCAAGGGCCGGGCTGCCGCGCAATCCATTCTTCTCGCGGTCCGGCGCCCGGGTCGAGCGCCGTGCTCGATGACGCGTGGACAGCCCCAGGTCGTTCGCCATCGCGCTCGCTCCCCCGGGGCGTTCAGCAGGCTGGCCGGCAAAGGCCGGGGTCGGCAGCCATCCAACAGGCAGCGTGAGCCATCATCCCCTCCTGTCGCGCGACATGCCGTCGGGCGGATGCATGCACGCAGTTCTGCCGGGAACATCGCACCCGTTGCCGCCATCGTCCCAGATGGTCCGCGTGCTGCCGTGCCTTGAACAGCACACGACAAGCCGGTCTGCCGGCGCAGGACGTTCCCTCTCCAGCCCGCTGCCGCGGGTCCTTCGGGCCGAACGGTACGCCGTCTTTGTTGCGGCATGCAACGCCGCTGCGCGCCTCCGCAGCGATACCGTCGACGAAAGCGGAGCAGGGCGACATTGCCGCATCACCAAGCGACGGGCACGCGGCGGAGACGCTTCAGTGGCGTCATCTTCGGCATGGCCTGCCCGCGCGCATGGCAGCATGGCGGACGGGGCCGCAGCACTTCCGCCAACTCCCAACTGGCATGCTGTTTGCTACGCCGAGGGAAGCGCAGCGCCGCGACCACGGCAGCTTCGGTAGGCGTGCCATCGTCATCCGGATGAGGAGCGGCGGGCCCTGCAGCATCGCCCGCCCGCGGAGGGAACCTGCGATGTGTGACCGTTACGGAACCACGATCCTGCCCGATTATGCGGCCATCGGCCAGGCCACGAAGGCAACGCGCCGCGGCGTCATGAAGGCCACCGCCGCCAGCGTGCTGACCTTCGCCGCCGGCTTCGGCAGCGATGCCCACGCCCAGGCCAAGGGCAGCCTGAAATCCACCCACGGCACCGGGTTCTGCAACCTGAACCTGTTCCTGGCGCATTCGCTGCAGATGGCGAAGGAGGACGGGCTGGAGATCCAGTTCGTCAACACGCCGACCTTCGCCGAGCAGGTGACCTTCCTCGGCATGGGGCAGGTCGATCTCGGCCTGATGCCCTACACGTCCTTCGTCGCGCTGTTCAACGCCGGCGCGCCGGTGAAGATCATCGCTGGCGGCGGGATCGAGGGCTGCGCCATCGTCGCCCGCCCCGGGCTGACCACGCCGGCCAGCCTGAAGGGCAAGACGCTCGGCACCTTCCAGCTCGATACGCTGGAGGTGATGCCCTACGACTACCTGAAGAAGCACGGCGTCGCCTTCAAGGACGTCAAGGTCCGCTATATGGGCAACACGCCGGAAGCGGTGGAGGCCTTCAAGGCCGGCGCGATCGACTGGATCTGTACCATCGAGCCCTACGCGACCGCGCTGGTGAACGACGTGCCCGGCGCGACCATGCTGTCGAACGGCCGCGACATCTACGGTCCCGGCTACACCGACTGCGTCCTCGCCACGCGGTCCAGCCTCATCAAGGACAACCCGGCAGCGCTGAAGGCGGTGATCAAAGGCATGATGAAGGCCCAGCTCATGGCCGAGACGAAGCAGGAAGAAACCCTGAAGCGCCTGATCGGCACCTACTACAAGACGTCCATGGCCAACGGCCAGATCGCCATGTCGAAGCAGCCGGCGGTGGTCGACGCACGCAGCCAGACCGACTTCATCCTGGGCCGCACCGACAGCCTGGTGGAGATGGGCTACATCAAGAACAAGCCCGGCCGCGACGCGATCGGCTGGACGCTGCTGGAGCAGGTGATCGCAGAGAACAAGGAGCTCTACGGTCAGCTCAAGTACAAGTCGGCCTGAGGCCGGCCATGCGCAGCAACGTGGCGGGCGCGGCCGTGGTGCCGCGCCCGGTGGTTGGCGGCATCGGCCTGTCGCCCGGGGCGCGGCAGGCGCTGGCGCGTTTCGGCTGGGCGCTACTGTCCGTCGGGATGTTCGCCGGGCTCTGGGAGGTGCTCTGGGCAATCGGCGTGGCGGATGAGAAGCTGCTGCCGCCGCCGCATATCTTCCTCGGCAACATCCCAGACCAGGCGCGCTTCTTCAACACCGCGACCCGCTGGCAGATCGGCGTCAACCCGGCCGATGGCCCCTCCCCCTACGAGGCGGTCTTCATCACCATCGGCGCGACTTCCATGCGGGTCTTCGTCGGCCTGCTGATCGCGGCGCTGCTGTCGATCTCGATCGGCGTGCTGATCCGCTATATCGGCATCCTGGAAAAGCTGGTGCTGCCGACCATCACCCTGCTGTCGCCGGTTTCGCCGATCGCCTGGCTGCCGGTGGCGATCTTCATCTTCGGCATCGGCAACGCGCCGGCGATCTTCATGGTGGTGGTGGCGTTGTTCTTCCACATGGTGTTGTCCACCATCAGCCAGATCGACAACGTCAACCGCAACTTCATCAACGTCGCCCGCACCATGGGGGCGAGCAAGCGGCAGGTCTATGCCCGGGTGATCATCCCGGCGATCCTGCCGCAACTGCTGATCGTGCTGCGGCTGAACCTGTTCGGGGCCTGGATGGTTGTGCTGGTGGCGGAAAGCACCGGCGTGGGCTTCGGGCTTGGCCAGGTTATCATGATGGCGCGGAACACCTTCAACCCGTCGCTGGTCTTCTTCACCATCGCGCTGATCGGGCTGCTGGGGTTCCTTTCCGACTGGCTCCTGCGCATCGTGCAAAAGCGCATCCTCTACTGGGTGCCGGAAACCGGGGGGGTGCTGCGTGGCCTCTGATACTCAGGCCCCCTGGTCGTCCCAGGATGCCGTGGTCTGCCGCGGGGTCGGCAAGACCTGGGCGGAGGGCACGGCCCGCGCGCATGAGGCGTTGCGCGATATCGATCTCGACATCGCCCCCGGCGAGTTCGTCGTCCTGCTCGGCCCTTCGGGCTGCGGCAAGTCGACCCTGCTCTACCTCATCGCCGGCCTGGAGCGGCAGACGGGCGGCGGCATCTTCGCCTTCCGTGATCCGGTCGAGGGTCCCTCCCCCGACCGTAGCCTGATCTTCCAGGAGACATCGCTGTTTCCCTGGCTGACGGTCTGGCAGAATGTCTCCTTCGGCCTGTCCATCCGCGGCGCGCCGGAAACGGAGCGCCGCGCGGTGGCGCGCGAAGCTCTGCAGCGCGTCGGCCTGGCCGAGGCGATGGAAAAGCGGCCGGACGAGCTTTCCGGCGGCATGCGGCAGCGCGTGGCGGTCGCCCGCGCGCTGGCGATGCGGCCGAAGGTGCTGCTGATGGACGAGCCCTTCGCCGCGCTCGACGTGCAGACCCGTGCCAAGATGCAGGATTTCCTACTCGACGTCTGGCGCGACAGCGGCGCCTCCGTCCTGTTCGTCACCCACCATATCGACGAGGCCGTGGCATTGGCCGACCGGGTGGTGGTCTTCACCGCGCGGCCCGGCCGGATCAAGTCGATCATCCCGATCGACATGCCGCGACCGCGCGACCTGTTCTCCCCGCAGGCCGAGGCGTTGCGCCGCCAGTTGACCGAGGAATTGCGCAGCGAGGTCGACCGGGCCTTCGCCGAACAGGAAGCGCTGACCCCGGGCTGACCGCCCGCAACCCCTTTGGAGGAACCCGGCGATGACGATATCGCTCGTGCGCAGCCGCGCCATGATCACCAAGACGCTTTCCGCCACGGAGTGGGAGGAGATCCCCGACGGCGCCATCCTGCAGGAGGACGGCATCATCACCGCGGTCGGCACCTATGCCGACCTGTCTGCCAGGCACCCCACCGTGCCGGTAATCGGCACCGGCAAGGAGATCCTGCTGCCCGGCTTCGTCAACGGCCACCACCATGTCGGCCTGACGCCGGTGCAGCTCGGCTCCCCGGACATGCCGCTGGAGCTGTGGTTCATCACGCGCATGGTGGCGCGCAACATGAACATCTATCTCGACACGCTGTACTCGGCCTTCGAGATGATTTCTTCCGGCATCACAACGGTGCAGCACATCCATGGCTGGCTGCCGGGTGCCCTGCCGGAGGTCGAGGCCCGCACCGCCGAGCTGATCCGCGCCTACGAAGATATCGGCATGCGGGTCTCTTACTGCTTCGCGCTGCGCGACCAGAACCGGCTGGTCTATCAGGCGGATGAGGATTTCGTCGCCAGCCTGCCGGCCGAACTGCGCGGCCCGATGTCGCGCTGGTTCGAGCGCTTCCAGCTCAGCCTCGACGACAACCTCGACCTGTTCAAGACGCTGCACTCCAGCCATAATTCCAAGCGCCGGGTGAAGATCCAGCTGGCGCCGGCGAACCTCCACTGGTGCTCCGACAAGGCGCTGACGGCACTGTCCGAGCTGTCCCGGACCTACGACACGCCGATGCACATGCATCTGGTGGAGACCGCCTACCAGAAGGAATACGCCAAGCGGCGCGGCGGCGGCACGGCGGTCGACTACATCGAGCGCTTCGGCATGCTCGGCCCGAACCTGACTCTCGGCCACGGCGTCTGGCTGAACGAGTCCGACATCGAGAAGCTGGCGGCGAGCGGCAGCTGCATCTGCCACAACTGCTCGTCCAACTTCCGGCTACGCTCGGGCGTCGCCGCGCTGAACAGGTTCGAAGCCGTCGGCATCAACACCGCCATGGGTCTCGACGAGGCCGGGATCAACGACGACCGCGACATGCTGCAGGAGATGCGGCTGGTGCTGCGGGCGCACCGCGTCCCCGGCATGGGCGACGGTGAGGTCCCCGGCATGGCGCAGGTGCTGCGCATGGCGACCATCGGCGGCGCCCGCACCACGCCGTATCGGGAGACGCTGGGGACGCTCGAGGTCGGCAAGGGTGCCGACCTGTCGCTGATCGACTGGAACAGCGTGTCCTACCCCTACCTGGATGAGCTGACCCCCACCCTGGATGCGGTGATCCAGCGCGCCAAGGCGAGCGCCGTCACTACCGTGATGTGCGACGGCGAGGTGATCTACCAGGACGGCAAGTTCACGAAGGTCGACCGCGACGGCGCGCTGAGGGCGCTGCACGACGACCTGTCCAAGGCGCTGTCGGATGACGAGGTGGAGCGGCGCAAGCTGTCCAAGGCGCTGCTGCCGCATGCCAAGCGGTTCTACGCCGATTACATCGATCCTTCCCGGCACGAGCCCTTCTACCGGCCCAGTTCCCGGGTCTGACGGGGCCGTCTAGGCTGCGTCCCCGACGGGGGATGCGGCATGGCGAATCAGGGCGGCGCGGTCTGGGCACCACCATTGCGGGAGGCAGCGCCGCGCGGGCTCTGCACGGATTGCGGTGTCTCCCGCACCGAGGACCCGAAGGCCTGTGGCCGCGCCTGCCAGTTCATCCAGCCCGACTATCCGGCGCTGGAAGCCGCGGTGCACGGCCGCGCCCGCGACCCGGGCCGGCCGGACGAACTGCATTTCGGCCCATTCCGCCGGATGATCCGCGCCGCCCTGGCACCAGCCAAGCCTGGCGCACAATGGACCGGGATCGCCACCCGCCTGGCGGAGCGACTGCTGGAAACCGGCGCAGTCGATGCGGTGCTTACCATGGCGCCGGACGCCGAGGACCGTTGGCGCCCGGTGCCCGTGCTGGTGACGAAGCCGGAAGGCATGGCGCAGGTTCGCGGCATGCGGATGGGCTATGCACCGCTGCTCGCACTGCTGGAGCCGGCCCGGGCCGCAGGGCACAAGCGGCTTGCCGTCATCGGCATCCCCTGCCAGGTGTACGCACTCCGGGCGATGGAGCAGGAACTGGGCTTCGAACGGCTCTACGTCATCGGGACGCCCTGTTCCGACAACACCACGACCGAACGCTTCCACGACTTCCTGGCGCTGCTGGAGGATGACCCGGCCAGCATCACCTACCTGGAATTCCGCGCCGACTATCATGTCGAGTTGCGCTTCGCCGATGGCAGGTCGCGCACCATCCCCTTCCTGCAACTGCCGATCTCGAAGCTGCCGCCGGATTTCTTCCCGCTGACCTGCCGCACCTGCGTCGACTACACCAATGTCCTCGCCGACATCACGGTGGGCTACATGGGCGGCCAGGGCGAGCAATGGCTGCTGGTGCGCAATGCGCGCGGCGAGGAGTTGGTCGCGCTGCTGGGCGACGAGTTACGCACTGCGGCGCCCGGCAGTGCCGGCAAGCGGGCCGGTGCGGTGAAGGGGTTCCTGGCGAATACCGAACGTGCCGCCGGCGGCCTGCCGCTGCGCCGCATGCCCGAATGGCTGCGGCCGATCGTCGGCTGGCTGATGCCACGCATCGGCCCGCGCGGCCTGGAGTTCGCCCGTGCCCGCGTCGAGATGAAGGCGGTGGAGACCGTGCTGCACCTGCGGCGGGAGGAGCCGCGCAGCATGAAACACATGATCCCGGCGCATGTCTGGGCGCTCGTCGCGCCCTACGGCCTGGCGCCGAGGGAGGGAGAGCGGCGAGACTGAGCGGGCACGCCGTTTGCTAATCAAGCGGCGAGTTTGGAGACTGCCGCATGCCCGTACCCCGCCAGATGCATCTGGGCGTCTTCGTCCTCGGCACCGGCAACCACATCGCCGGCTGGCGCTGGCCGGGCGCGGCGCAAAGCTTCGAGGATCTCTCGGTGGTGCAGGAGATCGCCCGCATAGCCGAGCGCGGCAAGTTCGACCTGATCTTCCTTGGCGACAACCTCTCGACCGAGCCAGGCATGCACCCGAGCTTCGCCGCGCGGTTCGAGCCGTTGACCATGCTGGCGGCGCTGGCCGCGACGACCACGCATGTCGGCCTCGGTGCGACATCGAGCACCACCTACAACGAGCCCTATACCGTTGCTCGGCAATTCGCCTCGCTCGACCACCTCAGCGGCGGCCGCGCTGCCTGGAACGCGGTGACCAGCAGCGGCGAGAAGGCGGCGCTGAACTACGGCCGGACGCACCCGGCACACGACGCCCGCTACGAGATCGCCGAGGAGTTCGTCGATGTGGTGCGCGGGCTGTGGGATTGCTGGGACGACGGCGCCGTGGTGCGGGAGATCGCCACCGGCCGCTACATCGACCCGGCAAAGGTCAAATCGCTGGACCATGAGGGCCGCTTCTTCACGGTGAAGGGCCCGCTGCCCACCAGCCGCACGCCGCAGGGCCAGCCGATCATCCTGCAGGCCGGATCATCGGGGCCCGGTCTGGCGCTGGCGGCCCGCACCGCCGACGTGGTGTTCTCCGTCGTGCAGGAGATGGGGGAGGCGCAGCAGGGCTACATCGCGCTGAAATCCCGCATGCCCGCCTTCGGCCGGCAGCCGGATGAGATCGCCGTGCTGCCCGGTGTCATGCCGGTGCTGGGCAGCACCAGTGCTGAGGCACGCGAGAAGCTTTCGAAGCTCCAGAGCTTCGTCAACCCGGACAATGCGCTGTCGATGCTGTCCTCGCGGCTCGGCCAGGACGTTTCGCAATACCCGTTGGATTCGCTGGTGCCGGACATGCCGCTGCCGGACAGCTCGCACGGCTTCGCCCGCACCATGCTGGCCAAGGCGTTGCGCGAGCGGATGACGTGGCGCGACATGTTCAACCTGGCCGGTGCCGCCCGCGGCCATTGGGTCGTCTGCGGCACGCCGGAGGAGGTGGCGGACACCCTGCAGGAATGGTTCGAGGTGCGCGCCGCGGATGGCTTCAATATCCTGCCCGCCTGGTTTCCCGGCGCCTTCGACGAATTCGTCGACCAGGTGGTGCCGATCCTGT
>JBMOJU010000219.1:0-8986 GCA_049315625.1 Paracraurococcus sp.
GCGGGGAGCGCGTTATCATCGCATCGTCGCCATGGTGAAGAACTGCACCCGGGTCGCCGCGGCCTTCGCCGTCTCATGCGCGGCGCGCTCCGCCTGCGCCGCGGCCAGCGGGTCGACCACCGCCGCCAGCAGCGCCGCCTGCCGCGCCGGATCCTGCAGCGCGGCGTCCAGCACCGCGGCAAGCTCGGCCTGCCGGGCGTCACGCCCGGCGACATAGGAGTGGCCGACCGTGCCGTCGTCCAGCCGCACGCTGCAGCGGGTGACGGTGACCTCGCCGAGGTTGAACGGCGCGCCATCGCCGCCCTGCCGGCCGCGGGCCATGACCAGCCCGGTCTCCGGCCCGCGCAGCCGGCAATGCGGCGGCAGGGCCGGCGCCTGGTCCAGCCGCGCCGCGATCTCCGCGCCGCCGGCGCGCGCCAGCACGCCCATCCAGCGGCGCCGCGCCGCGATTCCCTCTGCCTCGGTCTGCATGGAGTCCGCTGCAACGCCCATGGGCTGGTCTATAAAGGTCTAGACAAGCGGATGTCCAGCCCGATATCCATGCCATGGTGTGCCATGGCAGGACGCAGGCATGGTTGAAACTTCCATGACGGGTGCCGAAACCCCGGTCTGCATCGCCCCGCTGGCGCGCGGCCAGGGTGTCGCGCTCTGGCGGCAGATCGCCGGGGCGCTGGAAGGCGAGATCGGCAGCGGCCGCTTGCCGCCCGGCGCCCGGCTGCCGACCGAGGCCGAACTCTCCGCCCGCTTCGCCGTCAACCGCCACACCGTGCGCCGGGCGATGGAGGAATTGCAGGTGCGTGGCCTGGTGCGGATCGAGCAGGGGCGCGGCAGCTTCGTCGCCGAGGACGTGCTGGACTACCCGGTCGGCCCGCGCACCCGCTTCTCCGAGACCATCCGCCGGCAGAACCGGGAACCCCAGGGCCGCATCCTGCGGCTGGAGGAGATCGATGCCGAGGGCGTGGTGGCGGAGGCGCTGAAGTTGCGCCGCAACCGCCCGGTGGTGGTGGCGGAACGGCTCGGCCTGGTCGATGGCCGGCCGGTGGTGCTCGGCGCGCACTACTTCTCCGTCGCCCGCTTCCCCGGCATCGCCCGGCTGCTCGCGGAGGACAGCTCCATCACCCGGGCGCTCGCGGCGCTTGGCATTGCCGATTACCGCCGGCAATCGACCCGCATCACCGCGCGGATGCCCTCGGCCGAGGAGGCGGCGGTGCTGGAGCAGGCGCGCACCCGCCCCGTGCTGGTCACCGAGTCGGTGAACGTCGATGCGGTCGGTGAACCGATCGAGTTGAGCATCGCCTGCTATGCCGCGGGCCGCATGCAGATCCTGGTGGAAAGCTGAGCATGGCGCAGGAGTCGTGGTGGATCACCGGCGGGGAGGCGCTGCTGGACGGCGCGCTGCGCCCGGCCGATATCGGGCTGGCGGAGGGTCGGGTCGGCGCTGCGCCGCCGGGCGCGCGCGGCTTCGACGCGCGCGGGCTGTTGGTCCTGCCCGGGCTAGTCGACATCCATGGCGATGCGCATGAGCGCAGCCTGCAGCCACGCCCGGGCATCGGCTTTCCGCCGGCGCTGGCGGTGCGCGACACGGCGACGCAACTGCTCGGCTGCGGCATCACCACGGCCTATCTCGGCGTCACGCTCTCCTGGGAGCCTGGGCTGCGCTCGCTGGAGACGTGGCGCGTGCTGCTGGCGGCGCTGGATGCGGCGCGGCCCGGGCTGGCGCTGGATCTGCGGGTGCATCTGCGGTTCGAGGCCGACAATCTGGATGCGCTGGATGACGCGCTGGCCGATATCGGCGCGGGGCGTGTGCACCTGCTGGGCTTCAACGACCACACGCCATCGATCCTGACGAAGCTCGGCTCCGAGAAGGAGGTGGCGAAGTATGCCGGCCGTGCCGGCATGGCACCGGGCGATTTCCGTGCGCTGGTCGAGCGCATCGCGGCGCGGCGCGGCGAGGTGCCGGCGGCGCGCGCGCGCCTGGCGGCGGCGGCGAAGGCGGCCGGGCTGCCGATGCTCAGCCATGACGATGCGACGCTGGAGGACCGGGCGCACTACCGCGGCGTCGGCGCGACGATCTGCGAATTCCCGATGGCCGAGGCGGTGGCGGCGGATGCCCGCGCGGCAGGCGAGGCGGTGGTGATGGGCGCGCCGAACGTGGTGCGCGGCGGCAGCCATCTCGGCTGGGCCAGCGCGGCGCCGCTGGCGGAGCGCGGGTTGGTGACGGTGCTTGCCAGCGACTACCACTGGCCGGCGCTGCTGGAGGCGCCCTTCGCCATGGCGCGGCGGGGGACGCTGGACCTGGCTTCGGCCTGGGCGCTGGTCTCGGGCAACCCGGCGGCGGCGGCGGGGCTGGCGGATCGCGGCACGCTGGCGCCGGGGCTGCGGGGGGACGTGGTGGTGGTCGATCCGGCGGGGCCCGCGGCGGTGGCGGTGTTCTGCGGCGGACGGCTGGCGCATCTGGCGGCGGCCGGGGTGGCGAGGTTGGGGTAGGGGCCACCCCCACGTCCTGTCGGGGACCACCCCCACCCTGCCCCCCCGCCAGCGGGGGAGGAGACGGACTCCCGCCCTCGCTTTGCGGGGGAGGGTTGGGGAGGGGGTGCGGTGCGCGTGGGGGTGCCTCCCGTCGCGGGCGCTACTCCGCCGCCAGCCGCTCCACCGCCTCGACCGCCGGCCGCACCCAGACGGCCGTGTCGTGGAACACCGCACCGCCCTTCGGTGGGCCGCGGTCGTCGCTGACCAGCAGGTTGATCCCGACCCCGCCCTCGAAATCGGCGTTCGGCCAGACGCTCTCGACCACCACCACGCCTTCCTGCTGGCCCTCGGCCAGCTTGGCGGTGACCACCAGTTCGCCCTGCGTATTGCCCAGCCGCACGCGGCCGCCCTCGGCCACGCCGAGTCGTTCGGCGTCCTTCGGATGCAGCAGCGCGGTCGGCCGGATCTCCCGCTTCCGCGACCCAGGCGTCTCGGTGAAGGTGGTGTTGAGGAACTGCCGGGCCGGGGCCGTGACCATGCGGAAGGGGTGATCCACGCTGGCGGCGTCGATCCGGCCCATGTGGTCCGGCAGCCGCGGCATCACCGCATGGTCGGACCCGATCGCCGCCCAGTCGGGCGCGAAGCGGAACTTCCCGTCCTTGTGGCCGAAGCCGTTCAGGTAATGCGCCGTCTCGAAATCCGGCTGCACATCCAGCCAGCGCCCGGCGGCGATCGCCTCCCAGCCCGGCCAGCCGGAGGCAAGCAGCGTCGCATCGGCGATCTCGCGCGCCGTCATGCGGAAGCCGCGATGCTCGGCGCCGAGGCGCTGCGCCAGGCCGACCAGGACATCGTGGTTGGACCGGCACTCGCCCGGCGGCTCGACCAGCTTGGGGCCGAGCTGGATGTGGCTGTGGCCGCCCGCCTGGTACAGGTCGTCATGCTCGACGAACATGGTCGCTGGCAGGATGATGTCGGCGTACTTCGCCGTGTCGGTCATCACCTGCTCATGCACCACGGTGAACAGGTCCTCGCGCAGGAAGCCGCGGCGGACCTTCTCGCTGGCCGGTGCTACCACGGCGGGGTTGGTGTTCTGGATCAGCAGCGCGGTCACCGGCGGGCCTTCGCCCAGGTCGCGGCGGTCGCCGGTCAGCACCGCGCCGATGCGGCTCTGGTCCAGCATGCGGATGGACGGCTCGCGCGCGTCGAGCCCTTCGATCAGCGTCTTGTCCCAGTGGTAGATCGCCCGGTTGTTCCAGAAGGCGCCGCCGCCGCGGTGCTGCCACTTGCCGGTGACGCTCGGCAGGCAGGTGACGGCGTGGAGCGAGGCGGCGCCGTTGCGGCTCCGGGTGAAGCCGTAGCCGCAGCGGATATAGGCCCGCTCGGTCCGGTTATAGAGCGCGGCGAAGGCCTCGATCTCGGCGACCGTCAGGCCGGTGATGCCGCTGGCCCAGTCGGGGCCACGGGCGGCGAGGTGCGCCTCGAGCCCGGCCGGCGCGTCCGTCCTGGCGGCGATGAACGCGCGGTCGGCGAAGCCGTCGCGGAAGGCGATGTGCATCACCGCGCAGGCCAGCGCGCCATCGGTGCCGGGGCGCAGCGCCAGGTGCAGGTCGGCGGCGGCGGCGGTGCCGGTGCGGTAGGGGTCGATGACCACCAGCTTCGCGCCGCGCGCCTTCCGCGCCCGGGTCACGTGGGTCATGACGTTGACCTGCGTCGCCACCGGGTTGCCGCCCCACATGACGATGAGGTCGGCCTCGGCCATCTCGCGCGGGTCCGGCCCGCCGAAATGGCCGACACCGGCCTGCCAGCCGCTTTCGCAGAGCGCCGTGCAGATGGTGTTCTGCTGGCCGGAATAGCGCATGACGTTGCGCAGCCGGTGGATGCCGTCGCGCTGCACCAGGCCCATGGTGCCGGCATAGTAGTAGGGCCAGACGGTCTCCGAGCCGTATTGCGCGGTGCGTTCCTGGAAGGCTGCGGCGATGCGGTCCAGCGCTTCGTCCCAGCCGATCCTGCGGAACTGGCCGGAGCCCTTGGGGCCGCTGCGCAGCAGCGGGTGCATCAGCCGGTCCGGATGGTGGACGCGTTCGGCATAGCGGGCGACCTTGGCGCAGATGACGCCGGCCGTGTAGCTGTTCGCCTCGGCGCCGCGGACGGTGCCGATGCCCCGGCCGACGCCATCGGCGTCGCGCAGCACCTCGACCTCCAGCGCGCAGGTGCTCGGGCAATCATGCGGGCAGACGCTGCCCTGGAAATCGCCGCGCGGTGCCGCGTCCGTCATGCCTGCCCATCCCGTTCCGCCGTCAAGCGGGCAGCATAGGCGAGGCAGGCGGGGGACCGCTACCGCTGCTCCGGCCCGCTCCAGGTCATCCGCTGCAGGTCGAGCGCGCAGAGGCCGGTGACGCCCCAGGCGCTGGCATAGGCCTCGACCGCGGCCAGGTAGGCCGGATCCTCCGGGATGCCGGCCGGCCAGTGCGGCGGATTGAAGGTGGAGAGGCCGTTCACCGTCGGGATGTGCCGGACCGCGGCGACGATCATCGCCTCGGTGTTGTGGTTGTAATAGAAGGGATCGATCAGCGCCTCGCCGAACCGGCTCTCGGTCCGGGCGGCCGAGACGAAGAAGGCGCGACAGCCGGCGGGCGGCGGCGGCACCGCCTCGAGCCGACCATTCTCCAGCGGTCGGTCGAGGAAGAGCGGCGCGTAGCCATTGACCTGTTCCAGCAGCAGCAGGGCCGCCAGCGCCGCGGTGGCGGCACGCGGCCAGCGACGGCTGGCGAGGAAGGCCATGGCGAGGGCGATGACCGGCAGGGTGATGAGGAGCTGGTAGCGCGCCACCACCCGCGGCACGCGGGCGCCGGGGACATAGGCATAGACCAGCGACCAGGCGGTGACGCCGCCGATCTGGATGGTCAGCAGCCAGGTGACGAGGCTGGCGAGGCCGAGCGCCCGCAGCAGCGCCAGTCGGGCCGGCGGCAACGCAGGGCCGCGCGCCAGCCAGGCGAGGGCGACGGCATAGGTCACCAGGAGGACCGGCGGCAGGCCGGTCATCCGCTCGGACCAGGCCCGGGCGCCGGGGCGGAAGGCGGCGTTCAGCGCGCGCACCAGCCAGCCCCACAGCAGGTTGTCCTGCCCGACATTGATCATGTCCATCGGCGCCGGCACGTGGATCAGCACCTTGTCCCAGGTGTGCATGCCGGTCTCCGCCGCCTTCGGCAGGTAGAGCGTGAGGAACGGCAGGTTGGCCAGCAGCGCGAGGCCGAGCAGCCCGGCCAGCGGCAGCGCCTGCGCCCGCAGGGCCGCGAGCAGGCGCCGGCGCGCCGCGCCGCCGGCGACCAGCAGCCAGGCCGGCAGCAGGGCGCTGCCGAGGAAGGCGCTGAACCAGGCCATGTAGAAGCCGGTCAGCAGCATGGCGGCGAACAGCAGGACGAAGCCGGCGCCCCAACCCAGCAGCGCGGCCCGCCGTCCCTGCCACAGCGCCGTCAGCGCGCCATGCGCCAGCAGCGCCAGCAGTGGCACGAAGGAGACGCTGAACAGCTGCATGTGGCTGCCGCGGATGAACAGGTTGTTGCTGATGGTGAAGAGCGCCGCACCGAGCAGCGCCCAGCCGAAATCCAGGCCGAAGACCCGCCGCCCGAGCGCCAGGGCGGCGGCGAAGCCGATCGCCCGTGCCGCCATGTTCACCAGCTCGCCGGACAGGAAGGGATCCGCGCCGAGCGTGCGGAAGCCGGCATGCAGCAGGCCGAACATCAGATAAGCGTCGTTGTAGCCGAGGCTGGCCGGGACCGGGAAGAAATAGGCGGTGCGGTCCCAGGCCTCGATCCCGCGCAGGACGTTGTACCAGTGTTCGAGGATCGAGAGCGCGATCACGCCGTCGTAGCGATCGCCCAGCAACAGGGTGAAGCCGTTGTCGATCTGGCCGCGGAAGAACACGCCGAGGCAGAGGGCGCCGCAGAGGGTCGCAGCCAGGGCCCGGGCGATCACGTCGTGCCGCACATCGATCTTCCGTTGCACGGGGACGGCAGGTCCCGGGGCGCCGTAGCATCGGGCTGGTTGGATGACAGGGTAAAAATGGCTCCGGCGGTTGGATTCGAACCAACGACCAACGGATTAACAGTCCGCTGCGCTACCGCTGCGCCACGCCGGATCAGCCAAGGGAGCGGGCGTATAGCAGGCACGCCGCGCTTTGTAAGCCCCCGAAATACGTTTCCCTCTCCTGGAGGTCCGGGGCGGAATTGAACCGCCGTAGCAGGTTTTGCAGACCTGTGCCTGACCACTCGGCCACCGGACCGCCTGAGAGGGGATCGTCCCCGGGCGCCGCTCTCTTTGGCGCCACGCCCGGCACAGGTCAAGCGTGCGGCGCAACACGCCCGCTTGGCGAGGCGCCACGCGGGACCCTATAACCCGGCGGCTCCGGGAAGGTATCGGCTTCATGGACTATGCGGATGCGCGCAAGCGCATGGTGGACAGCCAGCTCCGGCCCAACCGGGTGACCGACCCGCGGGTGCTCGACGCCATGCGTGACCTGCCGCGGGAGGCCTTCCTGCCTGCCAGGCTCGCTGCCTGGGCCTATGCGGATGAGGACGTGCCGCTGCCGGGCGGCCGGGCGATGCTGGCGCCCATGGTGATCGCCCGGCTCGTCCAATTCGCCGCGGTGCGGCCGGGCGACCGGGCGTTGGTGGTCTGCGCCGCGACCGGCTACGGCGCCGCGGTGCTCGCCCGCTGCGGCGCACGGGTGGTGGCGATCGAGCCGGATGCGGCGCTGGCCGCCATCGCTGGCGAGGCGCTGGCCGCGACGCTCCCGGCCGGCGCGGCGCGGATCGAAGCGGCGCCACCGGTGGCGGGGTTTCCCGCCGGCGCGCCCTACGACGTCATCCTGATCGAGGGCGAGATCCCCGCGATCCCCGCCGCAATTACGGATCAGCTTGCTGAAGGCGGCCGGCTGGTCACGGTGCTCGGCAGCGGTCGCCGGCGCGGCGTGGCGGTGCTGGCGCGCCGGGTGGGGGGCGCAGTCAGCACGTCGCCCGCCTTCGATTGCGCCACCGTCGCGCTGCCGGCCTTCATCCCGGAGCCGGGCTTCGTGTTCTGAACCATGTGGCGTTCGACGGGCGGCTGCGGGTGGCGGAACGTTCATTGTTGCCGATGCCTGATGCCAGTGTCGGGCAGCGCCATGCGACGGGCATGTTGCAATCGGTTTCGCCGGCCAGGGCGACCCTTGCCCGTCACCGGGATTGCGGTATGGCACTGCGGTGCGGCTTGCTGTCCCGGATGGGGACTGGCCGGCGGCGTCGCCGCGACGGAAGGACATGGCTTCGATGAGGTCCACTTGCCGCGCCCTGGCGTTGGCCGCCGCGACATTGGTACCGGCGGCGCTGATGCTTGCCGCCCCCGGCGCGGCGGCGCAGACGCTGACGGAGGCGTTGGCGCGGGCCTATGGCACCCATCCCGCGCTGCAGCAGTTGCGCGCCCAGCTGCGTCAGGTCGACGAGAATGTGCCGCAGGCCCTGTCCGGCTGGCGGCCAACGGTCGGCGTCTCGGTGTCGGGGGGGGGACAGGATTCGCGGTCGCGCGCGTTGGTGAGGTCGTTCGACATCGAGGCCCTCGACTTCGTCAGCCGGGGCGTCACCAGGCACACCGAGCGGCAACTCCTGACCAGCCAATTGACCGTGACCCAGCCCCTGTTCCGCGGCGGCCGGACGGTCGCCGGCACGCGGCGGGCAGAGAATCTGGTGCTCGCCCAGCGTGCGCGGCTGCTGTCGCAGGAACAGCAGGTGCTGGGCGACTCGGTCAGTGCCTTCGTCAACGTCATCCTGAGCCAGGAGTTGCTCCGGCTGCGGGTGAACAACGAGCAGGTGCTGTCCGAGCAGCTCCGCGCGACGAATGAGCGTTTCCGGGTCGGCGAGATCACCCGGACCGACGTGGCACAGGCGGAAAGCCGGCTGGCCCAGGCCCGAGCCCTGCGGTCACAGGCCGAGGGCGACCTGCAGACCAGCCGGGCCTCCTATCTGCGGCAGATCGGTACGGCGCCCGGGCAATTGGTCGCGCCGCAACCGCTGCGGCCGCCGGTCGCCAACGCCCAGGAAGCGGCCGCGGCGGCGGCGACCAACAACCCGGCCGTCATCGCCCAGATGTTCGAGGAGGCAGCCGCGCGCGACGCCGTCGCCATCCAGATATCCAACCTGCAGCCGCAATTGTCGTTGCAGGGCCAGGCCTTCCGGTTCGACAACCCGAACACCCAGCACACCCGGCTCACCGGGGCGCAGATCCTCGCCCAGCTCACCTTTCCGCTATATCAGGGCGGCGCGGAATACGCGGTGGTGCGGCAGGCCCGGCAGGCGGCGACGACGGCGCGGCAGCAGACCGAGGACCAGCGCCGCGAAGTCTCCCGGGTGGCCACCCAGGCCTGGGAGCAATTGCAGAGTGCGCGGGCACAGGTCGAATCCCAGCGCGCGGCGATCCGCTCCTCGGAGATCGCGCTCGATGGCGTGCAGCGGGAAGCCATCGTCGGCAGCCGCACCACGCTGGA
>JBMOJU010000220.1:0-8966 GCA_049315625.1 Paracraurococcus sp.
CGCGGCGGCCGACGCCTACCGCATGATGGCGCAGGACCCGCGCTCCCGCCTCGGCGGCGGCGCGGGGATCGACGGCAGCGGCCCCGGCATGGGCGCGGAGGGCTTCCGCCCGGTGCCGCAGGACCTGCCGGTGGTCGGCAAGTCCGACCCCGGCGTGGTGCGCACCGCCATGTCGGTCGAGGCCCGCGGCGGCCTGCTGCACGTCTTCTTCCCGCCGCTCTACGCGGCGGAGGACTGGCTCGACCTCGCCGCAGCGATCGAGGACACCGCGACGGAGCTGGGCCGCAAGGTCGTCCTGGAAGGCTACCTGCCGCCGCGCGACGAGCGGATCCTGAACTTCTCCGTCACCCCGGACCCGGGCGTGATCGAGGTGAACATCCACCCCGCGGCCTCCTGGCCCGAGATGGTGACCCGCACCGGGCAGCTCTACGAGGAAGCCCGGCAGACCGGGCTCTCGGCCGAGAAATTCATGCTGGATGGCCGCCATGTCGGCACCGGGGGGGGCAACCACGTGGTCATGGGCGCGGCCAGCCCGAAGGACAGCCCCTTCCTGCGGCGGCCCGACCTGCTGAAGAGCATGCTCGGCTTCTGGCACAACCACCCGAGCCTCTCCTACCTGTTCAGCGGCTTGTTCATCGGCCCGACCAGCCAGCATCCCCGCGTGGACGAGGCGCGGCAGGACAGCCTGGCGGAGCTGGAGATCGCCTTCGGCAAGGTCACGGCGGGGGAGGAGACGCCGCCCTGGATGGTGGACCGGCTGTTCCGCAACATCCTCGCCGACATGACCGGCAACACCCACCGGACCGAGTTTTGCATCGACAAGATGTACTCGCCCGACAGCAGCAGCGGGCGGCTCGGCCTGGTCGAGTACCGCGCGCTGGAGATGCCCCCGCATGCGGAGATGTCGGCGGCACAGATGCTGCTGATGCGCAGCGCGCTCGCCGCCTTCTGGAAGACGCCCTACGACCGCCGGCTGGTCCGCTGGGGCACCAGGCTGCACGACGAGTTCATGCTGCCGCACTACGTCGCGCAGGATTTCGGCGACGTGCTGCGGGAGATGGGCGATCTCGGCTTCCCGCTGGCGGAGGAGTGGTTCGCGCCGCACCTCGAATTCCGCTTCCCGCTGATCGGCGAGGTGACGCTGCGTGGCGCCAACCTGGAACTGCGACATGCGCTGGAGCCCTGGCACGTGCTGGGCGAGGAGCCGGGCGGCGGCGGCGCGGTGCGCTATGTCGACAGCAGCACCGAACGGTTGCAGACCAAGGTGGGCGGCTGGGTGGCGGAACGCTACGCGCTGGCCTGCAACGGGCATGAGGTGCCGCTGGTGCCGACCGAGACCGCGGGCGAGTTCGTCGGCGGCATCCGCTTCAAGGCCTGGGACCCGCCGAGCGCCCTGCACCCGACCATCCGGGCGCAGACGCCGCTGGTATTCGACGTCTACGACCGCTGGACCGGGCGCAGCCTGGGCGGGATGACGCACCACGCCTCGCATCCCGGCGGGCGCAGCTACGACACGCTGCCGGTGAATGCCAACGAGGCCGAGGCGCGGCGGCGGACCCGGTTCCAACCCTTCGGCCACACGCCGGGGCCGATGCCGGCGCCGCGGCCGGTGCCGACGAAGGAAGCGCCGCGCGCGCTGGACCTGCGCCGCATCGGCTGATCCGGGAGGGGGCGCCCAGCGCCCCCCAGGGCGCCCGGAGCGGCAAGGCGGACTCGCTTCGCGGGTGCCGGGACGGTGAAGCCCCCTCGCCGCGATGCGCCGATCATGGCATCACGGCGGACGCATGACAGACTCCGCCCCGCTGGATGAAATGGTGGACGGCGCCGGCGGCTTCCGTCCGCATTGGGGCGGGCTGCTCGGCGCCCTCTCCTCGCTCGGCCGGGGCGAGCTGGCGGAGCGCGCCGCCCTGCTCGACCGGCATTTCCTCGAGGAAGGCGCCACCAGCCTGCTGCCGGGCGGGTCAAACATCCCCGCCTGGCGCTGCGACCCGGTCCCGCTGATCCTGCCTCCGGCGGAATTCGACATGCTCGCTGCCGGCCTGGCGCAGCGGGCCGCGCTGCTCGAAGCGGTGCTGCAGGATGTGTACGGGCCACAGACGCTGCTGGCGGAAGGTCTGCTGCCGCCGGCCCTGGTCTACGCCAACCCGGCCTTCCTGCGCTCCAGCCGCGCCGCGGGAGGCCGCCACGGCGGGCCGCTGCTGCACCTTTACGCCGCCGACCTGCTGCGCGCCCCGGACGGCCAATGGCGCGTGCTGTCGGACCGCACCGCGGGGCCCACCGGCCTCGCGCATGTGCTGGAGAACCGCCGCGCGCTGTCGCGCTACGTGCCGGAACTGGTCCGGGCGCGGGAGCTGCGGCGCCACGCGCCGTTCTTCGACATCTGGCAGGACGCGCTGCAGCGACTCGCCCCGCCCAGCGCGGATGGCCGCAATCCGGGCGTCGCCATGCTCACCGCCGGGCATTCCAGCCCGCATTGGTACGAGCACGTCATCCTCTCCCGCCGGCTGTCCTGCGCGCTGGTCGAGGGCGGCGACCTGACGGTGCGGGACGGCGCGCTGTTCCTGAAGACCCTGCGCGGCCTGCAGCCGGTGGACGTGCTGCTGCGCCGGGTCGATGGCCGGCAGATGGACCCGCTGGAGGGCGACCAGAGCCCGGCGCATGGCGTCGCCGGACTGCTGGACGCGGTGCGCGCCGGGACCGTACGGATCGTCAATGATCCCGGCGCCGGCTTCGCCGAGGCGCCGGCCCTGGCGGCTTTCCTGCCGGAGCTGGCGGCGCGGCTGCTCGGCGAGGAATTGCGCCTCGCCAGTGCCCGGACACTCTGGCTGGGCGACGCCGCGTCGCGCGCGGTGGTGGCGGCCGATCTCGGCCCATGGATGGTCCGCCGCGCGGTGGATGGCACGGTGCGGTCGATCACCGCCGGCGCGTTGCCCGCCGCGGCGCGGGCCGAGCTGGCGCAGCGCATCCTCGCCGCGCCGGAGGAATACGCCGTCTCCGCCCGCCTGCCGGCCTCGGTCGCGCCGTGCTCGGGGCCGAACGGGCTGGAGCCACGCCCCGTGATCCTGCGGCTATTCCTGGTGCATGACGGCAGAAGCTGGCAGGCGCTGCAGGGCGGCCTGGCGCGCGCCTTCTCGGCCCCCGACCCGGGCACCGGGGCGCGGCCGGCAATGGGCTTCAGCAAGGATGTCTGGGTTCCCTTCGAGGACATGACCGAGATCCAGGGCCCGCTGCAACTGACCATCCGTTCGCTGCCGATCCGCCGCGGCAGCGGCGACCTGCCGAGCCGGGTCGCCGATAATTTCTTCTGGCTGGGCCGCTACCTGGAGCGCTCGGAGAGCGCGGCGCGCCTGTTGCGGGCCAGCGCCAGCCGCCTCGCCACCAGCAGCCCCAGCCCGCGCGAGCTGGCCGAGCTGCGCAGCCTGGCCGCCTGCCTGGTGCGCGCCGAGCTGCTGGATGCCGAGACGGCGCAGGAGATCGGCACCGTGCCGGTGACCCGCGCGCTGCTGCGGGCGGTGCGGGAGAAGGGGCGGATGCAGTCCCTGCTGAACCAGGTCGGCCGGCTGACAGGGCTGCTGCGGGACCGGCTGACCGGGGAGATGCACCTTGCGCTGAACCGTGGCCTCCGCCAGCTGGCGGAGGAGTTCAACGCCGTGTCGGTCGGCCGCGACGAGACCCGCGGGCTGGAGGCGCTGGGCCATGCCAGCACCGGCGTACTGACCTTTGCCGCCACCGTGGCCGGACTTGCCGCGGAGAACATGGTCCGCGGCGGCGGCCGGCTGTTCCTCGACCTCGGCCGGCGGGTAGAGCGCGCCCAGGCGATCGTCGCCGAGCTGACCCGGGCGCTGGACCAGCCGGGCGCGGCGAGCCAGCCGGCGCGGCTGGAGCCAGGGCTGCGGCTGGTGCTGGAGCTGCGCGATTCGGTCATCACCTACCGCAGCCGCTACCTGACCGTGCTGCAGCCGGCCCCCGTGCTGGACCTGGTGCTGGCGGATGAGGGCAATCCGCGCGGCCTGGCCTTCCAGCTTGCGGCCGCGCGCGACATGCTGGTGGACCTGGAGGGCGAGCCTGGGTCACCCTTGGCCCTGGTGGCGGATTCCCTGATCGAGGACACGCGGGCGATGGTGCGGGACGTGGCGGAGGCGTCGTCGCAGGCGGAGGCCGCCGTCAGGCTGCGGCCGCGGCTGGTGGCGATGGAGGGCGCGGTCGCCGCGCTGTCCGACCGCATCACCCGGCGCTGGTTCGCGCTGCTGCCCGCGCCGCACAGCCTTGGGCCGGCGCCGGCCGTGCGGCTGCGCGGCGCCGCGTGATCTACCGGGTCCGGCATACCACGCGCTACGCCTATGGCAGCACGGTGGATCTGGCAGCGCACATGCTGCACCTGCGGCCGCGCGACCTGCCGTACCAGCGGGTGCTCTCGGCGGCGATCACCACACTGCCGGAGGCCTCCCGCCGGCAGGACCGGGTGGACCATTTCGGCAATGCCGTGAGCTGGGTGTTCATCGATTCCCCGCACGACGTCTTCGAGGTAACGGCGGCGGCGGAGGTCGAGGTGCGCTACCCCGACCCGCCACCGGCCGAGTCGACCCTGCCATGGGAACGGGTGCGCGACCTGGCCCGGGCCGGCGGCCCCAGCGCCTGGCAGGCGGCGGAATTCCGCTTCGACAGCCCGATGTGCCCGGCGGTCGCCGCCGCGGGCGCCTATGTGGCGGAGAGCTTCCCGGCCGGCCGGCCGGTGCTGGCCGGGCTGCTGGAGCTGAACCGCCGCATCCGCACCGAGTTCCGCTTCCGCGCCGGGGTCACCGACCTGCACACGCCGGTGAGCGAGATCCTGCGGCGGCGGGAGGGGGTCTGCCAGGATTTCACCAACCTGATGATCAGCGGACTGCGCGCCATCGGCCTGCCGGCGCGGTACATGTCCGGCTATATCCGCACCCGCCCGCCGCCGGGCCCGCCGCGCCGGCGCGGCGCCGACCAGAGCCACGCCTGGGTCGGCGCCTGGCTGGGCCCGGAGCATGGCTGGGTGGAACTGGACCCGACCAACAACGTGGTGGTGAAGGACGAGCACGTGGTGCTCGGCTGGGGGCGCGACTACGGCGATATCAGCCCGGTGCGCGGGGTGATGCTGGGCGGCGGCGCCCATGGGCTGGAGATCGGGGTGGATCTGGAGCCGGTGGGGGAGGACGCGGCGGCGGCGGGGTAGCGCGGCGTCGCTACCGCACCCGCGGCTTCCCCCGCGCCAGCAGCACGAAGCCGATCGCCGCCCCCGACGCCGCCATGTACAGCCCGAAGGCATTCAGGTACCCGATCATCGCCGCCTGCCGGTCGATCTCCTTCGCCAGCCGCGCCAGGCCCTGCAGCGTCTCCGTCGTCCAGCCGCCCATCAGGTTCGGCACCGCCATCGAGCGGTTGTAGGGCGAGACCAGCTCCGTCATCCGGCTGTAATTCGCGGTGGTGGAGCGCACGATCTCCGTCACGCTGAGCGAGATGAACAGGCTGGACCCCAGGTTCCGCAGCAGGTGGAACAGCGACATCGCCTCCGCCGTATGGCGGCTGTCGAGCGTGCGGAAGGTCAGCACGGTCAGCGGCACCCAGATGATGCCCACCGCCACGCCCTGAAGCACCGCGTTCAGCAGCAGCGTATCGACATCGACGTTGAGGTCGAGGCTCATGAGCCACAGCCCCGAGACCACCAGCAGGCCGAAGCCGATCGTCATGCCGAGCCGCGGGTCCCAGCGGCCGATGATCAGCGTGCTGCCGAAGCCGATGACGCCGCCGATGCCGCGGTAGCCGACGATCTGGCCGATGATGCTGTCCGGATAGCCGGCATAGGATTGCAGCAGCGTCGGCAGCAGCACGATGGGGGTGAAATTCACCATCCCGTAGATCGTCACCAGCACCAGGCCGAGCGCGTAATTGCGGTCCAGCAGCAGCCGCAGGTTCAGGAAGGGGCGGTCCGTGGTCAGCGAATGCGCCAGGAAGACATAGAAGGCGAGCGCGGCGATGCCGATCTCGACGATGATCTCGCTGCTCTCCAGCCAATCCAGCCGCTGGCCGCGGGAGAACACCAGTTGCAGGCAGGCGATGGCGGTGGCCAGGGCGAGGAAGCCGGTCCAGTCCATCGGAATGCGCTGGCCGCGGCGGTCGGGCGGCAGGATGACGGCGACCGCGGCGGCGGCCAGGGCGCCGGCCGGGACGATCATGTAGAAGGCCCAGCGCCAGTTGTAGGCCTCGGCCAGCATCCCGCCGAAGACCGGGCCGATCACCGGCCCCAGCACCACCGTCATGCCGAAGATGGAACTCACCAGCCCGGCCTGGCGCCGGGGGAAGCTGTCCAGCACCGTGGCATTGGCCAGCGGCACCACCGGCGCGCCGATGCCGCCCTGGAGGATGCGCCACAGCACCAGCGTCTCCAGGCTCTCGGCCTGGCCACACAGCCAGGTCGCCACGGTAGAGCCGATGACGGCGGCCAGCAGCACCCGCTTGCGGCCGAACCGCGCCGCCAGGAAGCCGGCCGTCGGGGTGCAGATGGCGGTGGCCAGGATGTTGAAGGTGGTGGTCCAGGCGATCTCGTCCGGCGTCGCCGCCATGCTGCCCTGCATCTGCGGCAGCAGGGTGGAGGCCACCAGCAGGGTGGTGGCGTAGAGCGTGGAGCACAGCACCACCGCCACCAGGATCATGATGCGGCGGGCAACGGGAAGCTCCAGGCTCTCGGCCGAATCGGACATGTGCCGGGGTGACCACCTCGTAAGCTTGACGAAAGTCTGCCAGGCGATGATGACTTAGACAACAAACCAGGGCCAGCCCCCCATGCCCCAGCCCGTCAGGCCGCGTCCAGGACCCGCCCATGCCGCCACCGGATGACCGCCGCCATATCGGCTTCCTGATCGCCGATGTGGCGCGCCTCATGCGCGCCTCCTTCGACCGGCGGGTGAAGCGGCTGGGGCTGACCCGGGCGCAATGGCTTGTCCTCAGCCGGCTGCAGCGGCACCCCGGCATCAGCCAGTCCGAACTGGCCGAGATGCTGGAGGTGGAACGCGCCACCGCCGGCCGGATGATCGACCGGATGGAGCGCCGCCACTGGCTGGCCCGCCGCCCGGACCCGACCGACCGCCGGATCAACCGGCTGTACCTGACCGCGGAGGCCGAGGCGGTGCAGGCCGAGCTGGGCCGGATCGCCGAGGGGCTGCTCGACGACGCCATGGCCTCGCTCGACGAGGCGGAGCGCGAGGCGCTGACCGACATGATGGAACGGGTGAAGGCGCAGCTCATCGGCATGGGCGCGCGGCGCGCCGAGCCGCGTGCAGAGGCCCGCCCGGGGCTGGCGCCATGACCGCCGCCACACCTCCCCGCCGGCGCCTGCTGCGCCTCGCCCTCCTGCTCGGCGTGCCATTGCTGGCGCTCGCCGGCACCGCGTTGATCTGGGAGCGCGGCGGCCGCTACATCACCACCGAGAATGCCTATGTGAAGGCCGACATCGTCCAGGTCGCGCCCGAGGTTGCCGGCCGCATCGCCGAGGTGGCGGTGCGCGACCATACCCGCGTCGCCGCCGGCGACGTGCTGCTGCGGCTGGACCCGGAGCCCTTCAGGCTGGCGGTGGAACGCGCCGAGGCGGAGCTCGACACCGCCCGCACGCTGGTGGAGACCGCCCGCGCCACCTACCGCGAAACACAGAGCGAGCTGGGCGAGCTGCAGGCCCGGGCCGACTACCTGGGGCGCCAGGCCCGCCGGCAGCAGGATCTGCACGCCCGCGGCGTCGCCGCGCCGACCAAGATGGAGGAGACGCAGAACGACGCCGACGTGGCGCGGGAACGCATCAACGTGGTCCGCCAGCGTCTGGTCAGGCTGCTGACGACGCTGAAGGGCAATCCCGATCTGCCGATCGACGAGCACCCGACGGTGCGGGAGCGGATCACCGAGCGCGACCAGGCGCTGCTCGACCTGCGGCGGACCACCCTGACGGCGCCGATCGGCGGCACGGTGGTGAACATGCGCCTCCAGCGCGGCGAGCAGGTGAAGGCGGCGACGCCGATCTTTGCCCTGGTATCGGAACGCCGCCCCTGGGTGGAGGCCAACCTGAAGGAGACCACCCTGGCGCATGTCACGGTCGGGCAGGCGGTGGATGTGGTGCTCGACCTCTACCCGGACGTGACCTGGACCGGCGTGGTCGAGAGCATCAGCCCGGCGACCGGGGCGGAGTTCGCCATCCTGCCGCCGCAGAATGCCTCGGGGAACTGGGTGAAGGTGGTGCAGCGCCTGCCGGTGAAGATCCAGCTGCAGCCCTTCGCCGGGGAGCCACCGCTGCGGGCCGGCATCACCGCGACGGTGGCGATCGACACGGGGCGGCAGCGGCGGCTGGGGGATGTGGCGGCCAGCCTGGCCGGCTGGGTGCGCGGCACGGCCAATGCGGCGGACCCGCCGGCGGTGGCCAGCCGGTAGGGCCTACCTCTCGCAGCCGCGCAACTTGCCGGCCGCTGGCGCGTCCTCCCGGTGCCCGCGACCTGCCGCCGGGCGCGTCCCGGAGGCCCCGCCATGCGACTTTTCCGCTGCCAGCACTGCGACCAGGTGCTGTATTTCGAGAACACCAAATGCGAGCGCTGCGGCCATCGCCTCGGCTTCCTGCCGGAGGTCACGCGGCTTTCGGCGCTGGAGCCGGGCGAGGGCAACGCCTGGCAGCCGCTGGCGGCGCCCGACCAGCGCCGGCTGTTCTGCGCGAATGCGGCGCACGACGCCTGCAATTGGCTGGTGACGGACGGCACCACGGATGCCTATTGCGTCGCCTGCCGGCACAACCGCACCGTCCCCGACCTCACGGTCGCGGCCAACATGCTGCCCTGGCGCCGGATCCAGGATGCCGAGCGGCGTCTGGTCTACGCCCTGCTCCGGCTCGGCCTGCCGCACCAGAACCGTATCGAGGACCCGGCGCACGGCCTGGCCTTCGACGTGCTGGCCGACCCGCCGGAAGGCGG
>JBMOJU010000221.1:0-8937 GCA_049315625.1 Paracraurococcus sp.
CGATGGATTCGAGCGGCGGGCGGCCCGGTGCCTGGGCGGCGGCGAGGCCGGGCAGGCCGGCCAGCGCCAGCACCACCCAGGGCGCCCGTTCCCAGCCCATCCGCGCGCGCCGCGGGCCGGGGCGCGTCATGGCCGCCACCGTGCCGTGGTGTCGCGCAGCATGAAGGCGCTCGGCGCGGCGCCCTGCGGGCGGATCAACAGGATGCTCCAGGTGCCGCCGGCTTCGAGGCCGTCCAGCGCCACCGTGGCCGCCTGCCCGTCGCATTCGGCGCGCAGCGCGGCCGAGACCGGGTTCACCGTGCGGGTCCGGGCGGTGCCGGGCGCAACCTGCTCGAAGACCGCGGCACCATTCGCCTCCAGTTTCAGGGCTGCCGCCGGGCAGCCCGGTGCGGCGTTGTAGAAGGCGAGCCGGGCCTTGGCCCGATCGAAATCGGCCCGGTCGACCACCGGCGTCGCGGCGATGCCGCCCGCCTCGCCGGGATGCAGCAGCAGGGTGACGTAGCTGCCCGGCTCGGCCTTGAGGCTGGCGCGGCCGGTGGCGCCGCCGCCCGCCGCGTCCAACGACAGGGTGCGGCCGGCGACCCGTTCCACCACGGCATAGGGCGTCACCCGCTCGGCCGGCGCGGCGCCGAGGCTCTGCGGCGGCAGGAAGTCCGGTCGCAGGGCCAGCGGACCGCCGGAGGCGTTGACGAAGCGCAGATAGGCCGAACCGGGCGGCGGCTGCGGGTCGTAGACCTGCGCCTGGGCCGCCGGGCCGGGCTGCGCCAGCGCCGCCGCCGGCAGGGCCGCAGCGAGCAGCGCGAGGACCGCGGCGCGCGGCATCATCACGCGCCGACCGCCCGCTTCACCTCGGCCAGGAAGGTCGGCGGCGGCATGGCGTTCTGCCCCCAGCTGCTGCTGTTCGGCAGGTTCGGGACGTCGAATTCCAGGTGCATCCAGACCAGCGCCTTCGGCCGCCGGCGGCGGAAGGACTCGCCCTTCAGGTATTCCAGCAGGGTGAACCAGGGGCCGTAATTGTTCGGCCGCCAGGCGAGCCCGACCGGTCGGTCGAGCTGTGCCGCGAGCAGCGGGATGAAGCCGTATTTCGGCTGCGCGAAGCTGTTGCCGACGACCACCACATCGGCGCCGTCATCGGTGTCCAGCAGGCCGCCGGCGGCCTGCGCCTCGCGGATCTGGTAGGTCTCGGCGGGGTATTTCGCGCGCATCTCGGCGGGCAGGAAGCGGACCAGGTCGCTGACCGGGTTGGTCAGCGTCGTCGGCGCGCCGAGCCTGGCCGCGGGGCGGCTGGCGGGCGGCAGGCGCAGCCCTTCCTTGATCCGCTTCGCCAGCTCCACCGCCGCGATCTCGGCACCGGACGGGGTCCAGTGGGTGTCGGTGGCGAAATAGACCGGCAGCGCGGGCTGGGCGGTCCGCACCGCGCGGAAGACGGTGTCGAGGTCGGGCACGAGGGCGGGGGACTTGCGCAGATCGGCGAGGATGGCCGGGAAGCGCTTGTCGATGTCGGGTGTCAGCTTCGTATCGTCCGGCAGGAACTGCCGGTAGAGACGCGATTTCGCCGGCAGGACCGCCTGCACCACCTCGATCCCGGCCCCCTTCAGGACTGTCACCGTGTCGTTCATCAGCGGGGTGGCGGCGTGCAGGGCCCCGGCGTCGAAGCGCGAGGTGGCATCCCAGAGCGGAAACAGCCAGCCATCCTTGCCGATGACCACGAGGCCGGATGTCGCGGCCGCGGCGGGCCGCGCGAGCAGGCCACCAAACGCCAGGGCGCCCGCTGCGAGGCCGAACGCCTGGCGGCGCCGAACCGGATCGAGTGGAATTTCGCGATGAAGCATGCGCGGGGGACCGATTTGAGAACGGGAATGCTTAACGCGATGATACAACTTTTCGGATCGGGTCCATAGCGCCTGCTGCACCGGTCGGCGCCCGAATTGCGACGCGGATACGGAAAAGGTACGCCGGCTGGCGCAGGGCGGCGGCGGGGGTGCCGGCCGCGGCCGGCATGGGCTACATGGCCCGATGCGACTCTATTTGGCCGGACCCGAGGTCTTCCTCGCCGATGCGGATGCCATCGCCGAGGCCAAGCGGGCGATCTGCACCGCGCATGGGCTGACCGGCATCTTCCCGCTGGAGCCGCCGCCGGTCGTGCCCGACGCGGCGCTGCCGGAATGGCTGCGCATCTATTGGGCGAATGAGGCGCATATCCGCGCCTGCGACGCGCTGGTCGCCAACCTGACGCCGTTCCGCGGCGTCTCGGCCGATGTCGGCACGGTGTATGAACTCGGCTTCATGCGGGCGCTCGGCCGGCCGGTCTTCGGCTACAGCAACGTGGCGCAGCGCTTCGGCGGGCGGGCGCTGGCGGCGCTGGGCGGCACCGCGCGGCGCCGGGCCGATGGTGCCTGGGAGGATGCGGAGGGCATGGCGGTCGAGGAATTCGACCGGCATGACAATTTGATGCTGGAGGGCGGCATCGAAGCCGCCGGCGGCCGCTTCGTCGCGGCGGATGTCCCGGCCGCGCGCCGCTGGCACGACCTCGCCGCCTTCGAGTCCTGCGTCGCGGCGGCGGCGCGGTTGCTGCGCGGGGCGGGGACCGGCCCCGCCGCCACCATTCAGGTTTCCTCGACGTCCAGCGCGTAGCCGGCGGAGCGGACGGTGCGGATCACGTCCTCCTCGCCCTCGGCGTTGATCGCCTTGCGCAGCCGGCGGATGTGCACGTCGACGGTGCGCGGCTCGACATGGATGTCGCGGCCCCAGACCGCATCCAGCAATTGCTCGCGCGAGAAGACGCGGCCGGGATGCTGCATCAGGAACTCCAGCAGCCGGTATTCGGTCGGGCCGAGATGCAGCGCCCGGCCGTTGCGGGAGACCCGGTGCGCGTCCTGGTCCATGGTCAGGTCGCGGAAGGCCAGCGTGCCGCGCGTCGCCACGCTGCCGGAACGGCGCAGCAGGGCGCGGATGCGGGCCAGCAGCCCGTCCATGGCGAAGGGCTTGCTGATGTAGTCGTCGGCCCCGGTGTCGAGCGCGCGAACGGTGTCCTGCTGCTCGGTCCGCGCCGTGACCATGATGATCGGCAGGTCCCGGGTCGCCGGGCGGCGGCGCAGCTGGCGGCAGACCTCGAGCCCGGAGAGCGCCGGCAGCATCCAGTCCAGCAGGACCAGGTCGGGGCGGGATTCGGCGACCCGGACCAGCGCCTCCTGGCCGTCCGCCGCCTCCTCGACCCGGAAGCCCTGCTTCTCCAGGTTGTAGCGCAGCAGGGTCAGCAACGGGATTTCGTCCTCGACGACCAGGATCGTCGGGCGGGCGCCCCCTGGGACCATATCCGGCATGCGGAACCCTCCCTCGTGCTCAGGCCGGCGGCCGGACCACGGCATAGGCCGAGCTGTCGGCCTTCGGCCGCTCCTCGGACAATGCCTCGCCCTGCACCGCGTAGTGCACCGTCTCGGCGATATTGGTCGCGTGGTCGCCGATTCGCTCCAGATTCTTTGCCACGAACAGCAGATGGGTGGCCGCGGTGATGTTGCGCGGATCCTCCATCATGAAAGTCAGCATCTCGCGGAAGATGCCGTTATAGACCTCGTCGACAGGCTGGTCGGCGGCCCAGACCTCGTCGGCGCGGGCGGCGTCCTCGTTCACCAGGGCGTCCATGGCGCCCTTCAGGTTCTCCTGCACCAGCGTGGCCATGCGCTGGAAGCCGTTCAGGCTGCCGAAGCTGGGCTGCTGGGAGAGCACGATGCTGCGCTTGGCGGCGTTGCGGGCATAGTCGCCGATCCGCTCGATCTCATGGATGATCTTCAGCGCGGCGACGACCAGCCGGAGATCGGCGCCGACCGGTTGGCGCAGCGCCAGCAGCCGGATGCAGAAGGTCTCGATCTCCCGCTCCAGCGCGTCGATGTCGGCGTCGCGGGCCATCACCTCGGTGGCCAGGTCGGCGTCGCGGCGGACCAGCGCGCTGACCGAATCGGCCACCTGGCGCTCGGCCAGGCCGCCCATGCGGGCGACCAGCTCGCGCACGCGGCGCAGCTCCTCGGCATAGGCGCGGACGATGTGTTCCTGCATCTGCTCCATCCTTTCGGTCCGCGCCTCAGCCGAACCGGCCGGTGATGTATTCCTGCGTGCGCTGGTGCTTCGGCGCGGTGAAGAGCTGCGCCGCCGGGGCGATCTCGACCAGCTCGCCCAGGTAGAAGAAGGCGACCTGGTCGGCGCAGCGCGCCGCCTGCTGCATGTTGTGGGTGACGATGGCGATGGTGAAGTCGCGCTTCAACTCGTCGATCAGCTCCTCGATCTTCAGGGTCGAGATCGGGTCGAGCGCCGAGGTCGGCTCGTCGAACAGGATCACCTCCGGCCGCACCGCGATGGTGCGGGCGATGCACAGGCGCTGCTGCTGGCCGCCCGAAAGGCCCATGGCGTTGGTGTTCAGCCGGTCCTTCACCTCGCCCCAGATCGCGGCGCGGCTCAGCGCCCATTCGATCCGCTCGTCCATCTGCGCCTTCGGCAGCTTCTCATGCAGCCGGACGCCGAAGGCGATGTTCTCGTAGATGGTCATCGGGAAGGGGGTCGGCTTCTGGAAGACCATGCCGATCTTGGCGCGCAGCTCGTTGATGTCGACGTCGGCGTCGAGGATGTTCTTGCCGTCCATGACGACCTCGCCGACCGCCTTCTGGCCGGGATAGAGGCTGTACATGCGGTTCAGCACCCGCAGCAGGGTGGACTTGCCGCAGCCGGACGGGCCGATCATGCCGGTCACCTGCTTTTCCGGCAGGTTGAAGTTGATCGCCTTGAGGGCCTTGTTCGTGCCGTAGAAGAAATCGAGGTTGCGCACCGCGATGCGGGCGGTCTCGTTCAGTACGGCCGAGGAGCGCGCCTGCATGCCGCCGAAGCTGGCCTGCTGCTGGTCCTGTGCCGGGGTCTCGGTGGTGGAGCTCATCGGTCCGTCTCCTGGCCTCTGGCCTTAGCTGCGGGGGCGCACGACGAAGCGCGCGATGATGTTGATGGCGAGCACGCCCATGGTCACGATCAGGGCGCCGGCCCAGGCGATGGCGATCAGGTCGGGGAAGCCGCTGTTGGCCTGCTGGTAGATGGCGATCGGCAGGCTGGCCATGGAGCGGCCGAGATCGGTCGACATGACCGAGTTGCCAAAGCTGGTCAGCAGCAGCGGCGCCGTTTCCCCGGTGATGCGGGCAACCGCCAGCAGCACGCCGGTGACGATGCCGGACAGCGCCGCGCGGTAGGCGACCAGGGTGATCATCTTCCACTTCGGCGCGCCCAGCCCGACCACCGCCTCACGCAGCGTGTTGGGCAGCAGCTGGAGCATGTCCTCGGTCGTCCGCACCACCACCGGGATGACGATGATGGCCAGCGCCAGAGCGCCGGCCCAGCCGGAGAAGCCGCCCGCGGGCAGCACCACGATCTGGTAGACGAAGAGGCCGATGAGGATGGAGGGCGCCGAGAGCAGCACGTCCGAGACGAAGCGCACGGCGTTGCCGAGCGCCGAGCCGCGGGCGTATTCGGCCAGGTAGGTGCCGACCAGCAGGCCGATCGGGGTGCCGACCACGGTGCCGATCAGGGTCTGGATGATCGAGCCGACGATGGCATGCGCCAGGCCGCCGCGCGGCGCATCCGGGTCGCCGTAGGTGGTCGGCTGGAATTCCTTGGTGAACACCGTCACGTCGATCGACGACAGGCCGCGCCAGAGCAGCGTGAAGATGATGGAGGCCAGGAACAGCAGGCCGAGCGCGGTGGCGCCGAGGCAGAACCAGCGCAGCGCGGCGTCGGCGAATTTCCGCCGCCGGCCGAGCGCCCGGGCGGTGGCGATGTCCTTGACCGGGGCGAGGGCGGGGATGGTGGTCGCGCTCATCGCGGATCAGCCCTTCATCTTGGAGCGCAGGAGGAAGCGCGAGACCGCCAGCACGATGAAGGAGATGACGAAGAGCAGGAAGCCGAGCGCCAGCAGCGAGGACTGCTTCAGGCTGCCCATCAGGCTCTCCGGGAACTCCATGGCGACGATCGAGGCGATGGTGGTGGAGGGGTCGAAGATCGAGGTCGGCAGCCGATTGGCGTTGCCGATGACGAAGGTGACCGCCATGGTCTCCCCAAGGGCGCGGCCGAGGCCGAGCATGATGCCGCCGACCACCGAGATCCGGGTGTAGGGCAGCACCACGCCGCGCATCACCTCCCACCGGGTGCAGCCGAGCCCGTAGGCGCTTTCCTTGTAGACCGCCGGGACCTGGTCGAAGACGTCGCGCATGGTGGCGGCGATGAACGGCAGGATCATGATCGCCAGCACGAGGGCGGCGGTGAAGATCGAGGTGCCGGCAAAGCTGTTGCTGGCGAGCAGGAAGCCGATCAGCGGGATGGCACCCAGCGTCTCCCCCAGCGTGATCTGGATGTACTGCTGGACGATCGGCACCAGGATGAAGAGGCCCCACATGCCGTAGATGATCGACGGGATGGCGGCCAGCAGCTCGATCGCGGTGCCGACCGGGCGCTTCATCCAGGGCGGCGCGAGCTCGGTCAGGAAGAAGGCGATGCCGAAGGCGACCGGCACGGCGAAGGCGATGGCGAGCACGGCCGAGACGATGGTGCCGAGCATCGGCACGAAGGCGCCGTAATTCTCGCGGCCCTCGACCGGGTTCCAGGCGGTGCTGGTCAGGAAGCCGAAGCCGAACTCACGGAAGGCCGGCAGGCCGCCGATGAACAGCGTGAGGATGATGGCGCCGAGGAGAAGGAGCACGAGGATGCCGGCGCCACGGCAGAGCCATTCGAAGATCAGGTCGCCGCTGCTGCCGATCTTGCGGCGCACGGCGGCGGGGGCATGCAGGGCTGCGGCTTGCGACAAGGCGGTCTCTCCCCCAAGGGGCAGGCGGGGTGGCCGGGGGCGCGGGGCCCCAGGCCGTCAGGTTCAGGCGGTCCAGACGGGCTTGCCGTCCGGGTTCTGCACCGCGACCCAGGAGCGGCGGACGGCGGTCTGCACCGCCTCCGGCAGCGGGATGTATTCCAGGCGGCGGGCCGCCTCGGCGCCGTTCTTGTAGGCCCAGTCGAAGAACTTCATGGTGTTCAGGCTGGCCGCGACCTTGTCCGCCGGCGGGTTCACCGGCAGCAGGATGAAGGTCGGCGAGACGATCGGCCACACGTCGTCGCCGGACAGGTCGATGATCTCGGCGGCGAAGTGGGGCACGGACCAGTCGGCGGCGCTGGCGGCGGCGATGAAGTTCGCCATCTCCGGCTTGACGAACTTGCCCGACTTGTTGCGCAGCTGGGTGGTGACCAGCTTGTTCACCGTCGCGTAGGCGTTCTCGGTGTAGCCGATCGCGCCCGGGGTGTTGCGGACGGTGTTGGCCACGCCCTCATTGCCGCGGGCGCCCTGGCCACCCGGCCACTGCACGCTGGTCGCCGCGCCCGGGCCGGACTTCCAGGTCTCGGACACGCGGGCGAGGTAGGAGGTGAACACGAAGGTCGTGCCCGAGGCATCGGCGCGGTAGGTCGGCGCCACCGGGATGTTCGGCAGCTTCAGGCCGGCGTTCAGCTCGGCCAGCTTGGGGTCGTTCCAGCGGGTGATCTTGCCGAGGAACAGGTCGACCACGATCTCCGGCGTCAGCCGCAGCGTGTTGTCGGCGACGCCCGGCAGGTTCACGATCAGCACGACCGAGCCCATCACCGTGGGGAACTGCAGCAGCTTGCGCTCGGCCAGGTCGGCGGCCTTCAGCGGGGCGTCCGAGGCGCCGAAATCGACGGTGCGGTTGGTGATCTGGTTGACGCCGCCGCCGGAGCCGATCGACTGGTAGTTGAGCTGGATGCCGATCGCCTCGCGGGCGGCCTGGCCCCAGCGCTCATAGACCGGGCGGGGGAAGCTGGCGCCGGCGCCGGTGATCTGCGCCTGCTGGGCGAAGGCCGGGCGGCCGAGCAGCGGGGCAGCCGCCGTAAGGCCGGAAGCGATGAGCAGGGAGCGTCGATTCACGCGTCTCTCTCCGACAAGTTTGAGCCCGGGGCAGGGGTGTCCCGGGCTGACCCGGCCTACCTAGTCGGACGGCAAGACCGGACGATTGCAGTTCGATGAAGCTTCGATGACAGAGGGGCGGACAACCCTAACGGTTGTCCGGTCTTCAAGGTTTTCCTGGCTCCGCCGCATTCGCCCCCGGATACCAGGCCGGCCGGCGCTTCCCGCGGAACGCCGCCAGACCCTCCCGCCCCTCGGCCGAGGCGCGCTGCATCCATCCCTCATGCGCCAAAAGCGCCATCTGGCGGTCATCCAGCTTCAGGCCGTTGGCGCCGAGCAGGCTGTCCTTGGTCACCGCCACCGCGCCGGGGGCCGCGAGCAGGGTCTCGTCGATGATCTCCGCCAGCCGCCGCTCGATCGCCTCGGCCGGCAGGACCTCATGCACCAGGCCCATCCGCAGCGCCGCGTCCGGCCCGAAGCGTTCGCCGGTGAGGGCGTAGCGGCGGGCCTGCCGCAGCCCCATCGCGTGGACCATATGGGTGGAGATCGGGGTGGGCGACACCCCGACCCGCACCTCGGTCAGGCCGAACAGCGCCGCCGGCGTTGCCAGGGCCACGTCGACGCAGCAGGCGATCCCGGCGCCGCCGCCGAAGCAGGCGCCCTGGATGACGGCGAAGGTGGGGCGGGGGAATTCATTGAGCCGCTGCATCGCCACCGTGGTGGCGAGCGAGCACTCATAGGCCCGCTCCGGCGGGTAGGACGCGACCTCGGCCAGCCAGTTGATGTCGGCCCCTGCGGCGAAATGCTTGCCGGCGCCGCGGACGACCAGGGCACGCACGGTGGCGTCGGCGCGCAGCGAGTCGAGGCCGGCGATCAGGGCGCGCAGCAGCGCCTCGTTGTAGGCGTTGCCGACCTGCGGGCGGTTCAGGGTGACGGTGACGATCCCGCGCGGGTCGCGGGACAGCAGGACGGGCGGTGCCTCGGGCATGGGGGGGTCTTCTTGGTTG
>JBMOJU010000222.1:0-8931 GCA_049315625.1 Paracraurococcus sp.
GCGCCGCGATCCCGCGGATCGCTGCCTCCACCGCCTGGGTGGCCGTGGGGTCCAGGCTGGCGCAGGGCTCGTCGAGGAAGAGCAGGTCGGGCCCCAGCGCCGCGGCGCGGGCCAGGGCCAGCCGTTGCTGCTCCCCGCCCGACAGGCGCCGGGCCGGCCGGCCGGCCAGCGCCGCCAGCCCGGCCTCAGCCAGCGCCGCTTCGGCTCGCGCCCGCCGTTCGGCCCACGCCAGGCCGGCGAGCGCCAGCGGATACTCCAGATTGGCCAGCGCCGTCCGCCGCAGCATCACCGGCCGCTGAAACACCATGGCGTCGCGCTTCGGCCCGCTGCCCGCCCAGCGCAGCCTCCCCTCGGTCGGCGGCAGCAGCCCGTGCAGCAGCCGCAGCAACACGGATTTCCCGGCGCCGTTCGGCCCGATGACCAGCAGCGGCGGGCCGGCGGCGATCCGCAGCGACACGTCGCGCAGGATGGCGACCCCGCCGGCGGCATAGCCCAGCCCCTCGGCCAGCAGGGGCAGCGCGGAGCCCTGCGGCGGCATCAGGCGCCGGCCCGGGCGGCGAGGCCGCGCAGCGCCTGCGCCGCCAGGTTCACCGCCAGCACCACGGCCATCAGGATGCCGCCCAGCGCCAGGGCCAGCGGCAAATCACCCTTGCTGGTCTCCAGCGCGATGGCGGTGGTCATCACCCGGGTAAAACCCTCGATGTTGCCGCCCACGATCATCACCGCGCCGACCTCCGCGCTGGCGCGGCCGAAGCCGGCCAGCAGCACGGTCAGCAGCGCGAAGCGGCCATCCCGCAACAGGGTCGGCACCGCCCGCCAGGGGCCGGCACCGAAGGAGCGGAGCTGGTCGGCATATTCCTCCCACAGCGGCTCCAGCGCCTGGCGCGACAGCGCGGCGAGGATCGGCGCGATCAGCACCGTCTGGGCGATGACCATGGCGGTCGGCGAGAACAGCAGGCCGAGCCCGCCGAGCGGCCCGCTGCGCGACAGCGCCAGGTAGATCAGCAGCCCGGCCACCACCGGCGGCAGGCCCATCAGCGCGTTCAACCCGACGATGATGCCCTGGCGGCCGGGAAAGCGGGCGACCGCGAGCAACGCGCCGAGCGGCAGGCCGATGAGCGCGGCGCACAGCGTCGCGCCCAGGCTGACGCACAGCGACAGGCCGACGATTCGCAGCATGGCCGGATCGCCGACCGCGACCAGGTGCAGCGCATTGGCGAAGGCGACGGTCAGATCGGTCAATGGAATCCTCGTGCCGGGCGAAAATGTGGGCCGCCCCGAGGCGGGTCAATGCGCCGGCGGCGCCAGGGTCTGCCCGGTTTTGCCGCCGCCTGCCGCGGGGGCGTGCAGCCGGGCGCGTGGCGCGGACGAAAATTCGTCGCGTGACGGAGATTTCCACGATGGGCTGGCGCGCGAAGCCGGAAGCCTTATGCTAGATGCTTGGCGAATGCCATTCGCTGTCCACCGGGACAGACGACGGCAGGCCGGGTTCCGGAAACGGGGCGTGGCCAGTGGAGCACCGAAGAGTTCGAGAGATGGCCAAAAACGAAAGCTGGCGCCCCCGTAAGCCCCGCAAGCGCGGGTTCGACGATGATACCCCCGAATTTGGCGGCGGTGGCGGCGGTGGCTGGGGGGCCCCGCCGCCCTTCCCGATCCCGAGTGGCCCGCCGATGTCGCGCGGCCCCTCGGTCTTCGCCTCGGGACCCGAGGTCGAAGCCACCGTCAAGTGGTTCAACCCGGAGAAGGGATTTGGTTTCGTGGAGCTCGGCAACGGCTCCGGCGACGCCTTCCTGCATGTCTCCGTGCTGCAGCGGTCCGGCAGCGACGCGGTCAACCCGGGTGCCGGGCTCCGCGTCCGTGTCGGCCCCGGGCAGAAGGGCCAGCAGGTGACCGAGGTCATCGAGATCACCAGCCCCGGCGAGCCCGGCGGTGGTGGTCCCGGCGGCGGCGGCGCCCCGCGTGGCGGCTTCGGCGACCGGCCGCCGCGTCCCGGCGGCTTCGGCGACCGGCCGATGCGCAGCGGCCCGCCCGGTGGTGGCTTTGCCCCCTCCGGCCCGGCCGAGGAGATGCGCGGTACCGTGAAGTGGTACAGCGCGGAGAAGGGCTTCGGCTTCGTCTCGCCGGAAGGCGGCGGGCGCGATGTCTTCGTGCATGCCACGGCGCTGGAGCGCAGCGGCCTTTCGCCGCTGACCGAAGGCCAGGCGGTGACCATGCAGGTCGTGCAGGGCAAGAAGGGCCCGGAGGCCTCGACCCTCACCCGCGCCTGAGCGGGTCGGGACAAGGCGAGTGACGAAGGGCGGCGCCCAGGCGCCGCCCCAGGGGGAAACGCATGCTGCTCCGCCGGGAACGGGCGATGACGGCGGTGGCCATCATGCTCGATGTCGCCTTCCATGCCGGCCGGACCGAGGCGGTCAGCGCCGCCGACATCGCCGAACGGTTGGGCCAGGCACGCCGGGGGATCGAACCGGTGCTGCAGGCGCTGTCCCGCGCCGGGCTGCTCGACAGCATCCGTGGGCCGAAGGGTGGCTATCGGCTGGGCCGGCCGCCGCGCGACCTGCGGCTGGCCGAGATCGTCTCCACCGCGCTGGATGAGGATGCCGGGGTGGAGCAGCCGGCGGGCCGGTTGCAGGCTGCCGTCGTCCAGCCGCTCTGGACCGAGATGGAGGCGCTGTGCCGCGACCACCTCGCGCGCCTCACCATCGCCGACCTGATCAAGCGCGCCGCCGCGGCCGGGGTGAAGCGACCGACGGTGGAGCCGCTGAATTTCGTCATCTGAGGCAAGGTTGTAGGCTGCCCCCCACCAAGCAGGGGAGAGCGCCATGGCCCGCGTCCGCAACATCGAGAGCAGCGAATTGCCGCCGGACCTGGCGGAAATCTACGAACGCTTCGCCGGCAGCTATGGCCCCTTCCGCAACCAGGTCGCCGTCTTCGCCCATGTCCCGGCGGCGCTGCGGCATCTGTTCCCGCTGCTGATGGAGCTGCGCGAAGCGAAGACCCTGCCGAAGCGGGCGCTGGAGATCGCCATCGTCGTGGTCTCCAACCTCAACGCCTGCCACTACTGCGTGGCGCACCACAAGCCGTTCCTGGAGGTCGAGGGCATCTCCGCGGCCGGCATCGACCGCATCATGGACTGGCAGGACCACCCGGAACTGGATGCGACCGACAGGCTGGTGGTGCAGTATGCCATCGCCGCCTGGGAAACGCCGAACCGCGTCCCGGAGGCGCTGTTCCGCGCAGTGCGCGCGGCGTTCACCGAGGCGCAGGTGGTGGAGCTGACCTTGCGGATCACGCTGTGCGGGTTCTTCAACCGGTTCAACGATGCGTTGCAGATCGAGGAGGAGCCGGAGGTGGTGGGGTAGGCGTTCCTGCGCCACGGGCGTGACCACCCCCACCCTGCCCCCCCGCGCCAGCGGGTGAGGGCCGGGGTGGGGGTGCCGCGCTACCCGCCCCGCACCGCCCGGATCGCCCGCCATACGCCCTCCGCCGTCACCGGCATCTGCAGCGTCGTCACGCCCACCGGCCGCAGCGCATCCAGCACCGCGTGCATCACCGTCTGCGGCGCCCCGATCGCCCCGGCCTGGCCGACGCCCTTCACACCCAGCGGATTGGAATGGGTCGGCGCCTCGCCGAACGCCACATCGAGATCCGGCAGGTCCACCGCCCGCGGCAGCGCGTAATCCATGAAGGAGGCTGAGAGGAGCTGCCCCGACTCCGGATCATAGGCGATGCGTTCCTGCATCGCCTGGCCGATCCCCTGCGCCAGCCCGCCCTGCACCTGCCCGCGGGTCAGCATCGGGTTCACCAGCGCGCCGTAATCATCCACCGCCTGGTAGCGCAGCAAGGTCACCGCACCCGTTTCCGCGTCGATCTCCACCTCGGCGCAATGCGCGCCGGAGGGAAAGGTGACGAGGTCCGACAGGTTCATCGCCTCGGCATCCAGGCCGAGTTCCATTCCCTCCGGCACGTCGGCCGGGTCGCGGGAGGCCTCGACCAGCGCATCCAGCGTCAGCGCCTGCCCGGTCGCCGTCACGGTGAAGCAGCCCTCGGCGAAGTCGATCGATTCCGGCGAGACCTGCAGCAGGTGGCCGGCCAGGCGGCGGGCCTTCTCGATCACCTTGTCCAGCGCCAGCACCAACGCCGTGCCGCCGACATGCAGGGACCGCGCGCCGCCATGGCCGTTGCCGAAGGCGACGAGGTCGGTATCCGCCTGCACCAGCCGGAAGCGCGATTCCTCCAGCCCCAGCCAGGCCGCGGCGATCTGCGCGAAGCTGGTCTCCAGCCCCTGGCCGTTGTTCTGCGTGCCGGTAGCGAGGTCGACCATGCCGTCGGCGGCGAAGCGTACCGCCGCCCATTCCTGCGGCGCGCCGCGCGAGGTCTCCAGGAAGCAGGCGATGCCGAGGCCGCGCAGCATGCCGCGCGATTCGCTCTCGGCGCGGCGGGCTTCGAAACCCGCGCGGTCCAGCAGCGCGTCCAAGTCGCCGAGGTTGTCGCCGAAGCGGCCGGTGTCCATCAGCATCCCCGTGGCACTCCGGTACGGGAAGGCGGCGATGGCGTTGCGCCGGCGCAGTTCGATCGGGTCGATCCCGGTGGCACGGGCGGCGGCCTCGACCAGGCGTTCGGTCAGGTAGTTCGCCTCCGGCTTGCCGGCGCCCCGGTAGGCATCCGTCGGGACGGAGTTGGTGAAGGCGCCCTCGACCTCCAGCAGGATGGCCGGGATGGCGTAGACGCCGCCGATGGCGGTGGAGACCGAATTTGTCGGCACCGCCGGCCCGAAGGCCGAGCAATAGGCGCCCATGTCGCCCGCCATCCGCGCATGCAGTGCCAGGAAGCGCCCCTCGGCGTCGAGGGCGAGCCGCGCCGTGCCCTGGAAGTCGCGCGCATGCACGGCGCCCTGGAATTCCTCCGTATGGTCGGCGATCCAGGCGACCGGCCGGCCGAGCCGGCGCGCGGCGGCGAGCAGCGCGACCTGTTCGGGGAAGAGGAAGTTCTTCATCCCGAAGCCGCCACCGACATCCGGGCAGTGCAGGTGGAAGGCGACTTCCTCCAGCCCGAAGACGGTGGCCAACTGCTTGCGGATGGCGTGCACGCCCATGCCGGAGAAGAGCAGGTCGAAGCGGGTGCCGTCCCAGGCCGCGACGGCGCCGCGCGGCTCGATCGGCGCGGCGTGGACGCGGTGGTTGACCAGGTCGAGCTCGACGATGCGGGCGGCGGCGGCGAAGCCGGCCTCCATCGCCGCGCGGTCGCCGCGCTCGAAGCGGAAGGCGCGGTTGCCCGGTGCCTCCGGCCAGAGTTGCGGCGCGCCGGGGGCGAGCGCGGCGCGGCTGTCGACCACGGCGGGCAGCGTTTCGTATTCGACGAGGATCGCCTCGGCCGCGTCGCGCGCCTGGGCCGGGGTTGCGGCGACGATGAAGGCGACCGGCTCCCCCACATGCTTCACCGCGTCCCGGGCCAGGGCGAAGCGGTCCGGGATGACCAGCGGGCCGAGGGTGTTCACCACCGCCGGGCAGGGCAGCGGGCCGATGCCGTCGGCGGCGAGATCGGCGCCGGTCAGCACCAGCGCGACGCCGGGCATGGCCCGCGCCGCCGTCGCGTCCACTGCGACGATCCGCGCATGCGCATGCGGCGAGCGCAGCACCACGCCATGCAGCGCGCCCGGGGGGATGAGGTCCGCGATATAGCGCCCCTCCCCGACAAGGAAGCGCGCATCCTCGACACGGCGGCGGTTCTCGCCGATCACGGTAGGCCACCGGGGCCGGGACGCACCATCGCTCGCTCCTGTGCTCTCGGCACGAAGTGTAGCGAGCGCCCCGGCGCGCGTCCCCTAACCTTTCGCCAGCCGCTTCTCGACGAACAGCAGCCGGTCCTGGCCCCAGAAGATGTCCTCGCCGATCACGTAGCTCGGCGCGCCGAAGACGCCGCGGGCCAGCGCCGCGGCGGTGTCGGCCTGCCGCCGCGCCGCCCACCGCGGGTCGTCGCCCAGCGCCAGGACGGTGCCAGCATCCAGCCCGCAGTCGCCGATCAGCCCGGCCAGCACGTCGCGGTCGGCCGGGTTCAGCTCATCCTCCCACACCGCCTTCAGCACGCGGTGCGCCAGCCGGATCGCCGGCGCGTCGCCCTGCGTCTCCCGCAGGCCGACCACGCAGGCGCTGGTCAGCGCCTCGGAGCTCGGGAAGAATTTCGGGTGGGTCTTGATCGGGATGCCCGTCGCCTCCCGCCAGCGGGCGAGTTCCTGCAAGCGGTAGGCCTGGCGCTGCGGGCTGCGCTTCGGCAGCGGCAGCCCGCCGGAGCCGGCGAAGATGGTGCCGAAATCCACCGGGAAGATGCGCAGCGTGGCGCCGTGCTGCGCCGCCAGCGCCTCGATCCGCGCCGCCCCCAGATGCGTCCAGGGCGAGTTGAGCGAGGCGTAGTAGTCGATGTGGAGCGGCATCTCAGCGTCCTTCGGTCAGCGGTGCGCCGGTGGCGGCCTGCGCCGCGGCGAAGTCGATCCCGGGCGCCAGTTCGCGCACCGCGAAGCCTGCCCCGGTCGGCGCGAACAGGCCGTAATTCGTCGCCACCAGCGTCACCACCCCGCGCGCCGTCACCGGCAGCGCGCAGGTCGGCACCAGCCGCGGCTCGCCCTTCCGCGTGGTGTGCTCCAGGATGATGAAGACCCGCTTGGCGCAGGCCGCCAGGTCCATCGCCCCGCCGATGCCGCCGCCCTTGGCGCGCCCCACCTTCCAATTGGCGAAGTCGCCGCCGGCCGAGACCTCGTAGGCGCCCATCACCGTCACGTCGATCCGACCGCTGCGGATGATGCCGAAGCTGTCGGCATGGTGGACGATAGCCGCGCCGGGGTTGAGGGACACGTTCTGCCCGCCGGCATTGACCAGGTGCAGGTCCTCTTCGCCGGCCGGCAGCACCGGGCCATAGCCGATGACGCCGTTCTCCGCGTGATACAGGATGTCGCGGTCGCCGATGTCGGTGTTGGAACACAGCGTCGGGATGCCGACGCCGAGGTTGACGATCCAGCCATCCTGGAATTCCTGGGCGAGGCGATCGGCCATCTGCTGGCGGTCCCAGCCCTTCGTGTCCGTGGCACTCATTTCGCGCGCTCCTGCCGGCGGACGGTCCACAGCCCCTCGGGCGGCGGGGGCACCTGCACCAGGCGCTGCACGAAGATGCCGGAGAGATGCACCTGGTCGGGGTCGAAGGCGCCGGCGGGCAGGATCGGCTCCTCCACCTCGACGATCGCCAGCTTCGCCGCCATCGCCATCAGCGGGCAGAAATTGCGCTGGGCCAGGCGGAATTGCAGGTTGCCGGCGGTATCGGCGCGGAAGGCGCGGATGAAGGCGACATCGCAGGGCAGCGCGTATTCCAGCAGGTATTCGCGGCCGCCGATGACCCGCGTCTCGCGCCCCTCCGCGAGTTCCGTCCCCACCGCGGTCGGCGTGTAGAAGGCCGGGATGCCGGCGCCGGCGGCGCGCAAGCGTTCCGCCAGCGTGCCCTGCGGGACGAGTTCGGCCTCGACCTCGCCGGCCTCGTAGTACTTGGTAAAGGGCAGTACGTCGGTCGGACGGGTCGCGGCGGTGAAGCTGCAGATCACCTTCGCCACCTGGCCGTTCTCGACCAGCATGCCGATGTCGGGCAGCCGCGGCTGATGCGCCCCGCCCGTGGTGTTGCCGATGCAGGTCAGCCGCTTCGCGCCTTGCACCAGCAGCGCCCGCGTCAGGTTGTAGGGGGTGCCCGGCCCGGCGAAGCCGCCGAAGGCGATGGCCGCGCCATCCGGGATATCCGCCACCGCCTCGGCGAAACTCCCGATCAGCTTGCTTCGCTGCGCCATGCGCGTTTCCCCCATCCTCGTTGCGCAAAGCCTAGCCCGGGTTCGCATCCGCCGTCGATGCATCCCGGAGTGGGCAATTGCCCGCGCTTTGGGCAGGCGCCGTCCGCTGCGCGCAACCCTCCGTCCCGCGATCATCATGCCGCGCATGGCGCCGGTTTTGCTGTAAACCCGCCTGACTCTTTCGCAGGCGCCCCGATCATGCCGCTTCACGTCGCGCTCAATCATCGCACCAGCTACCGCTATGACCGCGCCATCCAGCTCGGCCCGCAGACCATCCGGCTGCGGCCGGCGCCGCATGCCCGCACTCCGGTGGTCAGCTACGCCCTGAAGATCGAGCCGAAGCCGCATTTCCTCAACTGGATGCAGGACCCGCAGGGCAACCACCTGGCCCGCGTGGTGTTCCCCGAGCGCGTCACGCATTTCGACGTGGAAGTCGACCTCGTCGCCGACATGGCGACGATCAACCCCTTCGACTTCTTCCTCGAACCCGAAGCCGAGACCTACCCCTTCACCTACGACGCGGTGCTGGACCAGGAACTCGCCCCCTTCCGCCGGCTGGAGGAACCCGGGCCGCTGCTGAAGGCCTTCCTCGCCGAGATCCCGCGCGAGGAGAAGCGCACCGTCGACTTCCTGGTCGACCTGAACCGGCGGGTGCAGGAGCGCACCGCCTATGTCGTGCGCCTGGAACCCGGCGTCTGGACGCCGGAGGAGACGCTGGGCAACGCCAAGGGCTCCTGCCGCGACTCGGCCTGGCTGCTGGTACAGACGCTGCGGCATCTCGGCCTCGCCGCCCGCTTCGTCTCCGGCTACCTGATCCAGCTCGTCGCCGACCAGAAGCCGGTGACCGGCCCGTCCGGCCCGACCGAGGATTTCACCGACCTGCACGCCTGGGCCGAAGTCTACCTGCCGGGCGCCGGCTGGGTCGGGCTCGACGCCACCTCCGGCCTGATGGCCGGCGAGGGGCATATCCCGCTGGCGGCGACGCCGGAGCCGGCTTCGGCGGCGGCGATCTCCGGCATGGCGGAGAAGGCGGAGACCGAATTCGACTTCGCCATGAGCGTGACGCGGGTGCGCGAATCGCCGCGGGTCACCAAGCCCTATACCGACCGGCA
>JBMOJU010000223.1:0-8919 GCA_049315625.1 Paracraurococcus sp.
GCGACCTCGCCCGCATGCTGCTGGAAGGCGACCAGGCGGCGATCGCCGCGGCGGTGGAGCGCGCCGGGCAGGCCGCGGGCCTCTCCAACATCGCGCTCTTTACCCAGGTGAACCTGTTCACCCGCCGCATCCTGGACCGCATGGGGCTGGCCGGGCTGGACCGCGAGATCGCCGCCAGCGGCAACGACAGGCTGCGCCAGGGCCGCGACCGGCTGCGCGACCAGGTGAAGGAATTCGTCGAGCAGAACCTGGCGCTCTACGCCCGCGGCGAGACCGAGGCCTTCCGCGCGCGGATGCTGACGCAGACGCGGCTATCCGCGATCGACCGGCGCGACCACGACCGCATGCGCCTGCTGGTGCGCGCCATGGCCCGCCGCCTGGCGACGCAATACGGCCGCAACCGCAAGCGGGACCGCCGCGGCGTGCTGGACGTGCGGCGGACGCTGCGGCGGAACATGGGCTGGGACGGCATCCCCTTCCACACCATCTGGAAGCAGGAACGCATCCAGAAGCCGCGGCTGGTGGTGTTGTGCGACGTCAGCGGCTCGGTCGCCGCCATCGCGCAATTCCTGCTGCTGTTCCTCTACTCGCTGAACGAGGCGCTGTCCGGGCTGCGCGCCTTCGCGTTTTCGGGCAACCTCGTCGATGTCTCCGAGATCCTGGAGCGCAACCCGATCGAGACGGCGATCCCCGAGGTCATGGCGCGGGCCGGGTTCGGCTCCTCGAACTACGGCATGGCACTGGAGGATTTCGAGCGCGAGCACCTGGCGCTGCTGGACAGCCAGACCACGGTGATCGTGCTCGGCGACGGCCGCGGCAACCGCACCGATCCGCGCGTCGATATCCTGACGCGGATGGCGGACCGGTCGAAGCAGATCGTCTGGCTGAACCCGGAATACCGCACGCTGTGGGGCACCGGCGATTCCGACATGCTGCGCTACGCGCCGCATTGCCGGGTGACCGCCGTGTGCAACACCCTGCAGCACCTGGAACGGGTGATCGGCGAGCTGCTGCGCGACGGCGGCTGAAGGATCAGGCGAGTTCGAGCTTTTCCTGCAGCTCCAGCCACTCGTTCTCCAGCGTCGACAGGATCTTGGCGATCACCGCGCGGCGCGTCGTCGCGCGGTTGATCAAATCCGTCTTGTTGCCGGCATAGAGCCGCGGGTCGGCCAGCGCCTTGTCGATCGTCGCCGCTTCGTCCTGCAGCTTGGCGATCTGCGCGTCGAGCTGCTTGATGCGGTCCTTGATCGGCGCCAGCGCCTGGCGGCTTTCCGCCTTGCCGCGGCGCTCGTTCGGCTTCGCCGCGCTGCCTGGCTCCTGCCGCGCCCCCTTGCGGTTGCCGCCGCCCAGCATCGCCCGGTAATCGTCCAGGTCGCCGTCGAAGTTGCTGACCTTGCCGTTGCCCACCAGCCAGAGCCGGTCCGCCACCAGCTCCACCAGATGCGGGTCGTGGCTGATCAGGATGACGGCGCCGTTGTAATCCGCCAGCGCCTTCACCAGCGCGTCGCGCGCATCGATGTCGAGGTGGTTGGTCGGCTCGTCCAATATCAGCAGTTGCGGCGCTTCCCGCGTGCAGAGCGCCAGCAGCAGCCGCGCCTTCTCCCCGCCCGAACAGGCCGAGATCACCGTCGTCGCCCGCTCGACATCCAGCCCGAAGCGCGCCAGCTGCGAGCGGCACTGCGACACGGTCGCGCGCGGCATCGCCGCCTGCATGTGCGACAGCGGCGTGCCCGCCATGTCCAGCTCATCGGTCTGGTGCTGGGCGAAGTAGCCGATCTTCAGCTTGGGCGAGCGGAATTCCGAACCGCCCATCAGCGGCAGCCGCCCGGCGAACAGCTTCGCCAGCGTGGACTTGCCGTTGCCATTGGCGCCGAGCAACGCGATGCGGTCGTCCTGGTCCAGCCGCAGGTCGAGCCCCTTCAGCACCACCCGCTTGTCGTAGCCGATGCTGCCGCTGCTGACCGACAACACCGGCGGCGCGAGTTCGGCCGGTTCGGGGAAGGCGAAGCGCGTCGCATGGTCCTCGACCACGCTCTCGATCGCCGGCATGCGTTCCAGCGCCTTGATGCGCGACTGCGCCTGGCGCGCCTTGCTGGCCTTGGCGCGGAAGCGGTCGACGAAGGACTGGATATGCGCGCGCTCGGCCGCCAGCTTCTCGTTCTGCGCCGCCTGCTGCGCCTGGCGCTCGGTCCGCACACGGACGAAATTGTCGAAGGCGCCGGGATACAGAGTCAGCTTGCTGCGATCCAGGTGGGCGATCGCATCGACGCAGCGTTCCAGGAGCCCGCGATCATGGCTGACCACGATGGCCGCGCCCGAGAACCGCTGCAGCCAGCCTTCCAGCCACATCGTGGCCTCGAGATCCAGGTGGTTGGTCGGCTCGTCCAGCAGCAGCAATTCGGGTTCCAGGAACAGCACCCGGGCCAGCGCCACGCGCATCCGCCAGCCGCCGGAGAATTCGCTCGAAGGCCGCGCCTGCGCGTCCGCGTCGAAGCCGAGCCCGGCCAGCACGGTCGCGGCGCGCGACGGCGCGCTGTCGGCGCTGATCGCGATCAGCCGCTCATGGATCTCGGCCATCCGGAGGCCGTCCGGGTGCCCCTCCGCCTCGGCCAGCAGCGCGGCGCGCTCGGTATCGGCCGCCAGCACCGTCTCCAGCAGGCTTTCCGGCCCGCCGGGGGCCTCCTGCGCCACATGGCCCATGCGGGCGCGGGCGGCCAGGCGGATCTCCCCGCCATCCGGCTGGATCTCCCCGGTGATGGCCTTCAGCAGGGTGGACTTGCCGGCGCCGTTGCGGCCGACGAGCCCGACCTTGCGGCCGGGGTCGACCACGAGGTCGGCGCCGTCCAGCAGGGCGCGGCCGGCGATGCGCAGCGTGAGGTCGCGGATGGTGAGGACGGTCATGACACCGGGTTCTATCGCGCGCGCCCTGCCGCGTCACGGGACACCTGCGGCGCCCCGGTGTCATCACCCCGGGAACAAGCCGTCGAGCCAGTGCCAGAGGCTCTCGGCACGCTTCAGCAACGCCTTGTCATCGATCTTGCTGAGGTTGCTCACCACGCCGATCAACGGGGTCAGCAACGGTACCAGGCTCAGGACGGAGGCGAGGATGCTGCGGTACTCGCCGGCCGTCGCCGCGGCGCGGTGCAGCGCAAGCAATTCCCGGAACCTGGCCCAGCCTGCGGTATCCAGCGTCTCCTGAACGGCGAACAGCCCGCCCGCATCCGCCTCGATCCGCCGCAGCAGCGTCTCCGTCCCGGCCCGGACCGCTTCCCGCAGATGGCTTTCGCTGGCGAGCAGCACGAAGGTGCCGAAGGGCAGCGAGAACAGCCCGGCGACGGTGACCACCAGCAGGACGAAATGCGGCAAGGGCCCGACGAACCAGAGCAGCGTCGAGACCGACAGGCCGATGGCGAACCAGAACCGCAGCATGATCCGGCCGAGCGCGGCGGTGTGGCGGACGATCAGCGCATGCGCCGGATCGGCCGCGAACAATTGCTCCGGATGGGTGCGCAGCCCTTCGGCGAAGACGCCGTAGAAGCGCCCCGTATCGGTCGCGCGCGCCGCGGTCAGGTACAGCACGAAGTAGCCTGCCGCCCACCAGCCAAGCTGCCCGAGCGGGACGTCGGGTCGCCCGCGTGCGTCTGCCGTCTCCAGCGCGGCGAGGTCGCCATACAGGACGAAGGCCGAGGCGAGGATCGCCGCCGCGGCGATGGCCAGCGCCCGGCCCTGGATCACGCCGGCGCGGAAGCGCGCCGCCAGCGTCGCATCGATCACCGCGCTGGCCGCGGGGCCGAGATCGGGCACGACCCTGTCCCGGCACTGGGCCAGCATCGCCGCGCTGGTCAGCCGTGCGGCGGCGACCGCGAAGCCGAGATAGATGGCGCCCCAAAGGGAGAGCGCCTGCAGCATCGGGTGCGGGGTGGTCACCAGCAGCGGCAGGCCGCAGAACAGCGCGGCGTAGAAGGCGCCGGCGGCCAGCCCCACCAGCGGGGCGGTCCAGCCTGGGGCCGGTGGCAGCGCCACGACCCGCGGCAGGCCGCCCAGATTGCCCATGAGCAGCCCCTCGATGCGCCCCATGACGCTTGCGTGCAGCTCGGCGATCGGCAAGGCGCGTCTCCCGCTCCGGCAGAGGATAGGCCGCCGGCAAGCGGCCGGTCGAGCCTGGCGGGGCGGCATCGGGGTTGCGTCGGGGCGCGTCCCCGCCTATCCGGCGCGCGACTGTTCACACCGGCAAAGGAACGCCCCCATGGCCATCGAGCGCACCCTCTCCATCCTCAAGCCCGACGCCACCCGCCGCAACCTGACCGGCAAGATCAACGCGAAGTTCGAGGCCGCCGGCCTGCGCATCGTGGCGCAAAAGCGCCTGCACCTGTCGGACGCCCAGGCCGGCGCCTTCTACGCCGTCCACGCCGCCCGCCCCTTCTACAAGGACCTGGTGTCCTTCATGACCTCCGGCCCCGTCGTCGTGCAGGTGCTGGAAGGCGAGAACGCGGTGCAGGCCAACCGCGACATCATGGGCGCCACCAACCCGGCCAATGCCGCGGACGGCACCATCCGCAAGGAATTCGCCGAGAGCATCGAGGCGAACAGCGTGCATGGCTCGGACAGCGCCGAGAACGCGGCGATCGAGATCGCCTACTTCTTCGCCGGGACCGAGATCGTCGGCTGACAAGGAAGACTGGGGGAGAGAGGAATTCTCTCCCCCAGGCCCCCTCTCACTTTTTTCTCTGAGTCAGGGCAGCGCGCCGGTTCGGTAGAGCGTCACCCTTAGCCCGCCGTGCGGCACCGGCGCCGCGGTCGGCAGGAAGGGCAGGGCGGTGGCGCGGGCCAGCAGCGGCTCGGCCGTCACCAGCCCGACCCGCCACCCCGCGAACCGCCGCAGCAGCACCTGGCCGAGCGCCCGGTACAGCGGCGCCAGCTCCGCCTTCTCCCCCAGCCGGGTGCCATAGGGCGGGTTGACCATCACCAGCCCCGGCGGGCCTTCCGGCGGCGCCGCGTCGCTGATGGTGCATTGGCGGAATTCGGTGGCCTCCGCGACCCCCGCGCGCTCGGCATTCGCCCGGGCCATCGCCACCGCCCCGGCATCGCGGTCGCTGCCGTAACAGCGCGCCGCCGGCGCGCGCCGGCTGGCCACCGCCCGCATCCGCGCCCAGGAATCGGCATCGAACCCGGCGAAATGCTCGAAGGCGAAGCCGCGGGCGCGGCCGGGGTTCAGCCGGGCGGCGATCTCGGCCGCCTCGATCACGAAGGTGCCGGCGCCGCACATCGGGTCCAGCAGCGGCTCCTCCCCCAGATACCCGCATTGCGCCAGGAACAGGGAGGCCATGGTCTCCCGCAGCGGGGCCGGGTTGATGGCGGCCTTGTAGCCGCGCTTGTGCAGCGCCTCCCCCGAGGTATCGAGGCTGATGGTGCAGCGGTCGTGCTCCAGCCGCGCCATCACCGTCACCACGGCCTCGGGCGATTCGGGCGCGCCCAGCGTCTCCCGGATCGCGGTGGCGATGCGCTCGGCGACCGCGCCGCTGTGGTAGAGCTTGGAGGCGGCGCAGGTCGCCTCCACCCGGAACGGCACGTCCGGCCGCAGCACCGTGGCCCAGGGCACGTGCCGGGCGCGGAGGTCGAGCTGCGCCAGGTGCGTGGCATGGAAATGGTCGAGCCGCGCCAGCACCCGCCCGGCGCCGCGGACCCACAGGTTCGCCCGCCAGACCTCCGGCCACCCGCCGCGGATGACGACGCCGCCGGGGACGGCTTTGGCGGCCTTGAAGCCCTTGCCGCGGAGCTCGGCGAGGAGGGTGGGCTCCAGCCCGGGGAAGGTGGTGAGGAAGATGTCGAAGTCGGTGGGGGTGGTCATGCGGGGGGTGTAGCAGGTAACGGGTGCTCGGCAGTGCTAGGGCCAACAATTCAAGCTTTCGCTCGCAGTGGTATCTAGCTATGATCCACAACTGAAATCAACAATCACGATTGTATAAATTATTACCTAGGTCTATCTACTACAATTAATCTCAGTGTAAAAGGAAAAATTTCCTACAATGGATATTGAAAACGACTTAGCGACTCATTTCAATTGTCGTGGCGACAAAGGCGTGTTATACAAAGTTTTCAGCAAGGTCCATGAGTATCGCCAGGAAGTTTTATGTTAAATAACGTCACCCTGAGATTTACAAATAGCCCGCGCCTCGATTTCCAAGCGAAGGGCGTTACCATATTTGTTGGGCCAAATAATTCAGGGAAAAGTCTTGTATTAAAGGAACTAGAAGAATGTTTCACGCAGCCGTCGGCTCGACGGTTGATCGTCGAAAATCTTTCTTTTGACGTGCCGGGAAAAGATATCATTCACTCTACGATAGATGATTTCGAGAGAAGATACTCCGCCAAAGACGCTCCAGGCCACGTGGATATAGGTGGATTTAGCAGTGGCCAGGGCCGTCAAGTTGAACGCCTACATGTTCAATCCTTACGCCAGATGACAAACGATTTGGAGCGACTGGCAGACCCTCGTGCTTGGTACATTAATTTTTTCGGAAAGTGGGGTGTGCTGCGCCTTGATGGACGCTCTAGATTCAATCTTACAGATGATCAGGCGGGCGGCGATCTTACGCGCGAACCCCAAAACATTCTTGCATATATATTCTCGAATGACGCTATCAGGAAAAAAATACGCAAAACAATCCGAGATGCGCTTGGGTTATACTACGTCATCGATCCAACCAATCTTGGCCAGCTCCGAATTAGGTTATCGAAAACGGAACCTCTTAATGACGAGCAATCCTTGAGCGAGGCTGCAAGATCGTACCATAAGAATGCAACTTATATCAAAGAAACCAGTGATGGGGTGCAGGCGCTCACAGGAATCCTCACCGCTATTATGTCAGGCGAGTATCATACCATTCTGGTCGATGAGCCGGAAGCATTTCTGCATCCACCACTTGCCCGAAAGCTAGGCAAAAGTTTAGCCAGCCTTGCGAATGAACGAAATAGAGTGCTCATGGCGTCTACGCATAGCCCGGATTTTCTAATGGGGTGCATTTCGTCAACCAAAAATGCTCGAGTTGTGCGACTTGAGTATCAAGATGGGAAATCACGTGGGCGAATAGTTGACTCTAAACAACTTGAGGAAATGTTTAAGCGCCCGCTTATGCGCAGCGCAAATGTAATATCGGCCCTATTTCATGATGGAGTTATTGTAACAGAATCTGACAACGATCGAGTTTTTTATTCAGAAATATATTATAGAATAACTAAAGATCAAGACGATGCGCCCTCTATATTATTCATAAACGCGCAAAACAAACAAACAGTAAAAGACATTATCGATCCACTTCGGCAATTTGGTGTCCCTGCGGCTGCAATTGTAGACATCGATGTTGTTAAAGACGGCGGTTCAGTTTGGACTGGGTGGCTCAAGGCTGCGCAGATCCCTGCTGCCCTGCATTCCGGCGTTAGTAGTCAACGAAGCGTCATCTATGATCGTCTTCAAGCATCTGGTAAAGACATGAAGAAAGATGGCGGCGTAAATACACTGTCTCCTCAGGATCGGGCTGCTGCCAATGATTTTCTTGACAATTTAAATTCATATGGATTGTTTATAGTGCGTCACGGAGAATTAGAAAATTGGCTAATCGAAATGGGAATTAAAGGAAAAAAGACCGAATGGGCGGTGGGTATGCTCGAACGTCTTGGAGGAGATCCTGACGATAATGACTACATTCACCCGGGATCGGATGATGTGTGGAGTTTTATGATGACTATCATAGATTGGGTGAAGAACTCGGCTCGCAAAGGCATGCCTTAAAGCACGTAGCAAGTCTCACTAGGGATTATGGCGAGGGTCCGCGTCTCAGACGCATAGACCACCGCGTGGTCCGGCGCGTTCCAGCGGCCCCCCGTCGCCTTCGCCCCGCCGCCCGACAAATCGTCCGCCGGGTACCGCGCGGTATCCGCCGCGATCCGCCAGGCCGTCCGGCTCACGCGTAGGCGCCGCTGCCGATCTGGGCGAGGGTGCGGGAAACCAGCGCCTGGCCTTCCATGGTGTTCATGAAATCGATCGGACGGGCGTTGCCGAGCGCCGGCAACGGCTCGGTCAGCCAGCCGGCCAGCCAGGCCCGGGCATCGAACGCCGCCGGGCCATCGGCGTCCGCCAGCATGGCTTCGAGCTGCCCGACCAGCCGGGCGAAGCCGATCACCCGCTCGCTTTCCGCCGGAGACAGGCGGGCCTTGGCCTTCACCTTGCGATTGAACGTGGCGATCGGCAGGTCCAGCGCCTTCAGCGTGGCGTTGCGCCCCAGCGCGGCGATGTCGAGCCTTTGCTTGGCCTCCGCCGCCGGGACGCCGGCGGTGATGAGGCGGATGCGGTCCATCACCGGGGTGCGGTAGAGCGGGCCATAGGGGGTGGCCGGGGCGGGGTGCGGCTGGGCCAACGGATCATCTCCTTTGAGCGATCTGGTGGATCAGATGAGCCGGGGTGATGGGCGTGTCCAGGGGGTGGGCGCTGGAGGTTGCAGGTGGGCAGCCTCGTTCGTAGCGGCGACGGATCGACGGCGGCCCGATCGTCTTCCGTGGGTAGAGTTTGGGCAGCTTTCCCAGAAATCCGATGAACTGCCGGATGGCCGTGCGCACCATCCGGTCGCGCCGCAAATCACTCAGACCGTGAAACTGCCCGGAGGCGCCGTGCCCTGGCGCGCGCCACGATCTCGTCGCGGATGCGAAGGATGAGGTGTGCCGGCAACAGGCCGTGGCTCCAGGCCGGACCGGCAGTGGCCTCGACCGGGCGCAGGTCCGGCCCCGGCCAGACGAAGCGGTTCACCTCGGTCAGCACGACCCAGCAGGGGTCCTCCTGCAGGCCGAGCCGCCGGCGCGTCTCCGCCGGCAGGGCGATGCCGTCGGCGGCCCGGGCGGGAGTGCGCGACGTGATCGGCGCCACCA
>JBMOJU010000011.1:0-34656 GCA_049315625.1 Paracraurococcus sp.
CGGGTTCCGGCCCACCCTTGCCGTGTCGTCAACAACCGAAAGGAGGTGATCCAGTGTCTCATTGTTCGCAGGCGGGTGCCGCAGCCGCGGCCTGGATCATCGTCCCTGCCACTGCGGGGATGGCTTCCTGAGCCACGCGGGGCGGTAACGCCCGAAACAATGGAAGGGCCTCGGCGGGCAACCGCCGGGGCCCTTCGCAATTCTCCCCGGCCTCGCCAGCCGCGCGCGACGCGGGCAGAGTGCCGGCACGCGATTCGCCCCGGGGGAAGGCCATGATCCGCAACGTGTTGTTCGTCATGTGCGACCAGCTGCGCTGGGATCATCTGGGTTGCGCCGGGCATCCCTACCTGCGGACACCGAACATCGACGCGCTGGCGCGGCGCGGCGTGCGCTTCCCGAACGCCTTTGTGCAGTCCGGCATCTGCGGCCCGTCGCGGATGTCCTTCTATACTGGCCGCTACGTCTCCTCGCATGGCTCGACCCATAACCGGGTGCCGCTTTCGGTGGGGGAGGTCACGCTCGGCTGGCACCTGCGCGAAAGCGGCCGGACGCTGGCGCTGGCCGGCAAGACCCACGTCCTGCCCGACGCGCAGGGCATGCGGCGGCTGGAGCTCGACGGCCAGACCGACCTGACCGCACTTCTCAAGGAAGGCTGGTTCCGCCTGGTTGACCGGCATGATGGCCACCATGGCGAGCCGGACAGCGCCTATGCCCAGTGGCTGCGGTCGAAGGGCTATGACAGCCGCGACCCCTGGACCGATTTCGTCATCTCGGTCGATGGGCCGGACGGCCCGCTCTCCGGCTGGAAGATGCGCAATGCCCGCTACCCGGCCCGGGTTGCGGAGGCGCATAGCGAAACGGCCTATACCACCGACCGCGCCATCGAGTTCCTGGAGCGTCAGGGCGACGAACCCTTCGTGCTGCACCTGTCCTACGTGAAGCCGCATTGGCCCTACGTCGCGCCGGCGCCGTACCATGCGATGTACGGGCCGGAGCATTGCCTGCCGGTGAAGCGGCACGCGGAGGAGCGCGGCCCTTCCGCCCACCCGATGTTCCGGGCGTGGCAGGATGAGGAGGTGTCGCAGAGCTTCCAGCGGGAGGAGGCGAGCGCGATCGTCCGCCCGACCTACCAGGGGTTGATCGCCCAGGTGGACGACCATCTCGGCCGGGTGTGGGAGACGCTGGACCGGCTCGGCCGCTGGCAGGACACGCTGGTGATCTTCACCGCCGACCACGGCGACTACCTGGGCGACCATTGGCTGGGCGAGAAGGAGCTGTTCCACGATTGCGTCCAGCGCGTACCCTTCCTGGTCTACGACCCGACCGCCGCGGCGGATGCGACCCGCGGCACCGAGGATCCGCGGCTGGTCGAGGCGGTGGACGTGGTGCCGACCATCCTCGACGCGCTGGGCCTGGATACCGCCCGGCATGTGGTGGAGGGGCGGTCGCTTGTGCCGGTGCTGCGCGGCACCCAGGGCGGGGAATGGCGCGACTGCGCGATCAGTGAGCTGGACTGGACCTTCCGCGGCGCGCGGCGGCGGCTCGGCTACCCGACCGGGCAGCACATGGCCTGGATGGTGCGGACCGCGCGCTGGAAATACATCCACTGGACCGGCGGGCTGCGGCCGCAGCTGTTCGACCTGCATGCCGATCCGGACGAGTTCTTCGACCTCGGGGCCGACGGCACCCTGGCCGGGGTGCGGGACGCCATGCGGCACCGGCTGCTGCTGTGGTTCACCCGGCTCAAGTCGCGCACGACGATCACCTGGGCGGAGGCCGAGCAGCGCACCGACAGCCACAAGAAGGCCGGCGTGTTCCTCGGCGAGTGGTAAGCGCCCGCCGGGGTGCGAAACCTCGGCGGGCATCGGGTCATCCTGCCCAGACGTGGTCCTGCACGGCGACATGCGCTGTGATGGCGCCGATGTTGTCCGCATAGGCGCTGGGGCTGCCGTGGAAATGGGTGCCGTCGACCACCCCCAGCACCAGGGTCCGCGCCGCATCCGGCACGAGGAACTGCTGCACCGCGCCGGTCGCCGAGAGCCCGTCGCCGATGAAGAAGGGCTGGTCGATCGCCGGGGACAGCCTCTCGAAGCCCTCGCCCAGGCTGTGGAAGTCCAGTGGCGCCGGCGCCGAATGGCCGGAATCGTGCTCGTGCCCGTCGAGGAACACGCCCACCAGCATGCCGTTGGCGTGCGTCGCCAATCCGGCCAGGCCGTCCGTCGGGTCGATGCCGGTGCCGATCCCGCCGAACAGGTCGGCGCCGTCCGGTCCGGTCGACAGCGCTCCATCCCCGAAGGAGAAGGTGCCGCCGACCTCGCTGAGCGTGACCGCCCGGCCGGTGCCGGACCCGAGATCGAGGCTGACCGGCGCGGTGGCGCCGAGGCCTGACACGTGCGAGGCGTAGTCGAACAGCGCGTCGGTCGCACGTACCGTGACCGTGCCGCCCAGGGGGGCGGTCTCCGCCGTCGCCGTTGCCGGCGGCAGCGCGAAGTCGGCAAGGTTCGTCACCACGCCATCCAGGCGGATGAACGCCCGCTCGACGGCTGTGAGGTCGAGTTGCAGCGTGGCGTCGGTGAAGTGCGCGGCCGGGTCGGTCGGGACCGTCGCGGTGATGAAGGCCTTCAGGGCCGACAGCGCGAGCCGGACGCCCGGCGTGTAATCCTCATGGGTCAGCGCGATGTACAGCGAATCGGTGCCGGTCCCGCCATCGATGGTGTTCGAGGCGAGCGGCGACAGGATGACGTGGATCTGGTCGTTGCCGGCCCCTGCGAAGACGGCGTTATGGCCGATATCGCCGGCGAGGCGGTCGTTGCCGGCGCCACCCACCAGTCGATCATCGCCAATGCCGCCGCGCAGCACGACCGAATCGACCTCGGACGATGCGTCCAGGGTGCCGCCGGCCGCGGTGGCCTGGAAGATAATTTCAGTTTTCAATGACAGCGTCTCGTCCGATCAGCGCGCGCGACATTGCGTGCGAGCCAATCGTACGTATACAAAATACTCCAATAACTCAACCGGATTTCTATCCCGCGCGGCAGATCCCCGGGCCGTGCCTCAGCCCCCGCTGACAGCCCCGACGGGGTGATAGTCCCGGCCGAAGTAGATCAGTCCATGATCCGCCTCGCTCCCCTGGCGGATCTGCTCCACCTCGGCAAAGACGACCAGGTGGGTACCCTTCTCGATGATCTCGGTCACCCGGCAATCGAAGGCAGCGACGGCACCCTCCAGCATCGGGGCGCCGGTTGGTCCGGTGCCCCAGGTGCCGGCGAGGAAGCGTTCCTCCATCGGGCATTTGGTCACCCCGGCGAAGACCATCGCCGTGTCCTTCTGCTGTGCGGCGACGACGTTGACGCAAACGGTGCCGTTCTCCCTGAGGATCGGTGCCGCGGTCGCGCCGCGGTTCATGCACACGAGAAGGGTCGGCGGTTCGTCGGTCACGCTGCAGACGGCGCTGGCGGTGAAGCCGCCGCGCCCGGCCGGTCCCCCGGTGGTGATGATGTTCACCGCGGCGCCCAGGCGGGCCATGGCGTCGCGGAATTCCTGTCGGGTAACGATCATCTCGGGTGCGGCCTCGCTGCTCCGGCCGAGTAAAGCACGGGCCGTCGCGCGGGTAACGGGGGGCCGTTATCGCCGCATCTTGTGTCGATCAGCGGGTTACGACCGCCGTGGCGCAACCGCCGCCCTGCGGTCGCAACTCCATCACCCAGCAGCTGGCACTGGCGGATTCGGCGGCCAGCCTGGCGATCGAGGCGTCGAGAGGCGGGAGCGCCACCTCGATCGGCGAGAGGGAGAATATGGCCTCCCGCGGCAGGGCGCCCGTCGTGCCGTCGGCCGAGAGGAGCTGGCCGGGCAACGGCAGGGCGAAGAAGGCGAGCGCGAGCATTAGCCAATGCTTCAGCCGCAGGTTGCTGCGCTTTTGCGGCGCCGCGTCTGGGGCGACCACGGGGGCCGGGACGAGACGCCGGTCGTGTGTCGCCCAGAGGACGTCCCATTCCGCATCATCGGATGATTTGCGCATCTCGGACGATTCCCGGCCTTGGTGAAAGCAACTTCTGGTTGCGTTGATTCCTAAACAGATCGCCTTTGAGAATGCAATTGCTGCAAGGCTAAACGCGACGCGCGCGCAATCACGAACTCGTGATTAGATTGGCGTGTGTGCCTCGCTGGCTTGCACCCAACAGCGCGTCGGCGCGGCCGGCAGCGCTAGCCGCGATCCGCCGGCGTGGCCGACAGCGGCTTCGAGACGTCCTCCAGGGACCGCCCCTCGGCCGCGAAGCCGAGCCGCCATTCGGTCGCCGCCGCCAGCAGCATTAGGCCCGCGGCGAGGAGGTACCCCCACATGATGTCGCCGCGCTGGCCGCTCTCGATCAGCCAGCCGAACAGCGTCGGACCGACCACCCCGCCCACCGCGGTGCCGATGGCGTAGAACAACGCGATCGCCATCGCCCGCATCTCCAGCGGGAAACTCTCCCCCACCGTCAGGTAGGCGGCGGAGGCGGCAGCGGAGGCGAAGAAGAAGATCACGGTCCAGGCCGCGGTCTGTTCCCAGGCGGACAGCCAGCCGGCGGCGAAGGCCATGCCGGTGGCGGCCATCAGGATGCCGGCCAGGGCATAGGTGCCGGTGATCATCGGCCGCCGGCCGATGGTGTCGAAGAACCGCCCCAGCAGCAGCGGGCCGGCCAGGTTGCCCAGTGCGAAGGGCAGCATGAACCAACCGACCTGCTGCGAGGCGATGCCGTAGAACTTCGTCAGCACCAGCGCATAGGTGAAGAATACGGCATTGTAGAAGAACGCCTGGCAGGACATCAGCGTCAGGCCGAGGATCGCCCGGTCCCGGTGCGTCTCGGACATCGTCCGCCAGACCTCGGCGAGGGAGGCGGCGCCGCGCCGGTGCAGCACCACCGTGCCATAGGCGGGCGGCGGCAGCGGGCCCTTCGTGGCCTCCACGTCGCGCTCGATGTCGCCGACGATCCGTCCGGCTTCCTCCGGCCGGCCGTGCAGCATCAGCCAGCGCGGGCTTTCCGGGATGTGCCGGCGTAGCAGCAGCACAACCAGCGATAGCGCCCCGCCGACGACGAAGGCGGCGCGCCAGCCGATCTCGGGGTCGATGATCGCCGGGTCCAGCACCACCAGCGCCACCACCGCGCCGATCGCCGCGCCGCCCCAGAAGGTGCCATTGACGCAAAGGTCCGTGGTGCCGCGGTAGCGGGCGGGGATCAGCTCCTGGATCGCCGAGTTCACCGCGGCGTATTCGCCGCCGATGCCGGCACCGGTCAGTGCCCGGAACAGCGCGAAGGACCAGAAATCCCAGGCGAAGCCCGTGGCGACGCTGGCCGCCATGTAGACCAGCAGGGTAATGAAAAACAGCCGCCGCCGGCCGATCCGGTCGGCCAGCCAGCCGAAGCCCAGCGAGCCGAACACCGCCCCGATCAGGTAGGCCGAGGCGGTGAGGCCGATCTGGGTCGGGGTCAGGGCCAGGCTCGGGCTCTCATGGATGGCGCCGGCGAGACTCCCGACCAGCGTCACCTCCAGCCCGTCCAGCACCCAGGTGATGCCGAGGGCGACGACAACCCGCCAGTGGAACCCACTCCAGGGCAGGCGGTCGAGCCGGGCGGGCACGTCGGTCTCGAAGCGGTCACCCGTGGCCGGGCCTGGCGTGTCGCGCATGCGGTGGTCTCCTCGGGCAAGGAAAGCCCGGGGCGGCGCTCCGGTTGCCGCCCGAGATTCGCCGATCGCTACGGGCAGGCCGCGAAGCGGATCGCCTCCACCCGAGCGTCCAAGCGGCTGCCGGTGTCGTCCGTGTCGGCGCCGATCGCGATCTCCTGAAGCGGCGGCGGCATCGCGCCGAAGGCGGCGTGCCAGTCGGCGGCCAGGTTCACCTGCTGCGCGAACCAGGTGCCGCGGGGCGCGTCGGCGGTGCGCAGCACCCGCACCTTGCCGAGACCGTGCAGCCAGGGGCTGGGGAAGGGCACGGGCTCCTGCCCCGAACCGCCCCAGACATAGAGCAGCACGCTCTTCGGCAGGACATGGCTGCCGGAGGCTGCCTGAGCGACGGCGTGGCGCGTGCGCTGCCAGATCGTGGCGTGGGGCGGCCAACCGGCGAAGCCGACTGCGATGGACAGCGCCCGGTCGTCGCCGCCCTGGCGGGTCAGGTCGGTCGGCGGCGGGCCGTGGTCCACCCGCCAGCGCCAGGAGAGGCAGGCCGGCGCCCCCTGCACCTTGCGCCAGACGAAGCTGCCCTGGCCGCGCCCCTCCACCGCGACGCCATCGGCCAGCGGGCGGAACCGCGCCGGCTCCAGCCCCTGCCAGGACGCATGGTGCCAGCCGGCGGCCTCCAGCGAGGCGGGCGGATGCGGCGGTCCGGCGCCGACCAGCAGGATCGCGCAGAGTGTCATGGCAACGGGCATGGCAAGGCGCGGCATGGATTGTTAGATGCCTCAGCCAAGGCCCGAGACAAGGAGGACAGCATGCCCGAGATCGAGATCGCCGCTGCCGACGGGAGCGGCGCCTTCGGCGCCTATGTCGCCATGCCGAAGACCACGCCGACGGGCGTCGTCGTCATGATCCAGGAGATCTTCGGCGTGAACGCCACCATGCGGTCGCTCTCCGACTGGGTGGCCGAGATGGGCTTCATCGCCATCAGCCCCGACCTGTTCTGGCGGCAGGAAAAGGGCGTGCAACTCGACCCCGATGCCGGCCAGGCGCAGTGGGACAAGGCCTTCGCGCTGATGAAGGGCATGGACCAGGACAAGGCGGTGGACGACCTGAAGGCCACCATCGCCCATGCCCGGACGATGGACGGCGCCAATGGCCGCGTGGCGACCATGGGCTTCTGCCTCGGCGGCCGGCTCGCCTTCATGACCGCGGCGCGCAGCGACGCGGATGCCAACATCAGCTACTATGGCGTCGGCATCGAGGGCCTGCTGGGCGAGGCCGGCAACATCCACGCGCCGCTGATCCTGCACATCGCCGAGAAGGACAAATTCGTCCCGCCCGAGGCGCAGGCGAAGATCCTGGCGGGGCTGGAAGGCCACGCCCAGGCGACCGCCTACGTCTACCCGGGCGTTGACCACGCCTTCGCCCGCATGGGCGGCCATGCCTGGGACGCCCGCGCGGCGACCATCGCCAACGGCCGCACGGCGGAGCTGCTGGCCAAGGTGCTCGGCTGACCGAAAAGGGGGCGGCGCGCGCCGCCCCCATCCTGGCTAGCCCAGCCGGTAGAACCGGCTGGCGGTGCCGCTGAACAGCGCCGTGCGCTCATCGGCCGAGGCGCCGGCCGCCAGCTTCTTGCAGGCGTTCCAGAAGATCCCGTAGCTGTAGCTGCCCTTGTCGACGGGGAAATTGCTCTCGAACATGCAGCGATCGGCGCCGAACAGGCCGATCGTGGTGTCGATCCAGGGCTTCCAGGCGGCGACGAGCTCGTCGGACGACGGCGGGTCCGCCTTTTCCTCGAAGCCCATGCCGTTGATGCGCATGCCCAGCCCGCCCAGCTTGATGTGGACATTCGGGCAGGTGGCGAGCTCGGTCATGGCGGCGCGCCAGTCGCGGAATACCTCTTCCCCCTTGCCGGCATAGCCGCGGATGCCGAGCGGCCCGCCGACGTGGTCGAGCACGATCGGCGTCTCCGGGAAGGCGCGGGCCAGCGCCGTCAGGCCGGGGATCTGCGGGTGGTACAGCCAGGCGTCGAAACTCAGGCCCAGCGGTGCCAACTGGGCGAAGCCGGCGCGGAAATCGTCGCGGAACAGGATGTCCTGCGGCGGGGTATAGGCCGGGTTCATGATCACCGGGTCCGGGTCCCAGGTGGTGATGTGGCGGATGCCGCGGAAGCGGTCGCCGCCGGCACGGATATGCGCCTCCAGCACCTCCCGGGCCGCGGCGCCGATCTGCAGGTCGACATGGCCGACGATGCCTTCGCAGACCTTGGTTGGGCCATAGCCGCCCGAGGCGCTCATCGCCGCGATGCCGTTGACGAACTCGGTCTCGCCGACCGGCTTGTAGGCTTCCGGCCCGGTGGCGCGATGCATGGCGCGGCACTGGATGAAGACGGTGGAGATGATGGTGTGGCCCTGGTTGGTATCGGCCAGCAGGTCGTCCAGCAGGTAGCGCCAGCCCGACCGCTCCCACAGGTGGTGATGCGGATCGACGATGGGCAGCGCCGGGTCCAGGGGCTCCTCGGTCCGGCGGGCCAGCCAGTCTTCGCGGTTCTCGATGTAGTGCTGCTGCAGTGTGACGCCGCTCATCTCGCCTTGTTCCCTTGGACGTTTCCCGTGGCCAGCTTACCCCTCTCGCCACCCCGTGCCAGCCGCCCCTATCCTGCTTTCCAAAGCATGGAGGAAGCGATGAGCCTGCCCTTGGACGGCGTGCGGGTGATCGAGGTGGGCCAGGCGCTGGCCGGGCCGCTGGCCGGCGTGGTGCTGGCCGACATGGGCGCCGAGGTGATCAAGATCGAGAAGCCGGATGGCGGCGACGATGCGCGGCTGTGGGGCCCGCCCTTCGGGCCGGATGGCGAGACCAGCCTCTATTTCTACAGCCAGAACCGTAACAAGCGCAGCGTGGTGCTGGACCTGAAATCGCCGGCTGACATCGAGGCGTTGCACCGGCTGTGCGAGACCGCCGACATCCTGATCCAGAACCTCCGCCCCGGGGTGGTGGATGAGATCGGGATCGGGCCGGAGGCGATGCTCGAGCGGCATCCGCGGCTCGTCTACTGCTCGATCTGGGCCTTCGGCTACCAGGGGCCGATGCGGCTGAACCCCGGCTTCGACCCGCTGCTGCAGGCCTATGGCGGCATGATGAGCATGACCGGCCGGCCGGATGATCCGCCGACCTTCTGCGGCGCCTCGATCAACGACAAGGCGACGGGGCTGTTCTGCACCATCGGCGCGCTGGCGGCGCTGCGGCAGCGGGACCGCACCGGGCGGGGGTGCCTGGTGGACACCTCGCTGTTCGAGACCTCGGTCTTCTGGGTCGAGGGGCAGGTGAACCAGCACCTGGCGACCGGCGCCGTGCCGAAGCGCCACGGCACCGGCGCCGCGGTGATCGTGCCCTACCAGGTCTTCGAGACGGCCGACCGGCCGATCTGCCTGGCGGCCGGCAACGACCGGCTCTGGGCGCGGTGTGCCAAGGTGCTCGGCCATCCGGAATGGGCGGACGATGAGCGCTTCGCGAAAAGCCGCCAGCGCGTCGCCAACCGCGCCGTGCTGGTGCCGCTGATCGCCGAGGTGCTGCGCGGCAACACTCGCGCGCATTGGATCGAGGGGCTGGAAGCGGTCGGCGTGCCCTGCGCCCCGGTCAACGACATCGGCGAAGTGGCGGCGAGCGAACAATTCTCCGCGGTGGATATCGTGCAGACCCTGCCGGAGAGCGGCGTGCAGGTGGTCGGCCTGCCGATCAATTTCGACCGCCAGCGCCCCTGGTCGGCCCTGTCGGCCCCCAAGCTCGGCGAGCACACCGCGGACATCCTGAAGCGGTAACATTCTCCCGCCTCGCGTGGGAGGGCCGCGGTGGGGGTGCTACCGCCCTCAAGCCGCCACCCGGGCCTCCACCCCCCGGCTGCCACGCGCCAGCGCCGCCGCCTGCTCCGCCGGCATCGGCCGGCCGAGCAGGAAGCCCTGCACCTCGTCGCAGCCGACGCCGGACAGCGCCGCGAGCTGTTCCTCGGTCTCCACGCCCTCCGCGGTGATCCGCAGGTCGAGGCTGTGGCCCAGGCCGACGATGGATTCGATGATCGCCGCCGCCTTGCCGTCCCGCCGCACCTCCCGCACGAAGGCGCGGTCGATCTTCAAGGTGTCGAAGCGGAAGCGCCAGAGATAGGCCAGGCTGGAATAGCCGCTGCCGAAATCGTCGAGCGCGATGCCGACGCCGAGTGCATGGAGCTGTTCCAGCGTCTCCAGCACCGCCTCGGTGTGCTCCAGCAGCAGGCCCTCGGTGATCTCCAGCGTCAGGCGGCGCGGTGCCAGGCCGCTTTCCTCCAGCGCCAGGCGCACGGCGCCCAGCACCTCCCCGCGGCGGAACTGCACGGGGGACAGGTTGACGGCGACGCCCACCGGATCGGGCCAGCGGATCGCCTCCCGGCAGGCGGCGCGCAGCACCCAGGCGCCGACCGGCAGGATCAGCCCGGTCTCCTCCAGCAGCGGGACGAACTCGGCCGGGGAGACCGCACCGCGTTCGGGGTGGCTCCAGCGCAGCAGCGCCTCGAAGCCCAGCAGCGCGCGGCTGTCGGTCCCGAAGACCGGCTGGTAGTGCAGCATGAATTCCTCCGCCGCCACGGCCTGGCGCAAGGCGCCCTCCAGCGCGTGGCGCGCGGTCACGGCCGCATCCATCCCGGGCTCGAAGAAGCGGGTGGTGCCCTGGCCTTCTGCCCGCGCGCGGCGCAGCGCGATGCGCGCCCGGGCCTGCAGTGGCTCGGCCTCCAGCCCCGGCGTGGCGATGGCGATGCCGGCGACGGCACCGCAGATCAGCGGCCGGCCGTCCAGCGCATAGGGGCGTGAGAGCGCCCGCACCAGACGCCCGGCGAAGCGGGCCGCGGCCTCCGGCTGCTGCCCGTGGCGCTGCAGGATGGTGAACTCGGCCGGCGCCGTCCGGGCCACGAGGTCGCCGGAGCGGGCGGTTTCCGCCAGTCGTTCGGCGGCCTGCCGCAGCAGGGCATCGCCGCCCGCCGGGCCGAGGGTGTCATGGATGGCGGCGAAGCCGTCGAGTTCCAGCATGATGACGGCGGGTGGCCGGTCGGGCCGGGCCTCGGCGAGGGTCGCGGCCAGTTCGGCACGGAACAGTGCCGCGTCGGCCAGGTCGGTCAGCCGGCCCGGCTGGATCATGGCGGTGGCTTGCTGCCTGGCCGGCAGAGCGAGCAGCGCGGCAGCACCCAAGGGCAGGAGGCCGAGGGTGGCGACCAGCGTCGGCGCGGCGCCGGCAAGACCGAGTCCGACCGCCAAGCCGAGCCCCAGCCCGGCGACTGCCGCGGCCCAGGCGGCGCGGGTGCCGCGGCGGGGCCGGGACGGCTGCGGGGTGGCGGAGGTCCTGGGCATGCTGCGGCGGTCCCGTGCAGGAGACGGGAGTGTCAGCACAAGAGATTGAAAAATGCCTAGCAGGGGGGAATGGTGCCCAGGGGCGGAATCGAACCACCGACACTGCGATTTTCAGTCGCATGCTCTACCAACTGAGCTACCTGGGCCCAAGCGATCGGCCCCGATCTGGGCCGCCGGCAGAGGCCGCGGGAAATAGCCGAACGCCGCTGGCCTGTCCACCCGGCTTCTTGCGGTTTTGCGGCTCAAACGTCCTCGCCGTCCTGGTCCTCCGGCTGCACCGGGATGGCGTAGTCGCCGGCCAGCCAGCGGCCGAGATCCACCTGCCGGCAACGGGCCGAACAGAAGGGGCGGAACCGGCTGTCGGGCGCCACGGCCTTGCCGCAGACCGCGCAGCGGCGGGCGGGGCGCGGGGGCGGCGGGGGATCAGCCATCATGAGCCTCCTCGATCGCGGCTTCGGCAGGGTGCTGCAGCGGGTCCGGGACCAGCCGCAGTGCCGTCCCGATCGCCGCCTCCGCCTCGGCCAGCGCGCCCGGCAGATCGCGCAGCGCGGCGAGGACGCCGGGTGCGGCGCGCAGGGTGAGGCGCCGCCCGGGATGTGCCGCCGCTTCGCGCGCTGCCCGGCGAAGCGCGGCGAGGCCATGGGTCAGCGGCGAGGGCGGCCAGCCCAGCACCTCGTGCAGCGGGGGGTGAATTCGCTGCCGCAGGATCTCGAACAGGCCGAGCGGGCCGAGGCCGAGCAGCCGCGCCAACGGATCGCCGGCCAGTGCCTTGGCCAGCGGCTCGGCCAGCGCCTCCCGCCGCTTCGGCGTCAGCCCCGCCAGGTCGAGCAGGATGGGCCCGGCCAGATTGCGCAGGCGGATCTGCCGCGCCGCCTCCGTGACCGCGGCGTGGTTGAGGCGAAGCTGCGCCTGCGGGTCGCGCGCGCCGGCGGCGCTCCCCGCATCGACATCGATGGCGGTCAGCGCCGGCGTCGGATGGATCAGCAGGCGGCCACCGCCGGGCAACGGAACTTCGGGGCCGGCGAGCTGGTCAAACTCGGCCTCCAAAAGGTCCTCGAAGACCGGCTGATGGCTGAGGGCCACGCGACCCGCGCCGAGGCTGGCGCGGAGGCGGCCTGCAAGGTGTGCGCTATCAGTCCTGATCGCGGCCTCGGGGTGGGTGCGGGCCAGCCGCAGCGCAGCATCGGGACCGCGGGCGAGCAGCGTCGGGCCGCCGGGCGGCGCGGAAGCGGCGGCCGCGGTTTCGGTGGCGGTCAGCCGTGCCGTCAGCCGCGGTCCCTTGCCGCCCTGTGCGGCGCGGATCACGCGCACCGCCAGGAATTGGCCCTCGCTGGTCGATTTGCCGATCGGCTGCTTCGCGGCACCGATGGCGGATTCCGGCAGGAAGCCCGTCTCCCCGCCAGCCATTGCCAGGAACGCCCCGGCCATGGCCGGGGCGAGGGCCGACACCCGCGCCCGGTGCAGGTCGCCGACACCGTCCGGCCGCGCGGGCCGCTCCACCCAGGCCTCGATCAGCGTGTCGCCATCCAGCAGGGCGACCCGGACCTCGCCCGGCGATGCCGTGGCGCAGATGGTCCGCACGGGGTCAGGTCCCGCCGTGGTTCAAGGCCGGAGCCACCCCGTGCCACGCAGCAACTGCGCGGTCTCGAACAGTGGCAGGCCGATGACGTTGGAATGGCTGCCCGACAGGAACCGCACGAAGACTTCGGCCCGGCCCTGGATGGCGTAGCCGCCCGCCTTGCCCTGCCATTCGCTGCCCGCGAGGTAGTCGGCGATCTGCGCCTCGGTCAGGCGCTGGAAGGTCACCACGCTGTCGACCAGCCGGGACATCCGCCGTCCCTCCGGCGTCAGCAGCACCACGCCCGTATAGACATGGTGGCGGCGGCCGGAGAGCAATTCCAGGCATCGCCGTGCCTCCGCCGCAGTCTCCGCCTTGGGCAGGATGCGCCGGCCGACCCCGACGACCGTGTCGGCGGCCAGTATCATGCTCCCGGGGGCCAGCGCCGCGGCGGCGGAAGCCTTGGCGGAGGCGAGCCGGGCGGCAAGCTGGCGCGGCAACTCCTCCCGGCGGGGAGACTCGTCGGTGTCGGTCGGCAGGATGCGGTCGGGCACCACCCCGATCCGGGCAAGCAGATCAAGCCGCCGTGGGCTGGCGGAGGCCAGCACCAGGGGCGGCCGCTCGGCGGACAAGGTGCTTACTTGAAGCGGAAGGTGATGCGGCCCTTGGTCAGGTCGTAGGGCGTCATCTCGACGTTCACGCGGTCCCCGGCCAGCACGCGGATGCGGTTCTTGCGCATCTTCCCGCTGGTATGGGCCAGGACCATGTGTTCGTTATCCAGCTTCACCCGGAACATCGCGTTCGGCAGCAATTCCTGTACGGTGCCGCTGAACTCGATCATATCCTCTTTTGACATTCGTAACCCTTCTGCGACACGCCGCGTCCGCCCGCTCGAATCCGCGAATGGGGCGACGCCGTAATCCATGGCCCGGTCCGAGGCGGGGACCCGTTGAGCGAGCCTGCGCGGCGCCGGCGGCGCATGGAGGTCACGAAGCGGGGGTGCCAAGGGCTTGACCGGCGGGCCGCAACATGGCCGGGGGGGCGGCGCGGGTCAAGGACGCGGGGCGGGTGGCAGCCAATCGAGGTCGAGGAGCTGGGTGTCCAGGTCGAAATAATCGGGGACGGCGGTCAGGCGCCGGACTTCGACGGCTTCGGCACGATGGCCATCATCGTCGAGGCCGCGCCAGACCTGGCGCGCGGCGCGCTGCCACTCGGTCGATGCCAGTTCCGCGCGATGCGCCCGCAACGAGGGGCTCTGCGTGAAGATATCGTCCAGCTGAGCACGGAAATTGCCGATCTCGTCGCGCCAATGCCCGCGGGGCGATTGGTCCGGGTGAAAGCGCGTCTTCAGTAGGTGGACCAGGATCTGTCGGACGAAGCTCTTCACCGCACGGCGCTGCGAGCCGCCCAAATCCTCGATTTCCTCGGCGAGATGCGCGATGTCGAGCGCATTGGGTCGCAGCTTTTCCGGCCAGGCGCGCAACATCTCCGCCTGGTCCTGGGTCCAGGCGTAGAAGTCGCGCTCATAAAGATCGGCGGCGTCCGACATGCCTGGAAGATAAGCAGCCGGGCCGCCCCGGCCAAGCGCTATCCCAGCCGCAGCGCCACGCTTCGGCCATGCGCCTGAAGCCCCTCGGCCTCGGCCAGCGCCACCGCGGCGGGGCCGACGGCGTGCAGCCCGGCCTCGGTCGCCTCCACCCAGGTGGTGCGCTTGAGGAAGTCGAAGACCGAAAGGCCCGAGGCGAAGCGGGCGGTGCGGCCGGTCGGCAGCACATGGTTCGGTCCCGCCACATAATCGCCGATCGCTTCCGGGCAGAAGCGGCCGAGGAAGGCGGCGCCGGCATGGCGCACCTGGGCAAGGGCTGCGCGCGGGTCGGGCAGCATCAGTTGCAGGTGCTCCGGCGCGAGCCGGTTGGTCAGCGCGTAGGCCTCCGCCCAGTCGCGCACGAGGATGACCGCGCCATGCCGCTGCCAGCTCGCGCCGGCGATGGCGCCGCGGGGCAGCGCGATCAGCTCTGCCTCCACCGCCGCGGCCACCGCATCGGCGAAGCCGGCATCGTCGGTGACCAGGATCGCCTGGGCGCTCTCGTCGTGCTCAGCCTGGGCCAGCAGGTCGACCGCGACATGGCGCGGATCGTTCGAGGCATCGGCGAGCACCACGACCTCGGACGGCCCGGCGATGCTGTCGATGCCGACCCGTCCAAAGACCTGGCGCTTGGCCTCGGCGACGTAGGCATTGCCGGGGCCGACCACGCGATCCACCGGCGCGATCGAGGCCGTGCCCCAGGCCAGCGCCGCCACGGCCTGGGCGCCGCCGATGCGGTAGACCTCAGTCACCCCGGCCCGGCGCGCCGCGGCCAGCACCAGCGGGTTCAGCACCCCGCCCGGGGTCGGCACCACCATGGCGATGCGGCCGACGCCGGCGACCCGCGCCGGCAGCGCATTCATCAGCACGGAGGAGGGATAGGCCGCCTTGCCGCCCGGCACATACAGCCCCACCGCGTCGAGCGCGTTCCAGCGCATCCCGAGCGTCAGCCCGGCCGGGTCCGGCAGTTCCAGGTCGCGCGGCATCTGCGCCCGGTGGAAGCGCTCGATCCGCGCCGCGGCGAGGTCGAGGGCGGCCATCAGCGCGGGCTCGATCCCGGCAGTCGCCGCGTCGATCTCCGCCGCCGTCACCCGCAGCGCCGTGGCGTCCGCAGGCTGCCAGCCGTCGAACCGCGCGGTCAGCCGCAGCAGCGCGGCGTCGCCGTCGCGCCGCACCTCGCCGATGATGTCGGCGACCGCGGCATCGACTCGCGCCGTCGTTTCCCGCGCGCTGTCCAGCAGGGCGTCAAAAGCGGCCTCGAAGCCGGCCTCCCGGGTGTCCAGCCGGATCACGCCGTGGCCTCCAGCGCGTGGCGGAAGCGGGCGATCCAGGCGCCGATGCGTTCCGGCTGGGTCTTCAGCGCGGTGCGGTTGACGATGAGGCGCGAGGTCACATGCGCAATTACTTCGGTCTCCACGAGGCCGTTCGCCTTCAGCGTGCTGCCGGTGGCGACCAGGTCGACGATCAGCCGCGACAGGCCGAGCGAGGGGGCCAATTCCATCGCGCCGGAGAGCGAGACGATCTCCGCCTGCACGCCGCGCGCGGCGAAGTGGCGGCGGGTGATGTTCGGATATTTGGTGGCGACGGTGATCCGCGACCAGCGGCTGGGATCGTCGCTGCCGATCTCCGCCATCGGCTCCGCCACGCTGACGCGGCAGCGGGCAATGCCGAGGTCGAGCGGCGCGTAGATCTGGTCGTAGTCGAATTCCATCAGCACGTCGGCGCCGCAGATGCCGATCTGCGCCGCGCCATGGGCAACGAAGGTCGCCACGTCGAAGGGTCGGACACGGACCATGTCGAGCCCGGGGTCGGAGCTCTCGAAGCGCAGGCGCCGGCTGTCCTCGTCGATCAGGTCCTGCGCGGGGACGATACCGGCGCGGGCGAAGACGGGGCGGAGCTCGGTCAGGATGCGTCCCTTGGGGACGGCGAGGACCAGCGGGCCGGCATCCGCCGCCGCCATCGCCTCGGGGTTGGGGATCGGCAGGTCCATGTGAAAGCCTAGCGCTGCGTCGGAAGGGGGCGGCGTGATGGGTTCATGGCAGGCGTGGTCATCTCAGCCCGGAACCCGCTCGATATCGGCGCCGACGGCGGCGAGCTTCGCCTCCACCCGCTCATAGCCGCGATCGAGGTGGTAGACCCGGTTGACGATCGTCTCGCCCTCGGCCGCCAGGCCTGCGAGGATGAGCGAGACCGAGGCGCGCAGATCGGTCGCCATCACCGGCGCGCCGGACAGCTTCGGCACGCCGCGGACGATGGCGGAATGGCCATGGTAGTTGATCCGCGCGCCCATGCGCATGAGTTCGGGCACGTGCATGAAGCGGTTCTCGAAGATCGTCTCGGTGATCATCGAGGCGCCTTCCGCCACGCACATCAGCGCCATGAACTGCGCCTGCATGTCGGTGGCGAAGCCGGGGAAGGGCTCGGTCATCACGTCGACGCCCGACAGGCCGTTGAGGCGGGAGACGCGCAACCCGTCCGGCCGCTCCGTCACCTCGACGCCCGCTTCGCGCAGGGTGCGGGCGGTGGCGCCCAGGTGGTCCAGCCGCGCGCCCTCCAGCAGCAATTGCCCGCCGGTGATGGCGGCGGCGATGGCGAAGGTCCCGGCCTCGATCCGGTCCGGCACGACGCGGTGGGAGGCGCCGGTCAGCGTGCGGCTGCCCTCGATCCGCAGCCGGTCGGTGCCGATGCCCTCGATCCGCGCGCCCATCCGCATCAGGCATTCGGCCAGGTCGCCGATCTCCGGCTCGCGTGCCGCGTTGACCAGCTCGGTCTCGCCACCCGCCAGGCAGGCGGCCATCAGCAGGTTCTCGGTGGCGCCAACCGACACCTGCGGGAAGATGATGCGGGCGCCCCGCAGGCCGTGCGGCGCGCGGGCCAGGATGTAGCCGGCCTCGATCTCGATCTCGGCGCCCATCTGCTCCAGCCCCTTCAGGTGGAGGTCGACGGGTCGGGTGCCGATGGCGCAGCCACCGGGCAGGGAGACCTTGGCCTCCCCGAACCGTGCCACCAGCGGGCCGAGCACGAGGACGGAGGCGCGCATCTTGCGCACCAGGTCGTAGGGGGCTTCCAGGTTGTCGGCGGCGCCCGACAGGGTGATGGTCCGCGCCGGCTTGTCGTGTTCCACCACCAGCCCGTGCTGCCGCAGCAGGCCGGCCATGGTGGCGATGTCGGCCAGGTCAGGCGCGTTCAGCAGCCGCAGCGGCCCATCCGACAGCAGGGCCGCCGCCATCAGCGGCAGGGCGGCGTTCTTGGCGCCGCTGACCGGGATGCGGCCTTCCAGCGGGCGGCCGCCGCGGATGCGGATGCGGTCCATGCGCGCGCCTTTCCTAGAGCTTCGGCAGCGCGACGCCGCGCTGGTGCATGTATTTGCCGGCGCGGTCGGCGTAGCTCACATCCGGCGGGGCGGCGCCCTGCAGGAAGAGGAATTGGCAAATGCCCTCATTCGCGTAGATGCGCGCGGGCAGCGGCGTGGTGTTGCTGATCTCGATCGTCACCTGGCCTTCCCATTCCGGTTCCAGCGGGGTGACGTTCACGATCAGGCCGCACCGCGCATAGGTGCTTTTGCCAAGACAAATGACCAGAACGTCGCGCGGGATGCGAAAATACTCGACCGTATGGGCGAGGACGAAGGAGTTCGGCGGGACGATGCAGGCCTCGCCGCGCCGGGTGACGAAGCTGTCCTCGGCGAAATTCTTCGGGTCGACCAGCGCATTGTCGACGTTGGTGAAGACCTTGAACTCGTCCGCCACCCGCGCGTCGTAGCCGTAGGAGGACAGGCCGAAGGAGATCATGCCCTCCCGCCGTTGCGCCTCGACGAAGGGCTCGATCATGCCGTGCTCGGCCGCCATGCGGCGGATCCAGTGGTCGGGCATGATGGACATCGGCGACGGGCCTTTGGCGTGGCGGGGCCGGGCGGCCGCTGCTGGCCCGGGCAGCCCGGATTGGACGGCCCCCTTAGCCCAGCCGTCCGGCAGCGGCAATCGGAACAGCGCTCAGCCCTGCTCCTCGGGCTTGTCCGGGGCGACCTCCCGCGCCCGGGCCTGGGCCTTGCGCTTGCGGAGATTGGACCGCAGCGCGACGGCGAGGCGCGCCTCGCGCTCCGCCTTCGGGTCGGCCGGGGGCTTCGGTCGGGGAGTCACGGCTGGGTCGGGCGGCTTCGCCATGGCCCATGGCATCGCCGCCGCTGCCCGTCCCGTCAACGCCTCACCCGCTGATGATGCCGCTGCCGGCATGGTTGCGCCGGTGTGATGCGGTCGCGCGGCCCCCATGGCGATAGGACAGCCGGCGCGGCGGGCCGCGACGGGAGGAAGGATGCAGGGCCGGTGGATCCGGTTGTCACTGCCGAGGCGGCTGGTGACCGAGTATTCCTACGCGGCACGCCGTTCGCCGCGCGCCACCCTGTCCGGCCGGCTGCAACTCGGCGCGCTGGTCGCAGCGCGGGCGCAGGCGCTGCCCCGGCCGCCCTGGGCCGCCATCCTCGCCCGGGCCTACGCGCTGGTGGCGGCCGAGCGGCGGGAGCTGCGCCGTGTCTACGTTCAGTTGCCCTGGCCGCATTTGTACGAAGTGCCGGCGAGCGTCGCCTGCGTGGTGATGGAGCGGGACTGGCAGGGCGAGAAGGCGCTGTTCTTTTGCCGCATCAAGGACCCGGCGGCGCTGCCGCTGGCCGAGGTCGCGGCCCGCCTCCGCCACGCCAAGACCGCGCCGGTCGAGAGCATCAACGAATTTCGCCGGACCCTGCGGATCGCCAAGCTGCCCTGGCCGCTGCGGCGCCTGGCGTTCTGGCTCGGCCTCAATCTCGGGCGGCAGGTACCGAACTGGTACGGCACCTTTGGCATATCGCTGCTGGGGGAACAGGGCGTCGCCATCAGTTCTGCCGTCGCACCCTGGGCAAGCTTCCTGAACCTCGGCCCGATCGGTGCGGACGGCGTGGCGGAGCTGCATCTGTCCTTCGACCATCGGGTGATGGACGGTGCCGCCGGCGCGACCGCGTTGCAGGCGCTGACGCAGGCTTTGCAGGGGCCGCTGCTGGCGGAATTGCGGGCGCTGGCGCCGCGCGCCGTGGCGTGATCCGGAATGCGTATCGGCGCTTCCGCAATGCTGTCAGAAGGGGCGGGAGAGCCCGCCACGGGCGGTGGTTGCGGATCGCGCTTGCTTGACAGGTCGCGGGGTGTGCCGTAGCAGCCACGTGCCTTCCGGCGGGGAGCCGACGGAGGAGCGCGGTGAGCGAGAAAGACGGGTTCGAGGAGCGGTTGCGCGAGGCCAGGGCCCGTCGGGGTCTGGACAAGCCGCAGGCCACCCGGGGCACGGCTTCCGCGGGACCATGGGGCGTCGGTTTCCGCGCCGGTGTCGAGGTGGTGTCGGCCCTCGGGGTTGGCGTCTTCCTCGGCATTGTGCTGGACCGCTGGCTCGGGACCTGGCCGTGGCTCTTTCTTCTGTTCTTCGTCATGGGCAGTGCCGCCGGGATTCTGAACGTTTATCGCCTGTTCAGTCCACGCCGCGGCGCTGGTCGTTGACGGGCCGTGCCTGACCGCACGGCGCACACGGGTGCTGGGAGCCGAAAGTGGCAGCCGAAGGCAAATCGATCGACGCGCTGAGCCAGTTCGAGCTGACGCCCGTTCTCGGGATCGTTGGCAATGCGGTGGGGTTCACCCAGTCGACCGCGCATATGTTGCTGGCCGTCGGCCTGGTGACTGCGTTGATGATCTGGGGCACCGCGAGCCGCGCCATCGTCCCGGGCCGCCTTCAGGCCCTGGCCGAGAGCAGCTACGAGTTCGTACACGAGCTGGTCGTCGGCCAGGTGGGCGATGAGGGCAAGAAGTACTTCCCCTTCGTCTTCTCGCTTTTCATGTTCATCCTGTTCGGCAACCTGCTGGGCATGATGCCCTATGCCTTCACCTTCACCTCCCACATTGCGGTGACCTTCGCGCTGGCGACGCTGGTCTTCGTGGTGGTGACGGTGATCGCGCTGACCATCCACGGCACGCATTTCTTCGGCTACTTCTTCCCCGAAGGCGCGCCGAAAGTTCTGGCGCCGCTGATCATCCCGATCGAGATCATCTCCTACCTCTCGCGGCCGGTCAGCCTGTCCGTCCGTCTCTTTGCCAACATGGTCGCCGGCCACGTCATGCTGAAGGTCTTCGCCACCTTCGTCGTGATGATCGGCTCCGCCGCCGGGGTGCTCGGCATCCTCGGCGCGACCCTGCCGCTCGCGGTGAACATCGCGCTGATCGGCTTCGAATTGCTGGTGGCCTTCCTGCAGGCCTACGTCTTCGCCATCCTGACCAGCATCTACCTGCACGACGCGGTGCACCTGCACTGAGTCGTCGGGCTGACCCCAACCAACCCCTTCAGCACATAAGGAAGGACTGCTTCACATGGACGTTCTCGCCGCGAAGGCCCTCGGGGCCGGTCTCGCTGTCATCGCGCTCGCCGGCGTCGGCATCGGCATCGGCAACATCTTCTCCGCCATGGTGTCGAGCGTGGCCCGCAACCCGGGCGCCCGCGATGCGGTTTTCCCGATCGGCATCCTGGGCTTCGCGCTGACGGAAGCCGTCGCGCTCTTCGCCCTGCTGATCGCCTTCCTCATCCTGTTCACCTGAGCCGACCCGGCGCGCCCGCCGATCCCGGCGGGCGCGTTTCTGCGTCCACTCAGGCGAGGAGATTTCCCGTGAGCCCTCGGGCCTTGAAGCCTTGGGTCCTGACCGCGGCTGTGATGCTGCTGGCGCTGGCGCCCTGCCTGGCCTTCGCGGCCAATCCCCATGCCGGCGAGCCGGTGACGGGGATGCCGCAGCTGGCCTTCGGGCACCCCGAGCAGGGGCGCTACCTGGTCGCCAACGTCGTTTGGCTCTTCCTCATCTTCGGCCTGCTCTACTACGTCATGGCGCAGTACGCGCTGCCGGCGGTTGGCGGCGTGCTCGAAGCCCGCCGGGCGCGGATCGAGGGTGATCTCGAACAGGCGCAGGCAGCGAAGCAGCGCGCCGATGCCGCGATGGCTGACCACCAGGCCGCGACCGCCAAGGCGCGCGCCGAGGCACAGGCCGCGGTTGCCGCCGCAACGCAGCAGGCGCAGGCCGAGGCAGCGGCGAAGTCGGAGGCGCTGAACGAGCGCCTGAACATTCAGATCGCCGCGGCCGAGGCGCGCATCAACGCCTCGCGCGACAGCGCGATGGGCGCGCTGCGGAGCGTCGCCGCCGACACCGCCGAGGCGCTGGTCGCCCGGCTGTCCGGCATCGCCGACCGTGCCGCGGTCGAGCAGGCGGTCGGGGCTGAACTGGCGGCGCGGGGGCGGGCCTGATGCACCACTATGAGCACTTCTGGCTCGACCCGAAGTTCTGGGTCGCCGTCAGCTTCCTGATCTTCCTGGCGCTGGTTGGCCGCAAGGCCTGGGGGATGCTGACCGGCATGCTCGACGCCCGCGCCGACCGGGTGAGGGCCGAGCTGGCCGAAGCCGCCAAGCTGCGCGAACAGGCCGAGGCCATGCTGAAGCAGGCCGAAGCCGATCGCGCCGCGGCCGCGGCGGAAGCAGCGGACATGCTCCGCCGCGCCCATGCCGAGGCCGAGCGGGTGACCGCAGCCGCGGCAGCCGAGGCCGAAGGTGCTGCCAAGCGGCGCGAGCGCATGGCGATGGACCGCATCGCCGCGGCCGAAGCCGGCGCCGTGGCCGAGGTGCGCCAGGCGGCGGCCGAGATCGCCACCGCGGCGGCGCGCAACGTGATCGCCCAGGGCATGACAGCCGAAGCCGATGCGGCGCTGATCGACAGCGCCGTCGCCGACCTGCCGCGCGCCCTGCGCGCCTGAACGGTCCGCCTGGGTTGCCGGGCGCTGTGCCGGCTGAATGAACGGGGGCCTCGCGGCCCCCGTTTCGCTTTGCGGATCGCATGACTCGCGATAACGTCCGGCGCCTTCAGGTGCTGGGAGAAAAACTCATAATGCGACGTCTTGCCCTTGCCGCAGCGCTGCTGTGCGGCACCGCCCTTGCCATGCCCACGCCGGCTGGTGCCCAGGTCTTCCGCTGGGCCAATGATGGCGACGTCAACTCGATGGATCCCTACGGGCGGAACGAGACCTTCCTGCTCGCCTTCAACTCGAATTTCTATGAGCCGCTGGTCCGCCGCGACCGCAACATGGTGCCGGAGCCTGCGCTGGCGGTGCGCTGGGAGCAGACCTCTCCGACCGTGTGGCGCTTCCACCTGCGGCCGGACGTGAAGTTCACCGACGGCACGCCCTTCACCGCCGACGACGTCATCTTCAGCGTCAACCGCAGCCGCGCCCAGGGGTCCAACCTGCAGGCGGTCATGGGCTCGGTGAAGGAGATGCGGAAGATCGACGACCTGACCGTCGAGTTCGAGACGCATGCGCCGAACCCGATCCTGATCCAGGAGATCACCGGCTTCGGCATCATGTCGAAGGCCTGGGCGGAGAAGAACAACGCCACGCGGCCGGCCGACCTGACCAGCCGCGAAGAGAATTTCGCCACCCGCAACGCCATGGGCACCGGGCCCTTTCGCCTCGTCAGCCGCGAGCCCGACCGTAAGACGGTGGTGGAGCGCAACCCGACCTGGTGGGACAAGCCGACCCACAATATCGAGCGGGCCGAGCTGAACATCATCGCCAACGACGCGACGCGCGTCGCCGCGCTGCTCTCGGGCGAGGTCGATTTCGTCTACACCGTGCCGCCGCAGGACGTGACGCGCATCGGCTCCAGCCCCGGCGTGCGCACCATCCAGGGTCCGGAACTGCGGACGATCTATTTCGGTATGGATCAGCTGCGTCCTGAGCTGCTGAAATCCGACGTGAAGGGCAAGAACCCCTTTCAGGACGTCCGCGTCCGCAAGGCGGTTTACCAGGCCATCGACGTCAACGCGATCCAGCGCACCGTCATGCGCGGCCAGTCCAAGCCCACCGGCCTGATGTGGGGCCCCGGCGTCAACGGCTTCCAGGCGGCGGACGACACCCGCCTGCCGCTGGATGTCGAAGGCGCCAAGAAGCTGCTGGCCGATGCCGGCTACCCGAACGGCTTTGGCGTGACGATGGATTGCCCGAACGACCGTTACGTGAACGATGAGGCGATCTGCACCGCGGCGGTGTCGATGCTCGCCCGGATCGGCGTGCGCGTCACGCTGAACGCGCAGACCCGCGCCCGCTTCTTCGCCGAGGTGAACGGGCCGCGCTACAACACCAGCTTCTACCTGCTGGGTTGGACACCGGCGACCGGCGACGCCCACAACGCCATCGCCAACCTCATCGCCTCGCGAGATGGCGCCTCCCGCGGCGTCTTCAACAATGGCGGCATCGTCAATGCGCGAATCGACGAGCTGTCCGGGCTGATCGCCGTCGAGACCGATGCGGCGAAGCGCCAGGGGATGATGTCCGAGGTCGGCCGGATCGTCCGCGACGAGGCGCTGTACATCCCGCTGCACCAGCAGCAGATCGTCTGGGCGGCCCGCAGCAATGTCGAGGTGGTGCAGACCGCCGACAACTTCATCCAGCTGCGCCACATCCGCGTCCAGCCGAAGTAGCCCGGTGCGGCCGGGGAGGGGGTGACCTTCCCGGCCGCTGCCGTTTCAGGACCGCTCGGCGATCGACAGGAAGTTGGCGCTGCTGTCCTCCGCGACGCGGAACCAGCTCTGCGTGTCGCGGCGGAACTTGTCCCACTGCGCGTGCACCTTCTTGAACCGGGCGTTCTTGTCGCCGAGCTCGGCATAGGTGTCCTGCGTCGCCTTGTGGCAGGCGGTCAGGATCTCGCGCGAATAGGGGCGGAGCTGCGCCCCGTTCGCCACCAGGCGCCGCAGCGCCGCAACGTTCAGGTAGTCGTAGCGGCCGACCGACCAGACGTTGGTCTCGCCCACCACGGCTTCCAGCACCTGCTGGTAGGCCTTCGGCAGCGCGTCCCACACCTTGGCATTGACCATGAAGTCGCCCTCCGAGCAGGGCTCCCACCAGCCGGGGTAGTAGTAGAAAGAGGCGACGCGGTTGAAGCCGAGCTTCTCGTCGTCATGCGGCCCGACCCATTCGGCGCCGTCGATCACGCCGCGCTCCAGCGACGGGTAGATGTCCGTCGCGCCGAGCTGCTGGGCGATGACGCCGAGCTTGCTCAGCACCATGCCACCGGTGCCGCCGATGCGGAATTTCAGGCCGCTCAGGTCCTGGACGGTCCGCATCTCCTTGCGGAACCAGCCGCCCATCTGCGCGCCGGTATTGCTGGCCGGCAGGGCGATCACGCCCTGGTCGCGGTAGACCTCCTCCATCGCCTCCCGGCCACCGCCCTGGTGGATCCAGGCCAGGTGTTGGCGGGCATTCATGCCGAACGGCATCTCGGTGCCGAAGCCGAGGGTCGGGTCCTTGCCGATATAGTAGTAGGCCGCGGTGTAGCCGCTCTCGACCGTGCCGCCGCCCACCGCATCCAGCACCTGCAGCGCCGGAACCAATTCGCCGGCGGCGAAGGGCTTGATCTGGAAGGCGCCGCCGGTGAGCTCGGCCACCCGGCGCGAGATCATCTCCTGCACGCCCCATAGGACGTCGGTGGATTTCGGGAAGCTGCCAGCGCAGCGCCACACGACCTGCGGCTGCGCATTGGCCAGATTGGGGGCGGCCAGCGCAGTGCCGGCGGCCCCCGCGGCCAGCAGGCCGCGACGCTTCATGGACATGATGACTCCCTGGTTCCCGGGTCATTCGTATTTCGACGACCGCGTGAGAAACTAGACAGGGAGATCGGCCGAACGGCCAGCGAAATCGTCGCGCCGTGGCGGGAGCTTCCAGCACGGAGTGGCGCTGCGCCACCCCGTGCCGTGTCGCGGTCTAGCGCTGCGCGGTCTGCACCGCGAGGAAGTTGCCGAGGCTGTCCTCCGCCACCCGCAGCCATTGCGTCTGTTCGACGCGGAAGGCGTCCCACTTCTCGTGGATGCGCTTGAAGCGCGCATTGCCGGCACCGACCTCGGCGTAGAATTCCTGGCTCGCCTTGTAGCAGGCCGCCATGACCTCGCGTGGGAAGGCACGGAGCTGCGTGCCGCCGGCCAGCAGGCGGCGCAGCGCCTGCGGGTTCAGCACGTCGTAGCGCGCCGCCATCCAGTGCCAGCCCTCGGTGCAGGCGGCATTCAGCACCGCCTTGTACTGCGCAGGCAATTCCTCGTAAGCCTTGGCGTTCACCATGAGGTCGATGGAGGGCGAATACTCCCACCAGCCCGGGTAGTAGTAGTACTGCGCCACCCGGTTGAAGCCGAGCTTCTCGTCGTCATACGGCCCGACCCATTCGGCGCCGTCGATCACGCCACGCTCCAGCGCCGGGTAGATGTCCGGGCCGCCGATCTGCTGGGTGATGACGCCGAGCTTGCCCAGCACGTTGCCGCCATAGCCGGCGATGCGGAACTTCAGCCCCTTCAGGTCGTCGACCGACTTGATCTCCTTCCTGAACCAGCCACCCATCTGCGCCGCGGTGTTGCCGGCCGGGATGCCGATGACGCCCTGGTCGGCATAGACCTCCTTGTACAGGTCGCGCCCGCCGCCATGGGTCAGCCAGGCCCAGTGCTGGCGGGACGACAGGCCGAAGGGCAGGCAGGTCACCAGCGCCAGGGACGGATCCTTGCCCAGGTAGTAGTAGCCGCTGGTGTAGCCGCATTCGACGTTGCCGGCGCCGACCGCGTCCAGCACCTGCAGCGCCGGCACCAGCTCGCCCGGGCCGAAGACCTGGATCTGGAAGGCCCCGTCCGTCATCTCGGACACGCGCCTGGCGATGTGCTCCTGCGTGCCGAACAGGGTGTCGAGCGACTTCGGGAAGCTACCCGGGCAGCGCCAGCGAATCCGCGGCTGGGCGGAGGCGAGGTTCGGGGCGGCAAGCGTCGCGGCGCCGGCGGCGCCCACGGCGCCGCTCGCAATCAGACGGCGGCGGTTCATTCTCGGGTGTGCTCCTTTGGGTTGAGCGGCGGCAAGGTGTGCGAAAGCCGCGCAAGGCGCAACGCTGTCCCGGTCGGCAAAGCATGGCCGTTGGAAATTCTAGCGCTCAAGCATTCGCGAACGCGCCGCTCTGCTGCCGCCACAGCCGGGCATAGACGCCATCCTGCCGCAGCAGCCCGGCATGCGTGCCTTCCTCGGCGATGCGGCCATGGTCGAGCACGACCAGCCGGTCCATGCGGGACAGCGTGGACAGCCGGTGGGCGATGGCGATCACCGTCTTGCCCGCCATCAGTGTCTCCAGCTGTTCCTGGATCGCCGCCTCCACCTCCGAATCCAGCGCACTCGTCGCCTCGTCCAGGATCAGGATAGGCGCGTCCTTCAGCAGCACCCGGGCGATGGCGACACGTTGCCGCTGGCCGCCCGAAAGCTTCACGCCGCGTTCGCCGACATGCGCGTCGTAGCCATTGCGGCCGCGCCAATCCGCCAGCCCGGTGATGAAGCCATCCGCATGGGCGCGGGCGGCGGCAGCCTCGATCTCGGCCGTCGTCGCTTCCGGCCGGCCGTAGCGGATGTTGTCGCGGATCGAGCGGTGCAGCAGCGCGGTGTCCTGCGTCACCACGCCAACCGCCGCCCGCAGGCTTTCCAGCGTGACACCGGCGATGTCCTGGCCGTCGACCAGGATCCGCCCGCCCTCCGGCCGGAAAAAGCCGAGCAGCAGGTTCACCAGCGTCGACTTGCCCGCGCCGGAATGGCCGACCAGCCCGACCCGCTCGCCTGCCGCCACATGCAGGTTGAGGCCCTGGATGACGCCGCTTTCCCGCCCGTAGGCGAAGCGCAACTGCTCGAACCTGATCTCGCCACGCGGCACCGCCAGCGCGACGGCGCCGGGCGGGTCGGGCGCGGTCGGCGGGACCGCGATCGAGCCCATGCTCTCCTGCACCACGCCCAGATTCTCGAAGATCGAGGTGACGTTGAAGGCGACCCAGCCGGAGATGTTGGCGATCTGCCACGCCATCGGCAGGGCCGTCGCCACCGCCGCGACCTCGATCGCGCCTTCGGTCCAGAGCCACACCGCGATGGCCGCCATGCTGGTGATCATCGCCGCGTTCAGCGTGGCGAGGGCGAAGCCGTTGATGGTGACCAGCCGCATCTGCCGCTGGAAGGCCGCGGTCAGGCCGAGCAGCCCCTCACGCACGAAAGCGTCCTCCTCCCGTGCCCGGGCGAACAGCTTCACCGTCTGGATGTTGGTGTAGCTGTCGACGATCCGCCCGGTCAGCAGGCTGCGCTGGGCCGAGGCCTCCCGCGAGCGGTCGCGCATGCGCGGCACCAGGAACCGCAGCAGCAGGGCGTAGCAGGGGAACCAGGCGGCGATCGGCAGGGCCAGCCGCCAATCGGTGCTGGCCAGCAGCACCACAGCCGCGGTGCCGTAGACCAGGATGTACCAGACCGCGTTGATCACCTGCACCACGCTTTCGCGCAGCGCCGGCCCGGCCTGCATGACGCGGTTGGCGATGCGGCCGGCGAAATCTTCCTGGAAGAAGGGCAGGCCCTGGCGGACCACCTGCCAATGGCTCTGCCAGCGGATCAACGAGGTGACGTTGCCGTTGATGCCCTGCTGGGTGATCAGGTTCTGCAGCAGCAGCGCCACCGGCCGGCCGATCAGGATCAGCGCGCCCATGCCTACCAGCATCGGCCAGGCCTCGGTCCAGAGCCGGTCGGGCGCATGCGTCGTCAGCAGGCCGATCAGCTTGCCGATCATGGTCGGGATCGCCGCATCCATCAGCGCCACCAGGAACCCGGCGACGAACAGCGCGGCGAACAGGCCCCGGGTCTGCTTCAGGAAGTGCCAGTAGAAGCCCAGCAGCGTGCGCGGCGGCGCGGTCTCCGGCACCGGCGCGCCGAACAGGCGCGCGGCCTGGGCGCCTGGCGGGGCGACGGGGTCGATGAGGCGTTCGAAGACTCGGAAAGGGCGGAATGGCATGATGCAGCAACCGCCCTGTCGCGCGCGGGATCAAGCGGAATCCCGTGACGATGGCGCGACGCGGCCGCCGAATTGCACGGGAAGGTGGAATTCAGCCCGTCGCGCCTTGCTTCGCGCCGCACGCCACGGGAGCACTGCATGCCCGCCCCGCCCAATTCCACCGACCGCGCTGCCGCTCGGGCTCGCGCAGGGGCTGTTCACCGCGGTCGCAGCCCTGGTGCTGCTGCGGCTGTTCTGACGCCTCGGCGCGGTGGACAGCGGCCGCGCCCGGTGGGAGACGGGTTCGGACTGCCCGGGAGCAAAGCCGATGGCCCGTCTCGTCCTTCTCCTGATCCTGCTGCTGGCCGCGCTGCCGGCGGGGGCGGTCGGCTTTCAGCAGGCCGAGGTGCCGGACCCCGCCGACCGGCCGATCGAGGTCGGCATCTGGTATCCCTCGGATGCCCCGGCCTCGCCGCAGATGCTCTGGCCCTACCGGCAGGTCGTGGCGCCGGGCGGCGCCCTGCGCGGCAACCGGCTGCCGGTCGTGCTGATCTCGCACGGCACCGGCGGCAGCTATGCCGGGCATTGGGACACCGCCCATGCCCTGGCTGCGGCCGGGTTCGTCGCCATCGGGGTGCTCCATACCGGCGACAACATCCGCGACCAGTCCTATTCCGGCGCGGCGCGCGGCTTCGGCGAGCGCACCCGGCACCTCAAGCTGGTGCTGGACTGGCTGCTGGCGGAATGGCCGGATCACGCGAAGCTCGATCCCGGCCGGGTGGGCGCCTTCGGCTTCTCCGCCGGCGGCTTCACCGTGCTCGCCGCGGCCGGCGGCACGCCGGACATTGCCCGCGGCCGGCTGCATTGCGCCACCCAGCCGTCCGACCCGTCCTGCCGCCTTGCGAAGCCCAACCCGACGGAGGCCGACCAGCGCGCGGAATGGGTGCGGGAGACGCGGCTCCGCGCCGTGGTCGCGGTGGCGCCGGCGCTCGGCTGGTCGTTCATCGGCCGTGGCCTGGCGGGGCTGGAGGTGCCCGTGCAGCTCTGGCGCCCTGCGGCGGATGAGGTCCTGCAGCACCCCTGGAATGCCGAGCTGGTGCGCCGCTCCCTGCCGCGGCCGCCCGAGATGCATGTTGTGCCGCGGGCCGGGCACTATGCCTTCCTGGCGCCCTGTCCCGATGGGATGGCCGCCGCGGTGCCGGAGATCTGCACGGATGCCGCGGGCTTCGACCGCGCCGCCTTCCACCGCGAGCTCAACCGCGCGGTCGTCGGCTTCTTCCGGACGACGCTGAAGCAGGGCGCGATGCCGTAGGACGGCGCACGGCGGCGAGGCTGCCGCCGCTACTCCGCCGCCTTCGGCCCTTCCGCCATCTCCACCGCCCGGCCGAGATCGACGCTCAGCAATCGGCTGACGCCGCGTTCCTGCATCGTCACGCCATAGAGCCGGTGCATCCGCGCCATGGTCAGCGGGTGGTGCGTCACCACCAGGAACCGTGTGCCGCTCTCCGCCGCCATCGCATCCAGCAGGTCGCAGAGCCGTTCCACGTTGGCGTCGTCGAGCGGCGCATCCACCTCGTCCAGCACGCAGACCGGCGCCGGGTGGCAGCGGAACACGGCGAAAATCAGGGAAAGCGCGGTCAGCGCCTGCTCGCCGCCCGACAGCAGGCTCAGCGCCGAAAGCTTCTTGCCCGGCGGCTCGGCATAGATCTCGAGCCCCGCTTCCAACGCATCGTCGCTGCCGACCAGCGCCAGATGCGCCCTGCCGCCGCCGAACAGCCGGCCGAAGAGGCTGCGGAATTCGGCATCCACCCGGTCGAACACCGCGCGCAGCCGCTCCCGCCCCTCCCGGTTCAAATGGCCGATCGAGCCGCGCAGCTTGGCGATGGCGGCCCCGATCTCCTCCCGCTCGCGGGTGATGTCGGTGATGCGGGCCTCGATCTCCGCCATCTCGACATCGGCGCGGAGGTTGACCGGGCCCATCTCCTCCCGCTCCCGCGCCAGGCGTTCCAGCTTGCGCCGGGCGCGCTCCTCCGCGGCGTCGGAGAGTTCCTCGGGCGGCGGCAGCGCCGCCTCCTCGCCCAGCCGTTCCACCACGCGATCACGCACCGCGTCCGCCGCGGTCGCGGCCTGCTCGGTGGCGCCCTCGGCGCGGAGCTGCGCCTCGCGTGCCGTGGCGAAGCCGGCATCCGCGGCGCGGCGCGCCTCGGCGGCGTCCCGGCGCTCGGCTTCGGCGGTGGCCAGGGCCCGGGCTGCCGCGGCATGCGTCGCCTCCACCTCGGCCAGGGCCGCGCCGCCTTGGCGGCGGCGGGCGGCGGCGGCCTCGGGCAGCGGCGCCAGTGCGTCGCGCTCGGCCTGCGCTTCGGCGGCGCGGGCGGCCAGCGCCTCGCGCCGGCTGGCGGCATCCTCCCGGCGGGCTGCCCAATCCGCCCGTTCGGTCGCCGCCGATGCCCGGCGGGAGGCGATGCGGTCACGTTCGGCGCGCAGCCCCGCCATCCCTTCCAGCGCCGCCACCTCGCCAACCCGCGCCGCCGAGAGCGCCTCGCGCGCCCGGTCCACGCCGGCGCGGATCGCCGCCAGCTCGGGCAGCCCGGCCTGCGCCGCCCGCGCCCGGGTGACCGCTGCCTCGGCCTCCTCGGCCTCCCCGGCCAGCCGTTCGAGCTGCGGCGCCAGGGCCGCGATCCGGTTCTCCGCCTGAGCGGCGGCATTCGTCAGGCGGGCCGCCTCGGCGCGCGCGGCGTCCTGCGCGGTCTCGGCGGCCGCGCGGGCGGCGCGGGCGGCCGCCTCGGCCGCCAGGGAGCCCGCGTCGCGCGCCGCGGCGTCGCGCACCGCGGCGCGCAGCGCATCGAGATCCGGCAGCGCCCCGACGACGCTCCGGGCGGCGTCCAGCCGGGCCTCCGCTTCGGCCCGCTCGGCGCTCAGCCGTTCGAGCTGCGGTGCCAGCGCGCCGAGCCGGCTCTCCGCCTGCGCCGCGGCAGCGGCCTGGTTGTTGGCCGCACCACGGCTCCGCTGCAGCCCCATCTCCGCCTCGGCCCGGGCATCGCGCGCCTCGGTCTCGGCGGCGGCAGCGGCGGTCTCGGCCAGGGTGGCGGCGTCGTAGTCGGCGATTGCGGCTTCCGGGCCGGGCAGTGCGGCGAGCGCGGCGGCGGCCGAGGCAGCCGCGGCCTCCGCCTCGGCGCATTCGGCGGCAAGGCTGGCCAGTTGCGGCGCCATGGCACCGAGCCGGCTTTCGGCCTCGGCCGCAGCGGCGGCGAGGCGGCTCGCCTCGGCCCGCGCGGCGGTCAGCCGGGCCTCGGCAAGGCGCCGCACCTCGCGCGCTGCGGTCTCGGCCTCGGTCGCCACGGCCTCGGCGCGTTCGGCGGTGGCGCGGTCTCGAAGGACTGCCGCGGTCCCGGCACGGGCGGTCGCCAACTTTGCCTCGGCCGCGCGCAGCCGGTTGCGTTGCTGCAGACGGACGGCGCCCGGATTAGGTGCATCCGCCCGGGCGGTATGGCCGTCCCAGCGCCAGACCGCGCCGTCCTGCGCCACAACCGCTTGGCCCGGGGCCAGGCTCGCCTGCAACCCGGCGCCGTCGCCGCCCTCCGGCAGCAACCCGACCTGCGACAGGGCGCGGGCGAGCGCCGGCGGCGCCTCGATCAGCGCTGCCAGCGGCGTCAGCCCGCCGGGCAATCCGGGTGGCGCTGCGAAGGGCGGCAGGGCGCGCCAGTGGCGCGCCGCGGCGGCGTCGGCCGGGCTGTCCAGCGCCTCGCCCAGCGCCGCGCCCAGCGCCGCTTCCAGCCCCGCCGGCACCGAGACCGCGTCCAGCACCGGCGGCGCCGCGCTGCCGGGCACCGCGCCGGCGGCCAGGGTCTCGGCCAGCGCCTGGACCTCGGCGACGGAACGGGCCACGGCCCCCTCCGCCTCGGCGGCGGCGCTACGGGCCGCGCCGTGGCGGGTGTCCGCCGTGGACCGCACGGCCTCGGCCTCCGCCACTGCCGCGAGGGCAGCGGCGAGCGCCGCTTCGGCCGCCACGGCCTCCGCCTGGGCGGCAGCGACTAGGTCCGCCGGTAGCAGCGCGGCACGGGCCGCTTCGAGCTGGCCCGCCAAACGGCCATGCTGGGCGCGCGCCTGCTCGGCCCGCTGAGCGGCGGCGGCGGCCTCGGCCACGGCGCGCTGCCGGGCCGCCTCGGCATCGGCGATGCGCCGCCGGGCCGCGGCATGGGCGTCGCGCGCCGCGGCGCGCGCCGCTTCGGCCGCCTCCAGCGCGGCCCGGCAGCCGGCCAGCTCCGCCTCGGCGGCAGCGGCAGCGGCCTGGGCCGCGGCCAGCCGATCGGCCGGGATCTGGGCGGCCAGCGCCGCTGCGTGGTCGCGGGCGACCGCTGCATGCTGCGCGGCGATGCGGCCGGCGCGCTGTTCCGCCTCGGTCAGCGCGGCGCCGGCGCGGCCGGCTTCGGCCGCGGCGCCCGCCGCCTCGCGCCGGGCGGCGGCATGCGCCTCCTGCGCCGCGGCGCGGGCCGTCTCGGCCGCGGCCAGCCTGGCGCGGGACGCGATGAAATCCTGCTCGGCCGCCGCCACCGCATCCTGCGCCGCGGCAAGCCGGTCCGGTGCGATCCGCGCCGCCAGCGCGGTCGCGTGCTCGGCGGTTGCCGCCGTCCATTGCGCGCCGAGCCGCCGGGCGCGCTGTCCGGCGACGTCCAGCTCGATCCCGGCGGCGTTCACCCGGGCGGCCAGCGAGGCTGCCTCCTCGGTTGCCAGGTTGGCGGCACGCTCGGCGACCCGGGCGCTCTCGGTCGCCTCCCGCAAGGCCGCCTCGGCTGCCGCGAGGCGCTCCGGCAGGCTGGCCGTATCGGCCTCCAGCCGATCCTGTTCGGCACAAAGCCGACGCTCGGCCGCGGCGGCATCGGCCTCGACGGCCTCGGCATGCGCGAGGTCGCGGCCGATCTGGCCGAGCCGCGCCTCGGCCGCTTCGAGCGCGGTGCGGGCGCGCTGCTCCTCGGCCTCCAGCCCCTCCGACTCCACGCGGCGGCGTTCCAGCGCGGTGCGGGCCTGCGACTCCGCCTCCCGCAGCCCGGCGGTCAGGGCCTGCTCGGCGGCGTGGCTGCGCAGCGCGGTCGCCGTGGCCTCAGCCTCGGCGCGCTGCGTCGCTGCAAGCGCCGCGGCGAAGCCTGCCCGGGCGACCGCCAGCGCGGCTTCGGCCCGGGCGTGCAGCAGCGACAGCCACTCGGCCTCGGCCTGCCGCACCAGGCCGGAGAGGTTGCGGTAGCGGTTGGCCTGCCGGGCCTGGCGCTGCAGCGATTGCCGCTGCACGTCCAACTGGCCGAGCAGGTCCTCCGCCCGCGTGAGGTTGGTCTCGGCCTGGCGCAGCTTGAGCTCGGCCTCGTGCCGCCGGGCGCGCAGCCCGCTGATGCCGGCGGCCTCTTCGAGCACCTGCCGGCGTTCCTCCGGCTTGGCGCCGATGATGGCGGCGACCCGGCCCTGGCTGACCATGGCCGAAGCCCGGGCGCCGGAGCCGATATCGGCGAACATGGTCTGGACGTCGCGCGCCCGGACCTCCCGCCCGTTGACGCGGAAGGAGGAGCCCTCGCCGCGGGCGATCTTGCGTGTGATCTCCAGGTCTTCCGCCTCGGCATGCGGCGGCGGCGCCAGGCCGGCGGCTTCCTCAAGGTACAGCGTGACCTCGGCCAGGTTGCGGCCCGGCCGGGTCGCCGTGCCGGCGAAGATCACGTCGTCCATTTCGCCGCCGCGCATCGAGCGCGCGGAGGTCTCGCCCATCGCCCAGCGCAGGGCTTCCACGACGTTCGACTTGCCGCAGCCATTCGGCCCGACGATGCCGGTCAGGCCCGGCAGGACCTCGACCACCGTCGATTCGGCGAAGCTCTTGAAGCCGGCGATCCGCAGCCGCGCGAGCGTGGCGCGCAGGGCGGCGCGGGCCGCCGCCTGCGTCGCGTCCGGCCCGGGCGCGGCGGCGTCGTCGCTCAAACCGGCTTCACTTCCTGGATCAGGGCCTGGAAGCGCTCGAAGGGCATGTTGCCGGACTGGTTGCGGATCGTCCCGCCGCCCTGGAAGGAGAAACTCGGCGTGGCCTGCACGCTGAACTCCTTCTCCGCGACCACGCGCTGTTCGAGGATGGCGCGCTTCAGCGGCTCATCTTTCTGCACCTCGTCGAATTGGGATTTGGGCATGCCGGCCAGCGCCGCCATCTTCGCCAGTTCGGCGAAGGGGTCGCCGCGGGTGAACGCCCAGCGGTCCTGGCTGGCGAACAGCGCGCTGACGAAGCCGTCGTACCGCTCGGCGGGCAGGGAGCGGGCGACTGCGGCGGCGGTGAGCGCCACCTGGTCGAGCGGGAAGTCCCGCCAGATCAGCCGGATGGCGCCGGTCTCCACCAGCTCCTTCTTGACCCGCGGGTAGGTATCCCGATGGAAGGCGGCGCAGTGGCTGCAGGTGAGCGAGAAGAACTCGATCACCTTCACCGGTGCGGTCGGATTGCCGATGCCGCGCTCCGCCAGGCGGAGATCCGCGTCCCCCGCACGCGGGGGCTCGGGGGCATCGGGTTCGGGTGGACCTTGGTCCCCGCCCGACCGAGGCCACCAATAATAAGCGGCAGCAGAGGCCGCGGCCAGGGCGGTGGCGGCGAGCAGGCTTCGGCGGGGCAGGCGCATGCGGC
>JBMOJU010000625.1:0-2009 GCA_049315625.1 Paracraurococcus sp.
AGGCGGTCGAGCAGCACCGGATCCTTCAGCCAGCCGCCGTCGTCGGACTGGAACAGGTCGCGCAGGATCACCCCGCCCGCCGCCTCATAGGCCGCGGCGCCGATGAACTGCGCCCGCTTGTCGGCCGCGCGCACGGCGCCCTCGGTCAGCAGCCGACGGATGTGGTAGGGTTCTTTGGTGTAGGAGCGCTGCAGCGCCTCCCAGACCTGCTCCTGGCGCTCATGGTCGGGGCTGACCGTGAAGGCCATCAGCTGGTCAAGCGTTATGTCCTCCTCGGCGTAGACCTCGAGCAGCCGCGGCGAGATGGCGGCGAGCCGCAGCCGCTGGCGCACCACCGCGACCGAGATGAAGAACGCCGCGGCGATCTCCTCCTCCGAGCGGCCCTTCTCCCGCAGTGTCAGGAAGGCACGGAACTGGTCGAGCGGATGCAGCGGTGCGCGCTGCACGTTCTCGGCCAGGCTGTCCTCCTCAGCGATGCCCTCGGTGCGGATCACGCAGGGGATCGGCGCGGTGCGGGCGAGGCGCTTCTGCTTCACCAGCAGTTCGAGGGCGCGGTAGCGGCGGCCGCCGGAGGGCACCTCGAACATCCCGGTCTCGGCTCCGGCCTCGTCCAGCACCGGGCGGACCGTCAGGCTCTGCAGCAGGGTGCGCCGGGCGATGTCCTCGGCCAGCTCCTCGACCGCGATGCCGGCCTTGACGCGGCGGACATTGGCCTGGCTGAGCACGAGGCGGTTGAAGGGGATGTCGCGCGAGGCGGAGAGCGCGAGCTTGGGGGTGGGATTCGCCATGGGGGTTCTCCAGGACGGGCCGGTCGGGAGCCTCTCTCTCGACCCTGCAACCCGTCACGAAATCCCCCTCCACCCTCTCCCTCTCCCGCCTCCGAGCGCGGCGCGCGTGGCGGCTCAGCGCCCCGGCGCGCGGGACCTCCTGCGGGTCACGCCACCGCCTCCGAAGTCTTCGTCGCCTCGCGCGCGCTCGCTCCGCCTGGCCGGAAGGCGAGCAGGTAGTCGGCCGCCTTGGAGGCGGCGCTTGCGGCGCGGAGGATGGCGCGGTTGTCCTCGCGCAGCACCTCCAGCCAGGAGCCGATGTAGTCGGCATGCCGGACCGTCGGCACGATGCCGAACGCGGCGCAGGTGAAGGCCGCCGTCATCTCGGCGACCAGCTCCTCCTGCGCATAGGGCTTCGAGCCGAAGCCGCCGCCGATATCGCGCGCCAGGCGGTGGGACGCTCCACTCCAATGTCCGCATTCATGCAAAGCGGTGCGGTGCCAGTCGATCGGCTGGAAGTAGGCCTGCGGCGGCGGCACACGCACGTAGTCGCCGGCGATGTCGTAGAAGGCGCGCTCGCCGCCGATCCGGAGATCGACGCCCGCGGCGGCAATCAACGCCCTGACCTCGGGATCGATCAGCGCCTCGTCGACCGGCGGTGCCGCGGCGACCAGCCCCTCTGGCAGGCCATCGCATTGCTCGGCGTTGAAGACCGTGAAGCGCTTCAGGAAGGGGATAGCCTTCGCGTCCTGGCCGGTATCGCGGGCACGGTCACGCTCGGCATCCGGCACGAAGCGGTCCGCATAGACGACGGTGGTGCCGCGCTCGCCCTTGCGGACATGGCCGCCGAGCGCCAGGGCCTGGCGGAAGGTCAGCCAGCTCTGGCCGGCGAAGCCGCGTTCGACGACCGCGCCCCAGAGAATCAGCACGTTGATGCCGGAGTAGCGCCGGCCGGTGGCGGCGTTCTGCGGCAGGGCGAGCGCCGCGGCCACCGCGGCGGTGCCCCAGGGCTGCACCCAGGGCAGGCGCCCGACTTCCAGCTCGGCGATGATCCTGGCGGTGATCTCGTCGTAGAGGGTCGTGCGGTCGGAAACGCCGTCTCCCCGCGCGGCGGTCTGCATCCTCGATCGGGTCATGGCGGATCTCCATGACGGCCGGGCCGCGAGCCTCTCTCTCGGCCTCCAAATCCGTCACGGCGACAGCCGCCACCCTCTCGCTCTTCGTCTTGACGACAAGCCCCGC
>JBMOJU010000626.1:0-2009 GCA_049315625.1 Paracraurococcus sp.
GGAATTCCTCGGCGAGCGTCGGGGCGGAGGGGCGGTGCGGCAGGCCGGTCGGGAAGTCGGCGCCGCTCGCGGCCTCGGCCAGGGCGACGCCGGTCTCATACGGCAGCGAGAAGGTCGGGTGGGCGGTGAAGACCGCGGCGAAGCGTGGCGTCTCCACCAGGGCGCGGAAGCGCGCAAAGGGGATCGGGCTGTCCTCGGGGTCCGGCCGGACCAGGCGTTCGGCCAGCGCCGCCAGGCTGGGCGTGCCGCCATCGAGGCCGACATAGGCCGCCAGCCGCTTCGCGCGATCCGCGGCGGCGGCGTCGGAGAGGCGCTGGACCATGTCGGCCAGCCCCCCGAGGTCGAGCTGGCCGTCATCCATTCGCCGGCTGATCGCCAGCGCGATGAGGAGGACGGGATCGCCGAAGGGGTCCTGCGCGGCGGCGGCGCGGGCCTCCCGCAGGCGGGCGAGGAGTTCCTGGAGCGGATCGGGCGCGATGTCCGGCATGGCGGCATGGTGCACCTGCGAAGGCGGGGCGCGCCAGTGAATCGTCCGCTGCCGTCTGCCGGAATGCGGGCAGAGGGGGAAATTCAGTCCGCCTTCTGCCCATTTCCTGGGTCGATTGCCCGGATGGCGGGCAGGCTCAGCGCTGGGCAATACCACCGGCGGCGCTGACCCGCCACACCGCGTTGCCGACATCATCCGCCACCAGCAGCCCGCCGCGTCCATCCGGTGCGACCCCGACCGGGCGGCCCTGCGCCTTGCCCTCGGCATCGAGGAAGCCGGTCAGGATATCGAGCGGCATTCCGGCCGGCCTGCCATCCTGGAAGGGCACGAAGATCACCTTGTAGCCGGAGGGCGGCTTGCGGTTCCACGAGCCGTGCTGGCCGATGAAGGCGCCGTCCTGGTAGGGCGCCGGCAGGCCGTCGGCATCCGGCGCGAAGGCCAGGCCGAGCGAGGCGGTGTGCGGGCCGAGCGCGTAGTCGGGCGGGATGGCCTTGGCCACCATCGCCGGGTTCGCCGGCGGCCGGGTATCGACGTGCTGGCCATAATAGCTGAAGGGCCAGCCGTAGAAGGCGCCGTCCTTGAGGCCGGTCATGTAGTCCGGCACCAGGTCGCTGCCGAGTTCGTCGCGCTCGTTCACCGCGGTCCAGAGCACCTTGCTGCGCGGCTCCCAGGCCAGGCCGACCGGGTTGCGGGTGCCGGAGGCGAAGATGCGGTGGGTGCCGGTCTTCGCATCCACCTCCCAGACCGCGGCGCGCTCGTGCTCGGCCGCCAGCCCGTTCTCGCCGACGTTGCTGTTGGAGCCGACGGCGACGTAGAGCTTCGCGCCATCCGCGGAGGCGATGACGTTCTTGGTCCAGTGGTGGTTCAGCGGTCCGCCGGGCAGGTCGGTGACCTTCTCGCCGGGGGCGGTGATGCGGGTCTCGCCGGCGCGGTAGGGAAAGCGCAGCAGGGCATCGGTGTCGGCGACGTAGAGGTTCTCCCCCACCAGGGCCATGCCGTAGGGGGAGTTGAGGCCGGAGAGCAGCACCTCCCGCGTCTCGGCGCGGCCGTCATGGTCGGCGTCGCGCAGCAGGGTGATGCGGTTGGCACTGTCGGTCCTGGCGCCGGCCCAGCCCTGGACGATGCCCTGGACCCAGCCGCGGACGCCCTTGCCGTCCTCCGGCCGCGTCGGGCCGTTGGTCTCGGCGACGAGGACGTCGCCATTGGGCAGGACGAGGAGTTGCCGCGGGTGGTCGAGGCCGGTGGCGAAGGCGGCGACGCGGAGGCCCTCGGCCGGCTTCGGCATGGCGCCATCGGCCCAGCCGCGGGCCGGGGCGATGGCGATGGTTGGGATCAGGCTCGAATTCGGCGGCGGCAGCTTGGGCGAGGGCCCCTGCCCTTCGGCGACGGTTTGGGTGGCCTCGTCGCCGCAGGCGGCGAGGGCGAGGAGGAGGAGAAGCGCGGCGGAGCGGCGGGGCATGCGGGGTCCTGCGGGAGGGGATGATCCCTCAACGCAGGAACGCCTCGCGGGTGCCTGGAGCCT
>JBMOJU010000627.1:0-2005 GCA_049315625.1 Paracraurococcus sp.
CCTGGTATTCGCGGATCAGCTGCGTGCCGGCGATCGGCTTGTCGTCGCCGCGCATGCGCCGGACAGCCACCTTGCCACCATCGAACTGCTCCCCCAGCGCCTCGAGCCGGGCCAGCGTCTCAGGCTTCAGGCCGCCATAGGCGAGCTCCTGCACCCGGTATGCCAGGCGGCTCTCAAGGAAGCGCCTGTTGTAGGGCGGCGGCTCAGCGCCAAACAACTCCCGCCACTGCTGCTTCAGCGTCGGCGTGGCGGCGGTCTTCAAGGCGGAGAGTCGCCCCAGGACGTCGGCCGGCGGGATGGCGGGAGCGGTAAATGCTGCTGGGGCAGCGGGTGTGGGCTTCGTGTTGCGCGTCATGCGACTCTCCGGTTGGTCCGGTTCGCATCCACGCGCTGGGGTGCCGAGAAGTGTAGCAACCGCTCTCCACGGTCCGCGGCGTCACGTGCAGTTTCCGCAGCAGTGCGGCTGCGCAGCCGCAGCAGGCCGCGGGCCAGGAGGCCACAGACTTCCTGGAGATGGGGCGGGAGGTGTTGGTTTGGGCTGGTGGGGATGGGCAGGGGCATCGTGTTCCATCACGCATTGTCCTGCCCATTCTTTACGGACGACGCCCCCGCACAGTCTCACGCCGACCGCCGTCCGCGGCGCGGCGCTGCGCGGCATGAATGTCCTGCAGCGCGGACGGCTTCTTCGTGTCCGGCTTGATGTGGTCCCAGAACCGCACCACCCGCAGCTTGATGGAACTGTCACAGGGCACGTTGTCAGGCCCCAGCCGCTGTTCGAACCAGGCGCGCATCTTGTTGATCATCTCGGCTTGCGTCGCTGGCACCCCCTCTGCGTTGACCAGAACGATCATGGCGCACAGCACGCCCTCAAAGTCGAATTTCTTCGGCGCCCCGCGGCCCCGCCGTGAGCCCTTGTCTGGGTCCGCCGCGGTTCGATCCAGGGAAGGCAGCCGCACCTGCTGGGCCTCGAAGCGCTCGAACTCTGCGTGCCGAACCGCCAGCGCCGATCGCTCCACAGCGACGAGGCAGCGTTCGCCGGCATCATCGAGCGGCTCCATCACCTCACCATCGGTCGAGAAGAACCGCGCGACCATCTCCGCTCCCTGCGTCAGGACATGGAACGCGTCGACACGGTGCAGGTCGAGCGTTCCGACATGGCGCCGCTGGCCGCATGGAATGAGGAATGGGACCCCATCGGCATCATGATCGCGTTCGCTGACCTCGACCTTCAGCGCCGCCACCGCGTAGGACAGCACGAGCTCAGCCTCCAGCACGTAGGCGGCAGCGTCCGAGACGCTGATCCCCCAGCGCTCGCATGCCTCCATCAGGCTGTAGAATGGCTTGCGTGGCAATGCCTTCGTCATTCCTCACCTCCCATGCGTTGAGCGCAGCCGGCGGTAGGTACGCACGACCTTCTCCATGTCGGTGCGCATGTCCGGTGGCAGGCGCTGTGCCATCACGAACAGATCGTCCATCTGCATCCCCAGGATGGCCGCCGCCCGCTCGATGAGCTGGTCGCGCGGCGGGCTCTCCAGTTCCCGCTCGATGCGCGACCAGTAGGGGGCGGAGACGCCGAGGCGTTCGGCCATGTCCATCAGCCCGATGCCGAGTTCCGTCCGGCGTGCCCGGATCGCGGCACCGAAGCTCATCGATCATCTCCCACGATGAGACGATACCGGCGTAGCCGCACTGCGATGAATCGATCCGACACGCCGAAGTCGCCAGCCAGCACCGCGGTGAGCCCGGCGAGCGCCTCCGGGTGCGTCTCCGACGCGAGAACGCGCAGGCCCGGCCGGCCGCGATGGGGTGCGTGGACCATGCGCACCCCCTCGGCGCGGGCACACTGGACAAGCCGCAGATGCAGGGCGTGTGGCGGCACCAGCAGCGCTCCCATGAACTCGTTCGCTCGGCGTTCCGACTGGGCCTGCGGCTTGGAGAGGCAGTCGGGTCCAACGGTGAACGCGCGGTAGCGCCGCGCCGGCTGGTCGACGGTGCCCGGCACGTC
>JBMOJU010000628.1:0-2003 GCA_049315625.1 Paracraurococcus sp.
GCCGAGGGTCTTCTCCAGCACCGGGCGCAGCGCGGGGGACGGGTAGTCCGGCTCCTCCTCGTTGTTCCGGCGCCGCAGATAGGGATGGACCATGTCGCCCTGGATCGGGCCGGGCCGGACGATCGCCACCTGGATGACCAGGTCGTAGAATTCCTTCGGCCGCAGGCGGGGCAGCATGTTCATCTGCGCCCGGCTCTCCACCTGGAAGACGCCGATGGAATCCGCCCGGCGCAGCATGGCGTAGGTCGCCGGGTCGTCCTGCGGCACGGATTGCAGGGTCAGCCGTGCCCCGCCATGCAGCGCGACCAGGTCGAAGGCGCGGCGGATGCAGGACAGCATCCCCAGGCCGAGCACGTCGACCTTGAGGATCTTCAGCGCCTCGATGTCGTCCTTGTCCCATTCGATGGTGTGGCGGTCGACCATCGCCGCCTTGGTCACCACCGCGAGTTCCGTGAGCTTCCCGCGGGTGATGACGAAGCCGCCGACATGCGTCGCCAGGTGGCGCGGGAAGTCCATCAGCTCCTCGGTCAGCGCGCAGGCCAGCGCCAGGCGCGGATCGTCGTCGGGCTTCAGCCCCTGGTCGGCGGCGATCTCGGCGATGGAGGCGGCGCCGGCGCCCCAGACGGATTTCGCCAGGCGGCCGGTGACGTCCTCCGACAGGCCCATCGCCTTGCCGACTTCGCGGATGGCGCTGCGGTCGCGGTAACGGATGATGGTGGCGGCGATCGCCGCGCGGTCCCGGCCGTAGCGTTCGTAGATGTGCTGGATCACCTCCTCGCGCCGCTCGTGCTCGAAGTCGACGTCGATGTCGGGCGGCTCGTTGCGGGATTCGCTGATGAAGCGTTCGAACAGCAGCGTGTGCTTGGTCGGGTCGACCGAGGTGATGCCGAGCACGTAACACACCGCCGAATTCGCTGCCGAGCCGCGGCCCTGGCAGAGGATGCCCTCGCCGACCGCGAAGCGGACGATCTCGTGCACCGTCAGGAAATAGGGCGCGTAGCCCATGCGCGCGATCAGGTTGAGCTCGTAGTCGAGCTGCGCCGCGACCTTGCCCGGCGCGCCCTCCGGCCATTTCGCCGCGGCGGCCTCCGCCACGCGCGTCGCCAGGGTTTCCTGCGGCGTCAGGCCGGGGTCGAGGATCTCGTCCGGGTATTCATAGGCGAGCTCGCGCAGGGAAAACCGGCAGGCGGCCACGACGCGCAGTGTGGCGTCGATGGCGTCCTCGTGGCCGGCGAAGAGGCGGCGCATCTCGGCGGCCGGTTTCAGATGTGCCTCGGCGTTGCGCTCCGCCGTATAGCCCAGCGCGTCGACGGTGGTGCCGAGCCGGATGGCGCTGAGCACGTCGGCCAGGCGGCGGCGTTCGGCCTGGTGGTAGCGGGTGCCGCCGGCGGCGAGCAGCGGCACGCCGGCGGCGCCGGCCATGGCGGCGAGACGGTCCAGCCGCTTGCGGTCGTCGCCGCGGTAGCGGTGCCGCGCGGCGCAGAACAGCGGCAGGGCGAGGCGCCGCCGGAGCGCTGCGGTGTCGCGTTGCAGCCGCTGGGCGAAGCCGTCATCCGGTGTGTCGGGCGGCACCAGCGCGAGCACCAGGCCATCCGCGGCGGCGAGCAGCGCATCGCGCGGGATGTGACATTCGCCCTTCGGTGCGTGCATGCGGCCGGTGGAGAGCAGGTGCGAGAGCCGGCCATAGGCGGCGCGGTCGGTCGGCCAGGCGAGGTATTCGCAGCCATCCAGCAGTGTGAGGCGCGCGCCGGCGACGAATGGGATCCCCGCCTGCTCCGCCGCGACCAGGCCGCGTACCAGTCCCGAAAAGCTATTGTGGTCGGCGATGCCGATGGCGGCATGGCCCAACGTCTTCGCTGCCGCGACCAGTTCCCGCGGATGCGAGGCGCCGTCGAGAAAGCTGAAATTCGACAGCGCGGCGAGTTCGGCGAATCCGCCCGTCACCCGGCAGACTCACGGTGTCCGGAGGCCTTTCGGCCCCTGGCGGGGGAGTGCAGAGGGGG
>JBMOJU010000224.1:0-8841 GCA_049315625.1 Paracraurococcus sp.
GGTGGTGTCGAGCGTGTCGTTGCCAGCGCCGCCATCGACGCTGTCGTTGCCGTCGCCGCCGCGCAGCGTATCGTCGCCGGTGCCGCCGAGCAGCGTGTCGTTGCCGCCGCTGCCGTTGAGCGTGTCGTTGCCGTCACCGCCGGCGAGGCGGTTGTCCTGGTTCGACCCCACCATTGTGTCGGCGAAGGCGGTCCCGAGGACGCCGGCAATGGTGACGACATTCGTATCATTCGTCAGGCTGTCGGTACCACCCCAGGGGTTGCGGGCCTTCCCGGCCACGACTGTGGTACCGCCGATCGTCTGGTCGGTCGCCGAGAGATTGACGAAGGCGGCGGCCGCGATGGTGCCGACGTAGGACGTGCTGTAGTCCAGCGTGTTGAAGCCGGCGCGGCCATCGATGATGTTGTTGCCGGCGTCGCCGCTCAGCGTGTCGTCGCCGTTGGTGCCCTTGATGGTGTCGGCGCCGGTACTGCCATAGGCGCGTTCGACGCTGAACACGTCGCTCAGGACGCTGAAGTTCGAAATGAAGCCCTTGTAGCCGTTGGGCCCCGAATTGTCGGTCCCGAGGTCGATCACGAGCGACTGGGCGCCGCGGTAGATTAACGTGTCGTTGCCGTCGCCACCCAACAGGGATTCCGTATAGCCGGTGAAGGCGATGGTATCGTCGCCAGCGCCGCCGATCAGGGTATTCGCACCGCCCGAGCCGGTGAGGCTGTCATCGCCGGCGCCGCCGACGAGGCTGCTACCGGCGTCGGTCCGGCCAATCAGCGTGTCGGCGAAGGCGGTGCCGATCGCGCCCTCGATATTCGTCAACGTGTCGATCGAACCCCAGCCGTCGCGCGCCGTCCCCGTCCCATAGGTCGTGCCGCCGACGGTGACGCTCGCGGAAGACAGGTTGACGATGGCGCCCATTGTCGGCGCGCCGCTGTAGGAGGCGCTGTAGTCGACCAGGTCGAAGCCGCCACGGCCGTCGACGATATCCTTGCCCTGGCCGCCGCCCAGCGTGTTGTCGAACTCGCTGCCCTTGACGGTGTCGTTGCCGCTGCCGCCATAGCCGCGCTCGAACCCGGCGAGCGTGTCCGTCACACCCGCCTTGGTGACGAAATTCAGGCCGATATCGATGACCGACCATTCGACGCCGGCATAGATGTAGGTATCGATCCCGTCGCCGCCATCGAGCGTCTCGCCGATGCCGCTTGCATAGATCGTGTCGTCGCCAGCACCACCGAGAATGACATTGGCCCCGCCACTGCCATCGAGAACATCATTGCCATCGAGACCGCTGATGGAATCGGGCCCGCTGGTGGGCGTCGTTCCAGTCACTGCACCGGAATTGCCCGCAGGCGAAATGGTATCCGCAGCGCTGCTGCCGTAGATCGTTGCCATAACCCCGACCCTTCTCGCGCGGTTCAACGCGCTCCCGAATTCGCTCGTTCTATGTCATAGCGATCAGGGTATGGCTACCATTGCGATATTTCATACGCAGTGGCTCTGTTACATTGGATCCTGGCGGGCCAGCAGCACGCGCGCCATCCGGTCGAATTCCGCGACCGTCAGCGTTTCCGCCCGGCGCTGCCCGGCGATCCCCGCGGCGTCCAGCAGCGCCTCGGCGTCGCCCAGCGATTTCAGGGCGCCACGCAGCATCTTCCGGCGCTGCCCGAAGGCGGCCGCGGTCAGCCGTTCCATCGCCCGGAACAGCGCATCGCCCGGATCCTCTGGATGCGGGACGAAGCCGACCACGGCCGACCAGACCTTGGGCGGTGGGCTGAAGGCACCGGGCGGCAGCCGCAGCAGCAGCGTGCAGCGGCAGCGCCACTGCGCCAGCACCGCCAGGCGGCCATAGGCATCGGTGTCGGGGGCGGCGCAGATCCGCTCCGCCACCTCCTGCTGGAACATCAGCGCCATGCCCTCCAGTGAAGCCGCGTGGCGCAGCCAGCCGACGAGCAGAGGCGTCGCCACATTGTAGGGCAGGTTGGCGATGATCTTCCGCGGCGCCGGCAGCAGCGCGGCCGCGTCGATGCCCAGCGCATCGGCCTCGATCACTCGCAGCCGGCCTGGATGCGCGGCTTCCAGCTCGGCCAGGGCGGCGACCGCGCGGCGGTCGAGTTCCACCGCGGTAACGGCGGCGGCGGCGGAGGCCAGCAGCGCCCGGGTCAGGCCGCCCGGGCCGGGCCCAACCTCCAGCACCTGCCGCCCGGCCAGGTCGCCGGCAAGGCCGGCGATCCGCCCGCACAGCACCTCATCCAGCAGGAAATGCTGGCCGAGCGACTTGCGGGCGTCCAGCCCATGCCGGGCGATCGTGTCCCGCAGGGATGGCAGCGCGGGGGCGGTCAGCTCCGCATCTCGATCTGCGCCCGCCGGCGGAGATCGCGCTGCACCTGGCGGGACAGGTTCTCGATCCGGTCGCGCAGGATCTGTTGCTTGGCGTCGTCCGGGGTGAACTCCGCCAGGTTCCGTTGCTCCCGCGTGCAGACCATCATCACCAGCACGCCGTCCGGCGTCAGGATCGGCTGGGATGCCTTGCCGGGGCTTAGGCCCGCCAGCAGGCTACGCAGCGGCGGCGGGTTCACCGTCTCCAGCCGGATCGCGCCGGGATCGACCGGGCGGTCGCCACCGCCGCTGCCGCGGGCCGCCTGTTCGATCGCATCGCAGCTGCGGGCACCGGCGGCCAGCTTCTGCGCGCGCTCCACCTGGTCACGCTGCTGCTGCGTCGGGTTATTGGGGTCGAGCGTGCCGGCGAAGCCAAAGAAGGCCTGCCGCATGGTGATCATGGTTGCCAGGTCGCGGCCGGTCTCCCGCCGCTGCCTCAACGCGATGATCTGGAAGCCGCCGGGGACCCGGATGGCGTTGCTGATGGCGCCGGGCGGCATGCGGTCCAGCACGGCCGCGACCTCGGTGTCCACCTCCTCCTTCCGCACCCAGCCCAGATCGCCGCCTTGGAGCGCGGTCTGCGCCTGGCTGAATTGGGTGGCGGCGATGGCGAAGGGGGTGCCGCGCCGGAGCTGGCCGACCACGTCCTCGACGAAGCGGCGCACCTCGGCTTCGGCGCCCGGATCGTCGAGCGGAATGAAAATCTCGGAGACGAGGAATTCCGGCTGGCCGGCCCGCGCCTTGTTGTTGCGGACGGCCTCCTCGACCTCGGCCGCACCCGGCTCGGCATTCGGGCCGAGCTGCTGGCGGATCAGCCGGGCCCAGCCGATCTGGGTGCGGATCTGGTCGTACAGCACCCGCGGAGCGACGCCGATCTGCATCAGCTGCCCGCGCAGCGCGCCGGGCGGCAGGTTGTTGCGCTTCTCCAGCTCGCCGACCGCATCGGCCACATCGGCATCGGTCACCGGCAGGCGGCGGCGCTGCACTTCCTGCAGGCGCAGGCGTTCGTCGATCAGCAGGCGGGTGACCTGCGGTGCCAGCCGATCGAGGGTCTCCGGCGCGACGGCGATGCCGGCATTCAGCGCGAACAGCCTGGCGCGGCCGGCGACATCGGCCCGGCTCACGACCTCCTGGTTCACCACGGCGACGATGCGATTGGCGCCAGGTGCCGCGGCCTGCGCGGTGGCCTGGGATTGCGGCGGCAGTTGCGCGCCGGCGCGCGGCACGACGGCCAGCAGCGCGGCCAGGATCAGGAGAGGATGGGGGATGCGCGGCATGGCCCCGCTCTCTACCCGTCGCCGGGCGGAAGGGCCACCCCTTCCGTCACCGGGGCGAACCAGGCCTCGAAGGCGGCGAAGGTGCCGGCAGCGGCATCCAGCATCTCCGCCCGCGCCACTGGGTCGGCGCCGCAGGTCTCGAGGGCGGCGCAGCAGGCCCGCCACATCGCCCCATGCTCCTCTCCATGCCCCAGCAGGAAGCGGCGCCCCGCCGGACCGGGCGGCAACAGCGCGTCGAGCGCCCGCGCCAATTGCCGGCCGCCGAGGGTCGAGCCCTCCGACACATAGAGGCAGCCAAGCGCGCGCGCCGGGCTGCCGAGCGGTGGTAGCGGCGCGGGCGCGACGTGCCCGGCCGGTAATCCCAGCCACGCCAGATCGGCCTCGATCAGCCAGGCCCGGCGGCGTTCCCTGACATCGATGTCCCAGGCAGCGAGGGAGGGGGCGACGGCCAGCGCCGCCTCCACGGCGGCATGGAAGCCGAGCATCCGGCGTAGCAGTGCCACATAGCCGGCGCGGTCGATGCAGCCGGCCGCCAGCGCACGCAGCGCCGGTACGCCGTGCAGTCGGGCGTGGATCGGGTCCGTCGCCTGCCGCAGTGCCTCCCGGACCGTGGCGGGTTGTGTCACGCCTGGTCTTTCTCCGCGGTGCTGTCCTGGGCGGCGTGGCGGATCAGGCCTTCCAGCACCTCGGCGGCGCGGGCGGCGGAGGCGCGGACCTGGTCGAGCATCTCCGGGATGCGTGACAGTTCGACCCCTTCGGTGATTTCCAGTGCGGCGAGCTGGGCATTCTCCACCACCGCCTGCAGCAGGGCGCGGTAGACTAGGTCGGATTTCGATTCCAGCGGCCCGGCCCGCAGCCGCTGGCCTTCCAGCAAGCCTTCCTGGAAGCGCCGCCGGGCGGTTTCCACCGCCTTGCGGTCGGACAGGTCGGTGAACAGGAAGACGAAGCCGAGCACCCGGTCCGGCGAGGAGAAGACCGGATCGGCCCGCAGCAGCAGCGGCCGCTCGGCGTCATGGGTCCGCAGCCGCACCTCGCCACGCCAGCTTCGGCCGTTCTGCAGCACGTCGCGCAGGCGCATCGCCACATCGGCGCGGTCGGCGAAGTGCGGCAGCAGGTCGGCCAGCACCCGTGGCGCGGCATCGGTGCCGCCGGGCAGCATCCGGGCGAAGGCGGCATTGGCCAGCAGGATCTTGCCCTCGGCATCGGCGACCACCGCGGGCTGCTCCGCCGCGCCGACCTGGCGCCGCACCTGCTCCAGCTGGTCGAGCGCGATCAGCATCCGCACGGCGCGGAATTGCAGCACCACGTCGGTGACCGTGTCGCCGATCAGCCGGGCGGTGGCGAGGTCGGTGGGGGTCCAGCGCTCCGCCGTGCCCTCCACCACCTGGTGCCATTTTGCGAAGGACCGCCGCGGCGAAAGCTGGGCCGGGTCGTTGCCGACCATCACCGGCTTGAACGGGTCGCCACCCCAGATCACCGTCTGCACCTGTTCCGGGCGGAACCAAACCAACCATTCACCCGGCTCCTCGGAGACCGGCGTGGCCAGCAGCCCGGCGGCGCCCGGCGCCAGCGCGGCGAAGCGGGGCTCCTCGGTCCCCAGTGCGGTGCGGGCGATGGTGCGGACATCCCCGGGCCCGTGCCGCTGCGCATCCAGCCAGGCACCGAGGTCGCGCAGTTCGGCGGTGCCGGGCACCTCGCCGGCGCCCAGCACCTGGCCGTCGAACAGCAGCGCCGCGCCATTGGCGTTCAGCGGCTGCAGCAGGGTCTGCGGCTGGTCGAACAGCGCGCCGCGCCAGTCGCCTTCCCGCCCGATCGCCTCGATCATCCGCTGTTCCAGGCGGCGGACGGAGAGTTCCGCCTGCGCCTGGACGAAGCTTTCGAGTGCTGCGATCCGCGTGCCGACCGCCTCGGCCAGTAATTCGCAGGCGGCGCGAACCGGGAAGGGCACCGGCTTCGGCGCGTAATGGTGGCAGGAGATAAGGCCCCAAAGTCGGCCGCCGACCATGAGCGAGGCGACCAGCGTCGCGCCGACGCCCATGTTCTTCAGGTACTGCACATGCAGCGGCGAGATGCTGCGGAGCGCGCAGAGCGACATGTCGAGGTCGGCGCCCGAGAAGGGGGACAGCCGCGGCTCCAGCGGGACGGGCGTGTAGCCGATATCGGCCAGCACCCGCACCCGGTTGCGGACATAGAGCCGGCGGGCGATCTGCGGGATGTCGGAGGCCGGGTAGCGGTTGCCGAGGAAGGGCTCGAGGTCGGGCCGCCGCTGCTCCGCCGCCACCTCGCCATGGCCGTCATCGTCGAAGCGGTAGACCATGACGCGGTCGTAGCCGGCAATGTCGCGGAAGATGCGCGCCGCCTCCTCGAACAGCATGCGCGGCGAATAAGCGCCGAGGATGGCCTGCAGCGCCGCCTCCACCCGGCGGGACAGGTCCGGCGCGGCGCCGGACCGTTCGAGTTCGAGGATCACCCCGCCGCCCTCGGGCCGGTGCAGCAGGGCGTCGCAGGGCTGGGCGGGGGCGCCGAGGGTGCAGCGGATCGCCGCCGGGATGGTATCGAGACGCTGCGACAGGAGCGGCGCGATGCGTGCCGCGGCATCGCCGCCCAGCGCGGCGAGCGGCCGGCCGAGCGGCGTCGTGCCAAGCATGGCCGCGGCGTTGGCGCTGGCCTGCACCACGACCAGATCGGGCTCGCGCAGCAGCAGCAGCGCGCCGTGCGGCTGGATGGACGCGGCGAGGTGGATCTGCTCCCGCTCGCAATTCGTCAGGTCGGCCTCGCCGAAGGCCGGCGCTGCCAGGGGGGCAGGGGGCGCGGCAGGAGGCGCCGTCCGGGTCATCCCGGCGCGTCCGGCCCGCTGTCGCTCTCCCCGTCGATGCCGTAGCGGGACAGCTTCATGTAGAGGCTCTGGCGGCTGAGCCCGAGCAGCTCGGCGGCCGCGGTGCGGCGGCCATTGGCCAACTGCAGCGCGGTCTCGATGCAGTGCCGTTCGATCAGCGCGGAGGTGTCTCGCACCAGGGCCGGCAGCGGCGTGCGGCCGACCTGGGCGCCGACATCGGCCAGGGCGAGGCGCAGCGGGTCGTTGTCGGGCTTCTGGCCCAGGCGGCGGCTTACGTCGCGGATGACCACGGCGATGTTGTCCGCTGCGGCGCCGGCGCCGAGCACGGCGGAGATCTCGATCTCCGCCTCCGACCCCATCTCCCCGGTCAGGGAGGTGCCGAACAGCCGGACGCTGCCGTATTGCTGCAACTGGCTGAGCAGCACCGACAGCGTCGCGCCGGGGCGGGAGAGCCAACGGTCCAGGCGTTCGCCGATGACGCGCGAGGAGGCGCCGGCCTGGGCGAGGTCGAGGAAGGCACGGTTGGCGCGGCGGATCACGCCGTCATGGTCGAGCACGAGGAAGGCGTCGGGCAGTTGCTCGATCAGCTCCTCCAGCTGCACCGCATCGGCCGGCGGCGGGTTGGCCGCCACGCCGACCGCGGCGAATTGCAGCAGGAAGATCGGCGCGGGGTCGGAGGCCATGAGCGTGGCGCGGACCGTCCATTGCGCGCGATCCGGGCCCATCCGCAGCATGATCCCCGGGACGCGGCCCATTCGGCGCACCCGCAGCAGCATCGCTTCCAGTGAATCCCGGTCGCGCGGCGCGACCTCCTTCATCACCTCCCACCCCGGGGCGATGCCGAGGGCGCGGATCGCGGCGGGGTTGGCTTCCATCACCCGCAGCGTGTCGGCGCGCACCATCAGCACGGCTTCGGTGGAGGCATCGAATAGCAGGCGCGAGCGGGTCTCGATCTCCCGCAGCTTCCAGTAGTCCTGTTCGCGCGCCTGCTGGGCGGCGAGCAGGCGGGACTGCAATTCGGCGACGGCCTGGAGGTTCTTGCCCACCGCGATCAGCCCGGCCTGCCCGCCGAGCCGGATGGTGGTGTATTCCATCGGCAGTTCGAGGCCGCTGGGGAAGCGCTGGGTGAGCTGGTGAAAGGCGGACACGCCGGCCACCCGGGCGTCCTGCACCATGTTGCGGACGCGGTCGACCCCGACGGTGCCCACGGTTTCGGTCCAGGGGCGGCCCAGCCAGGCCTGCACCTGCTCCCCCGGAATGGCATCCGAAAGAGTGGCGCTGCGGATCACGCCATCCATGTCCAGCGTCAGGGTGACGTCGGGCTGGGCGATGTTCACGCGAGTCATCCTGCCACCGGCAGGGTCCGGTGGAAGCGGCCAGGCATGGCCGAGGCCTCTGACATGGGATCCGTCGTCCTTCGGTCGGTGGGCGCGCCGGGAGGGCGGCGCCTGACGCATCGGCCCACGGTATTATGTGCGTCTGTTGCGACCCGGTGTCAATGCAGATTGACGCGCAAGACTATCCTAGGTGTCAATGAGACCCCAACATGTGCGCGCCGATGGATTGCGCATCGGCTCCGGGCCCTGGCGTCTCGTGCACCACCTTGCCGCCGTGCATGACGACGATGCGGTCGGCCAGTTCCAGGATCTCGTCCAGATCCTCCGACACCAGCAGCACCGCGGCGCCGGCATTGCGGGCGGCCATGATCCGCGCCCGGACCTCCGCCACTGCCTTCACGTCGAGCCCAAAGCAGGGGTTGGCGACGATCAGCAGGCGGACCTCCCCGTCCAGCTCCCGCGCCAGGACGCAGCGCTGGACGTTGCCGCCGGAGAGCACGCCGATCGGCGCCTCCGACGAGGGGGCGCGGACGCGGTAGGAGGCGATGAGCCGCTTCGCTCGCGCCACCATGCCGCGGCGGTCGAGCCAGCCGCGCTTGGCGCCCGCCGGGTCGCGGTCGAAGCCGCGCAGGTTCAGGTTCTCCGCCACGCTCATCCGCGGGACGCAGCCGTTGCGGAGCGGCTCCTCCGGCAGGACGCGGACGGCGCGGGCCTGGGCCAGGTCGCGGCTGCCATCATAGGGCGCGCCTTCGACCAGCACCTGGCCGCCGGTGGGGGCGCGCTGGCCGCCCAGCACCTCGACGAGCGTCGCCTGGCCGTTGCCGGAGACGCCGGCGATGCCGACGATCTCGCGCGGGCGGACCGCCAGCGTCTCGATCGCCAGGCCGGCGCGGCCCTGGTCGCCTGCCGTTGTCACGCCGCGGAGTTCGAGCCGCGGCTCAGGCTCGGCGGCGCCGATGCGTTCGGGCTCCGAGGGCGCCTGCGGCTCGCCGATCATCATCGCGGTCATGTCGGCCGGGGT